>CANBUY010000217.1 GCA_947372745.1 Comamonadaceae bacterium | reverse complement strand
AACAATCAACGCATCCTGAAGATAAAGCCAGATTGTATAGTTACCAAGGCTACCATGCAGCAAACCAAAGAAATTACAAAGACGGACAACAATACGCCAAAGTAGCTGTAAGGCAGTGGCGAAAAGTCAATGAAGAAGACAATACTGAGCTTGGGGCAGTATTTTCAGGGCAAGTAGATGACCGAGATAATTTAATGCAAGGCGAATTAGCGATGGCACTCAATTTTCAGGCCAATATGTCCTTGCGCAACGATGATGTCGTTGGTGCTGCTACACAAGCTAGTGAGGCATTGAAAATTATCCAAGCGACCGAATCAGTACCTGCGTTTTGGAAAACGAACATACTCGTGACTTTGGGGGACATTAGCCTTGCTCAACAGAGAATTTCTGCGGCTGTTAAATACTACAAGACGGCATTAATTTACCAACGTGGTATTTTTGGAGATTCACCACTCACAGTCAAAATACTCACTAAACTAGGTACAGGATTACAAGATGAGGGTCTCAATACCGAATCTATTCTGACATTTAGAGAAGCTATCAAGGTTGCGAAGGAATTACCTGGAGGTAGTAAAGGCGTATTAAGCGCTGATCAATTATCAAATTATGCTGAAGCAGTTATTGCAATTGCACCAACGCTCAAAACTATTCAAGAGCAACAAGGTTTATTTAACGAAGTTTATGATGCATTTCAGTTGCAAAGCTCATCGGTAATGGATAAGACTCTTGCAATGACTAGCGCCAAGATGCGTATTAGTGATCCAAATATTTCCTCTTTAGTCGATCAGTTACAAAGCTTGGAACGAAAAAGGGATGCTGATCAAGCCCAACTCGCTTCGGAAACTGCGCTGATGGATGACCAACGTAGCAAACTAGTTGAAGATCAACTAATCCTAAAAATTAAAGAAAATAGTGAAAAAATTAATAATTTACAAACTGAATTAGAGAAAAAATATCCGCGTTATGCAGAGTTAACCAGTGGTAGATTTGTACCTTTGAATCAATTACAAAGTTACTTAGATCCACAAGAAGCAGTCGCATTATTCCTATTGGGTAATCAAGCTAGTTACCTACAGTTCATTACAAAGAAAGATATTCAAATCGTTCAGATTCCTCTCACGCAAGATCAAATTGGTGAGGATGTTCGAAGTTTGAGAAAAGCACTGGATGCTGCACAAGGAACCGTTAGTGAGTTTGATCTCAACAAATCTTATTCTTTATTTGAAAGTATTTTCGGTAAAGTAACTACCTTTATTCAAGATAAGAAACACTTGATTATTGTTCCGACAGGTCCATTAGCTAGTCTACCGTTTAGTATTTTGGTAACCAAACCCCCGACAACCAAAGATTACTCTCAAACCGATTGGTTGATCAAGCAAGTCGCGATTTCACATGCACCAACGCTGGCTTCTTTTTTTGAGCAACGATCTACTATCCCGATTCAGCCAGCCAGCTTACCTTTTTTAGGATTTGGCAATCCTATTCTTGCCCCTATTAAAAAGACGCTACAACCGAGTCCGCAAAATATTAAGAATGTAGCTGACAAAACAGCCTCTTCATTGCCGTCCACTGCAATTGAGTTATGTCGTGAAAGTGGTCCAATTCCTAAGGACGTTTTATTGGCTATGCCATCTCTACCAGATACCGCTAATGAATTACAGCAAATTGGCAAAATTATGTCTGCAGGGAAAAGTCCAGCCCTCTATCTTGGTAAGCAGGCTACTGAAGAAAATTTAAGGAAATTACAGCTGAACCAATATCGAGTCCTTTATTTTGCAACACACGGACTATTACCTGGGGAGTTGAGATGTCAATCTGAACCTGGTCTAGTTCTTACACCGCCGTCTACTCAGGAAAAAGATACGCTCAAAGCTCAAGATGGATTACTGGATGCAAGTGAGATTGCGCAGTTTAAACTCAATGCAGATTTAGTTGTCTTGTCAGCCTGTAATACGGCTGGCGGAAATGGCAAATTTGGTGGGGAAGCTCTTAGTGGTCTTGCTGAGGCCTTCTTTTATGCTGGTGCCCGTAATTTGCTAGTTACACATTGGAGTGTTTCTTCGGCTGCTACAGTTCAACTGATGCAAAATACTTTTTCTCAGTTAGGGCCTCAACTGGAAGGAGGTCCTTCTATGGCTTTACAACAAGCCCAATTATTGATGGTTTCCAAACCTGAGTTTGCTCACCCAATTTTTTGGGGCGCGTTTGATCTGGTTGGTGATGGAGCCCCTGAAGGAGTTGGCACCACTCGAAAATTAGTAACCACCTCAACGAACCTCTCTCAAGCGATGTGATGAATATGAGAGTAAATCGAACATACTACTCTTGGCTTTTCGTGGTCGCCTGTTTATCCATCCACTCGCTGCATTTGGCATTTGCTGAGCCATTAATTGTGATGGATGTAAGGGGCTATAAGGCGAAAGTAGGTGCATCGATTGACAGTGAAAAAGCAATCCAATTAGAAGAAGGTGAACGTATAACTTTGATTCGGTCGGACGGAGTTGCCGTCACTTTACGAGGACCATACAATCAGCCACCAATGCCAAAAAAAAGCAGCCAAACAGATCCCAAAGTTGCATTAGCAGCATTAGTAGCAACACGTGATGCAAGAACCAATTCTGTAGGAACCATACGTGCTGGTAAAGATGCTAAATCATTACCAAGTCCTTGGTTGATTGATATAACGAGACCAGGTATTCGTTGTTTACAACAAGATACCCAACCAATCTTTTGGCGGCCAGATTCTGACCGAGAGGTTCAATTTAAAATTATTCCTGCAGATCGATCTTATCAAGTGGATACGATCTGGCCGATGAACGAGTCTCAGTATAAATCTGAAAAAATTCAATTTTTAAATGCACAGCAATATTTAACCGTCACTATTGATGATGAAGACTTTAATCTGCAAATATCGGAAATTCCTAAAGATATTCCAGAGGGGCTTCTCTTAACAGGGTGGATGATCGAAAAGGGTTGCGTTCAACAGGCAGATGCGTTGATTAAGCAATTACTGGATGCTAAATGATGAAAATTAAACGCAAATATCAAGAGCTTCTTGCTGCACTGTTAGCTGCTTTGGTAGCAAGTGCTTTAGCTTTTTTGAGTATTCACTATTTAAGTTTTCTAAATACTCTTGAAAATAAGGCCAAAGATATTCGTACCGCAGCTCTTCAAGCCCCCATGCCACAAGATCAGCAGATAGTGGTGGTAGCTATTAATGAGGCGACAGTTACTCAGTTTCCCTATCGCTCCCCTGTGGATCGAGGTTTTTTAGCACAATTATTAAAAAACCTCGATACAAAAGGAGCTAAAGCCATTGCACTTGACATCCTCTTTGATCAATCAACGGAGGAGGTTAAGGATAAACAATTACAAAATACCATTCAAGATCTCAAAACACCATTGATTGTGGCTTATTCAAATTCAACCAATATTGTGAATGAAGATCAATTAGATTATTTAAACCATTTTGTTCCAGAGAGTCGAAGGGGAACAGCGAATATGGCGACAGACCCATTTGATGGCTCTGTAAGATGGATTTATCCGGGCGAGGGGAATCCTCAGGAGCCACTAGGGTTTGCTAGAAAAATTGCCCAAGCGGTTGGTGTTGAAACACCTAAACGACTGATTGAAATTGCTTGGCGACCAAGACCAGATGTTGAAACGCCACCATTTGTTATTTATCCAGCTAATACAGTGGCAGTTTTACCGCCGACTTGGTTTAAAGACAAAATTATTTTAATCGGTGCGGTTTTGTCGATTACTGATCGCCACCAAACCCCATTAGCGGTAGTTGATCAGGGAGGGGAAGACGGTATGAT
>CANBUY010000216.1 GCA_947372745.1 Comamonadaceae bacterium | reverse complement strand
TTTGTAGCGCGTACCTAAATAAAAAAACAAATAATGACCACTGTCACACCAGCAGCCTCTGTTCAGACTATTCCCGGGACCGCCATCATTGCCCTTTCCATAGGCGCATTTGGCAGTGGCATGTCGATGCGAGTGACGGACCCTATGCTGGTGCGACTTGCAATGGACTTCAATATTTCCTTAGGTACTGCATCACTGGTCATTACTGTTTTTGGTATTTGTTACGGCTTGTCGCAACTCTTGTTTGGCCCGCTTGGCGACCGCTATGGAAAATATTTGGTTATTGGATGGGGTTGTCTGGCTTGCTCGTTCACAGCACTTCTTTGCGCTCTTGCGCCTGATTTTCACTTTTTGCTGATTGCGCGCGCCATCGCTGGCGCCACCGCTGCTTCGATTATTCCTTTATCCATGGCCTGGATTGGTGATGTCGTGCCTTATGAAAAACGCCAACCTGTGCTTGCCCGCTTTTTAATTGGTCAAATTCTTGGGCTGTCGTCCGGTGCACTCATTGGCGGATTATGTGCAGACTATTTGAGTTGGCGAACACCATTCTTTTTGATCGCATTTTCATTTATTTCCATTGGTATCGTACTGATACGTCTGAACAATCGTCTACCCGAGCACGCCCGTGGCATGCATAAAGCAGAAGGAAATGCACTAAGCCGTTTATTTTCCGAATTCGGCAAAATCATTGCGCTGCAATGGGCCAGAACGGTATTGCTGATAGTTACGCTAGAAGGCGCGATGGTGTTTGGTGCAATGGCGTTCATTGCATCGCATTTGCATGCCCGGCTCGGGATCTCGCTCACTATTGCCGGTTCACTGGTGATGTTATTTGGCTTGGGTGGACTACTGTTTGCATTGCAGTCACGAAAACTGGTCAAACAATTTGGTGAGCCAGGACTAGTGCGCAATGGCGCTATCTTGATGGCGGTTTCTTTATTGATGATTGCTTATGTGCCAGGCTGGTGGCTGGCTGCCCCGGCCTGTTTTTGTTTAGGCCTGGGGTTTTATATGATGCACAACACCTTGCAAATTAATGCAACCCAAATGGCGCCGGAACGGCGGGGTGCGGCAGTGGCTGCCTTTGCATCTTGTTTTTTTCTCGGTCAGTCCGCTGGCGTAGCCGTTGGCGGTGCCTTGCTCGATTTAGTACAAACCAGCTACTTATTGACCATTGCCAGTATTGGCGTATTGCTCACCGGTCTGACGTTTGCGCGCTTACGCGCAAAACGTAGTCTTTAAAGTGCCTGATTTGGAATGAAATCTTGCCAATCAGCGTGAAGCGAAATTGCGTAGCTCTGCAGCCAGACTCGGTTGGCTGGATTCGACATCGCGAGCCATACGGTTCAGATTCATTGCACTTTTGACGCGTTTTTGTTCTATGCTGGTTTTCGCCAAACGTAAACGTGCAAAACTTGCATTTAATACTTCACTCAAAACAGGGCGTGCCGTATCTGAAGCAGCAACAAAGAAATTTTGCAATGTCGGGAAAATGATTTTCATAAGAACTCCGTCTTTGAATGAGCTGTATCGTTAGCAGAAATGTTGCTATGCAGTATAAATTTAGATAAGATATAAATCTAATTCGATTATTCGATAGCAGATATTAGTTTTTCTATATATCAATCAGATTTCTTCTCCGACTTAGGCAAGCATGAGTTTCCTTACCCTGGACCTAAATTTATTGCGCGTTTTTGATGCCGTCATGACGGAGCAAAATCTGACGCGTGCAGCCAATCGTCTAGCAATGACGCAACCAGCAGTATCCAATGCGGTCAAGCGTTTGCGCGAAGCCTTGAGTGATGATTTATTGATTCGTACAGCCCATGGCGTCAAACCGACAGCGCGGGCAGAATCATTATGGCCAGCGGTCAGACGTGCTTTAGCAGAACTGGAAGAAGCGGTAGCGCCCCGTTCATTTGAACTGGCCAATGCCCAGGCGACTTTTCGTATGGCGATGGCCGATGCAACTGCAGCAATTTTGTTGCCACGTCTGGTAAGACTGATTGAAAGTGAAGCGCCAGGTATTGCCGTTCGTATGGTCCCGCTGACTACGCGCGAACCCCGACCTATGCTTTTGCGTGGCGATATCGATCTGGCAATCGGTTTTTTTCCCGGTGTTGTTGCGCAATTACAGGGAGCGACCGATACGCCAGTCCATCACGTGCAGCTGTACCGCGGGCAGTATGTTTGTGTAATGCGCAAGAATCACCCGCTAGCGAAGAAGGAATTAACGCTGGATGCTTACTGTGCTGCCAATCATTTATTGGTCAGTTTTTCCGGCCGTCCTCGTGGTTTAGTCGATGATGCTTTGCTTAGTCTTAACCGGGAACGTAGAATTTTGTTAACGGTAAATCAGTTTTTCACAGCTGGTAAAGTTGTAACGGCTTCTGATTTGTTAATGGTATTGCCTAGACATTTAATCGAAGCAACCGGAATGACTGATGCCTTGGTGGTAAAGGAATTACCCTTTCCAATGCCAGATGTTCATATCGATATGTTGTGGCATGAGCGCGATGCACGCAGTCCCGGTCATCGCTGGTTACGTGAGCAGCTTAGCCAGACCGGAGTATTAAATGTATTAGCAATTGATACGACACATTAATTCAGTGCCAGACAAGTACGCCTTACGATATGAAACGCGTAATGGCTTGCAACTGTATCAATGAACTTTGCAAAATCGACCGGTGTTGATTCATTGGCAGAATCCGATATCGTGCGCATAACCGCAAAAGGCAGGCCAAACTCAACACAAACCTGAGCAACGGCTGCTCCTTCCATTTCAACTGCCAGGGTTGCCGGCAAACCTTCCTTTATCTGATTCATTCTCTTTGCTGAGGTAATGAATTCATCGCCACTGGCAATTAATCCATGATGCTGGTTTGGTAGCGTCAATGCAAAATCCCGCCTATGTTTTAATTGAATCACATTTAAAAAATCTTCTTTAAAAAACACATCTACTGCTTGCTGCAAAATAGTTGTCAAATGACGATCAGTTTTGAAATGAGAAAGCCCTGTCATGGGGATTTCAAATTTTGGAAACAATGGCGAGCTGTCCATGTCATGCTGGACCAGTTCTTCTGCCACCACAATATCGCCAATTGCAAGGCTCTCAGCAGCCCCTCCAGCCACGCCAGTGAACAGCAGGTGGGTGACTCCAAAGTGTTCAATTAAAGTCACTGTGCTGGCTGCTGCTGCGACTTTTCCTATTCGGGAGAGTACACAGACGACATCAATTCCCCACAAGCTTCCACTTGTATAAGTACGTTTGCCACGAATAATTTGTGTTTTGTTCAGCATCACATCAATTACACCATGCTGCTCTTCGGCTAATGCACTAACGATACCTAATTTTAATTTTTGTCTTGTCATGCCAATTAACTTAATTTCCCCACAATTAGCCCACAGCTTATACACAGGTTTATAAACAATACTGAACTCTTATTCTGCTTTTGTTTTTGAACTTAGCTCTTTGTTTTAAAGATTGATATTTAAGAATAGTAGTAATAGATAAGGAAGGGGCATTTCTGTGGATAAGTAAGGTTTTTTCCATGAAATCAGCGCCTTATGAAAAAAATAAACACGGCATAAAGCACATTCTGCTACAGGACAGTTTTTGTATAAGAATTTGCACAGAGACAAATCCGCTACTTGTCCACTTAATTACACAAAGTTATCCCAAGGGTTTTGCACAGTTAAAATCGTATAAATTTTACTAAAAAGGCACTAATTACTCCAAAGACCTTGCATTATTGATAAGGCTGTTGCAATGGCTGGTTCGCGAACCCGGCTTGCCAGGCAGATAAAAGACAATTCCGTATGCAGGCTGACTTTGTCCGCAATTACTAATC
>CANBUY010000215.1 GCA_947372745.1 Comamonadaceae bacterium | reverse complement strand
GGCTTGGCGCACGAAGCTGAGCAGCCCTTGCGGCGGAGGCGGTGGCGGGTCTTCGGCAAATAGTGTGTCAAGCGCATAGGCGATGACGATCATGGCAATCGGATTAATCGGGAACAAGGCCCCGGTTCCCATCAGGCTGGTGGACGCAGAAGTAAGATAGGCAATGCTGTTGGCTGCGGCCACTGTGGTGGCGGCGGCTGAACCGAATTGATGGTTGTCGATCATGCTGCCGAGGTTGGCAAGATTGGCAATGGAGAGTATTGCGCCAACGGTATTAAGCGCCTGGGTTTGCGCTGTACTCAGATAGCCGGTGTTGTTCGCTGCCATGCGGCTGGCAAAATAATTGGTGCTGTTGAGCAGTCCCACAGCACCGCCCACTTGTGCCAGCATGTCGCCCGACTGCAAAGCGCGCAAAGAACCCACAAAATTAAGTGCGCTGGACGCGTCACCGGCTACGGTGTCATAGACCGCAGGGACCACACCTTGCGTATGCGCGTAGTCGAGCACCAGTCGTGCAGTAGAAATGATGATGCCGGCTTTGTCCTTCTGGCGCATGGCATTAAGGAAACTGACGACGTCCATCTGCATTTCTTTGCTGGCTTTGTCCGTCATTTGCAGCGGTGCTGCGTCAACCGAGATATTTTCGGTTTTTTTGATGTTGCCGTTGGTGTCGCGGACGGTCAGTGTGCGGGTGTTGTCGACGTGGTTTGCGACATCGTCGAGAACAAAAGTATCTTTATCAATTGAGTAAATTTGTACGACGTGGATTTCAGTGATTTTTCCATCGCCGTCACGCGTGATTGTTCGGGCGGTATTGTCATTGATTTTTTCTTCAAGTCGAGTGCTGTCAATTGTGCCGCTGCCATCACTCGTAGTAACAAGTCGCCGGCCAATTTCGAGAATTTTTTCTTCAACTACTTTGACTACACGCCTGTCATCGTCACGAGTAACAATTAGGATGTGGCCGTTTCCCAGATCGGAGCGGTTAACCGTCCAAGACAAGTTTTCTTCGGGTAGTGAAAAATCAGTAGCAAGACTGGCGTGATATTCATTATTGATACTAAAAATGCGGGCCGGCTTGCCATCTTTATCAACGATATTGTAAGAACCCTCGTAGACGGTAGTTTTGGTGCCGCTGTAGTAAGTGAGCTGGACTCGGTCACCATTTGCATCTAGCGGTTTTACAGTGCGCCAGCCATCGGCAGTTAATTCAGTCTGCGTATTAGCTTCTATGGATACGCGTGCACTTTTAATATCGCCGGATAGCGGGTCAATTTCTTTCAGATGCAGCGTGCCACTACCATCGGGATTAAATACACCAAGCCCAAATTGCGGATGACTATAGATGATAGTGCCGTCGGGATGTACCTCCTCTGAATATCCACCACCAGATCTGACGATCTGCACACCTGTTTGCGTATTTGAGTCGAGGACAAAGCGCCATCCTTGCAAGTAAGCTTCTGAATCCGCCGGTGTCAGGTTGGTTCGGCTCCAACCTGATTGCAGGGTAGGGAAGCTGACTTCGGCTGTAGTTTGTGATCCGATTGTTTGTCCCGCTGCATAGCCACCAATGAGAAGTTGGATAGCCTGAGCGGCTCTCGTGATGGGTAATGCGCGCATCGATAATTCCGCCGCTGCCCCCAATACATTAGCTAAAGGTTTGGGAATGCCCAAATAGGTTTGCAAACCCAGACTAATCCCTGCTGCGGTTTCTCCTGGCTTGGAAAAAAGTATGGAAACATAGCCAGACCAAGTGAGTGACAGACTATTGTTGGCGATTGGAATGGCGTTTTGGAGATTGTTGAGGTTGTCACTAATTGTTTGGTGGGAGAAGGGCTTGAGTTCTAATGGAGTCAGTTTGGTCAGGTCACCGCCAATCAGTGCAAGGCCTTCGGCAACGCCATAATTCATTCGGTGTAAACCAGCCATGCTGGTTTCAGTTTTGACTTCTAGCGCCCAAATTGAGCCCCCTTGGTTGCCACCTGTTTGCGATACAAGATCGATGGTTCCCGTGATGGAGTTTTTTGTAACAATCAGATTCAAATCAGCATTTAGATTGAATTCGCTGATTTGCGCACTTGAAAATCCGGCTTGATTAAGACCATATTCTGTAGCAAGTCCATTGATACCGACCACGCTGATTTGATTAGGGCGTAATCCTAAACCCCTCAGTGCTGATTCATCCAGCGAATTAGGTGCGCCATAAATTGCCATTGCTCCAAAAATTCGTGCGGCAGCGGCAGCTAAACTCTGCCCTGCAGTTAGAAAATCTTTGACATTATCGATGCCGCCAACATACTCAACTGCGTATTTAAAATCTTCACGAAATTTTTTATTTTCTATTAACTCTTGCGCATGCCCAACACCCAGACGTACAACGTCTTGGTAAGTATCAGGGCGATCTTTTCCGAATCCATTCGTACCAGCAAAGCCCACTAGAAATTGTTTGGTTTTTAGGTTCGCTGCAAAATAGGCATCCAAGCCTGTTATCGTATTTTTATATACACCCTGTACAACGTAGCCATCAGGAATTTCGATATTTAACGGACGGGCTCCTGCTGCATTGATCAGTGAGGAATCTTCAATAGTTCTGAGCGGTTCGCCGGGAATAAGCCCTCCTCCATTGTTTAGTGAGTAGGCAGTCTGGGCTGCGGCTATTCCTGTTTGGAGTTTGATTGCCAACTCTGCGCTGGGAGATTGCTGATTAGTGGTGCTTACTACAGTTTCATTTGTCATTCAAATTCTCCCCATTTGCATAAATCGATAATCATTGCGCCACCTTTTGCTAATTCACGTGCCCACGGATCACCTTTTTGGATAGAAGCTAAAACCCGACATCCATTGGGCGAAATATTGGCATCGTAGCCAGAGCCATCTTCAATTCTTAGCAAGCCCTCGACTGACTCCAGATACAAGCCTTGTTTACGCCATTTACCTCTTTTGCCTTTTATTGCCCACAAAGTACCTATACGCGTGCCGAATCCACCTCCGGTAGCATTAATGGATAAGTCCCAAAAACGTAAAAGCTTTGGTGGAGGGTGCCTTGACACTTCTCCGTTTAAATCAATGGAGATGCACGAGTCATTCGTTGGTCTGCTCACAAAATAATTGTTGCTCCATGGCTGATATTCAAAATTTTCAGATAAAGGTCTTCGAATCGGTAAGGAAATGCTTTTTCCATCAGGCTTAATTAGTGCAACTGGATGTTTGTATGTGCGTGCTTGAAAATCAAAAATAAAGGTTTCTTTTAATACGCCATGACCTGGTAAAAGTGGTATTAGTCGCTTTGCATTAGGCGGTAACTCCATTAGCGGTGTTGTGTAGATAGGATCGCCATAGGGCGCAAAGCGACAGGTATATTGAGGAAGGAAGTGGCCCCTTTTCCATTCAATTTGTTGTAATGGATGACCAACCAAACCGATCAGCCAATGATCATTTGCCGAATCGTTATGCATATTTGCTCGGCGCAATCTGATCATCAGTTCACCTTTGTGGTTCAGGCATTCCAGTTCGCCACGATAACCAAGGTCAACGAACTCATCCGTATCGACATTGACTGATATCACCCTTGGATCTTCGCCTTCCTTAGCGACCCAGCCCGGATATTTGATGGTAGAAAAAACCAGATGGGTGTTGTCTAACCAGCGCACATACGAAACATATTTAAATTTTTCGCTTAGCCATTTTTTAGGAAACCTGTCTCTCGCATCAATGAAATGTGCCTTTTCTTGTGGAGTCAAATCATCGGAATCTGCGCTGCTGAGCAGTTCGTCGAAATCACCACCCCAAACATAGTGTGATAAAAAAAATAAGCTAATCACCAAATATGTTTTTGATGCGAAAGCTGAAGCGTTTGAAATAAAATTCATACTTTTTTTCAGTAAAAATTTTGACTATCCAAAAAATTTTTATGCATTTTCGAAAGAAATATTTAGCCTATCGCTACTCCACAAAACTGCTACTGATCTGATTAATGAATTCGCGAATATTTTCTTTTACCGATTTCTCCGTTGCTAACCGGAGTCGTTCTACGCCCACCCAGTGATCTGAAAATTTTGCAGTGCCTGCTGCATTAACCGGAAAGGTTTTTATCGTGTTGCCATCACTGACTGTGTAGACCACATTGGACGGCACCGTAAAAGCACCACCGAAAATGGGTTGATCAATTTTTTTCAATTCAACGTCAACCACATAGCGCGCTGTTGTCGGGTCTGCTGCCTTGTAGCCGACAATGGCTAATGACTGTTCCAGTGCGCCTTTGAAGCCTTCGTTGTCCACTTGCGAAGTCCATAGCGGGTTGGTAGATTTGCCGCCGCTGGTGTTTCTGACGACCACGGCGTTTTTCAGTGCAGCGCTTTTTGTTGCTGTCATATCGTTGGCAGAGATGCTCATGGCCTGTTTGTTTGCCGGTGTGGCGCAACCAAATAAGACGGAAATAGTGGTGCAGATCAGCAGCCATTTAAAAATTGATTTCATCGTTTTTCCATTTAATAAAAATGACTCAAGCACGCATTCAATGAAGACGTTGCCGGATTCTGCTTTGTTGGGAAGTGTTTATTTTTTCGCCGACGCTGGTACCTGCGTCTCTTTGCCGGGGCAGGGCGGCGGCAGGACGACGGTCATGGTCGAGGGATAGTCAAAGCCTGCGCCGCTCTTGGCGTCAACCGCATAGCCGATGATGCCGCCGGCGAGGATGTTGCCCCAGACGCCACCATTACTTTTTGATTTGAATTTGTCCGAGGCGACGGCGTCGCCTTTTTTACAGTCCACGGCCAGGTCGCCATAGGCTTTTTGAATCATCACCGAGCCGGGCGTTTTGACATACCAGCTGCCTTTGTCGTTGAT
>CANBUY010000214.1 GCA_947372745.1 Comamonadaceae bacterium | reverse complement strand
CCATGCAGCATGCCTCAGACGTTCAAAGAATTATGAATAAGCTCAAAGCTGATCATGGCTTCAGTCAGTTCTATATTTTTGGGCACAGCTACGGAACGCTATCGTCCAAATGGCTGGCCAAAAATTTAGGCAATGAGCTGGCAGGCAGCATTCATTCAGCGTCCATGACGCGAGTAGCCGGCGGCGCATACAGTCGGTATGGCAACACGGCGACTCAAATTGATATGGCTTCGTTGCAGGCGCCAGTGTTGAATGTGCACCACGGCAACGATGCGTGCCCAAGCACCCCATACGCCGCAGTGAAACAATATTCAAGCAACAACTTGGTGACGGTCAGAGGGGGCAACTCAACGGGCGATCGTTGTGGCGCCAAACATTTCCATTCTTATGAGGGGCGTGAGCAAGCCGCTTCAGAAGCCATCATTGCCTGGATCGTCAACCGCGAAGTGCGGCAGTTTGCAGGCGATGACTAATAGGATTACTGGCTTGTAAATGATGCAAAAAGTGAAAAAGACAAAGCATCTAATTTCTTAGATACTGTTTTTTCGGAAACATGTCAGACTAAACTTCCATCAGTTTCTTGAGGCGCCGTTATGTTTATCCAAGTAGTCGTTCAATCACTTCTTAAAAAACTGAAAGGTCAGACCCGTAATTTGCCGTTCTCCAAAGAGAAGAACTCAGGCCCAAGGCAAAAGGATTTAACAGGGTTTATCCTCACCTTGTTCTTGGTCTTTGCTGTGGTATTTGCCGTATTATTTTCCAATATGTAGTGCATGTGCTTCAGTCTCGGTATCGGTGAATTCAAGTGCGTTCTTTTCAATTTGGAAAAAGGCGGATCCCTCAACTAATCGAACCGAGCTCGCCCTTACAATATTAGATTGTGTCGGGCCGTTAGCTCAGTTGGTTAGAGCAGAGGACTCATAATCCTTTGGTCCACAGTTCAAGTCTGTGACGGCCCACCATTTTTTTAGTGCTAGAATACATACATCGGCGGCTGTAGCTCAGTTGGATAGAGTACTTGGCTACGAACCAAGGGGTCGTGGGTTCAATTCCTGCCAGCCGCACCAAAAAGTAAAGGTCTGCAACTGAAAAGTTGCAGACCTTTTTCTTTTGTGCTTTCATAACGCCGTACTGACCACAAACATGCGAAGCGTATGAATAAAGCTTTAACTCAAGAACCTGAAGACGCTGATTCAGATGAGGTGCAATTGCCCTTATTGCCCTTGGGCGTCAAAAATTACATCACACCCCAAGGCTACGCGCGTATTCGAGGTGAGTTGCTTAACCTGATCGATGTAGAGCGCCCCAAAGTCGTTGAAATTGTTCACTGGGCCGCGAGCAATGGTGATCGTTCCGAAAATGGAGATTACATTTACGGAAAAAAACGTCTGCGTGAAATTGACCGCCAAA
This sequence comes from Comamonadaceae bacterium, assembly GCA_947372745.1. Lineage (GTDB taxonomy): Bacteria > Pseudomonadota > Gammaproteobacteria > Burkholderiales > Burkholderiaceae_C > Rhodoferax. The sequence goes on along the minus strand of CANBUY010000214.1, from coordinate 8,442 downwards.
TCTGGTTTTTCACCAAGCGTTTAGAAATTGCTGAAATTATCGATCCATCAGTTCACTTCGGCCGCGACCAAGTTTTTTTCGGGGCGACAGTGACCTATTCGGATGCCGTTGGCTTAGAAAAAACGATCACGATCTTGGGCGTCGATGAAGCCGATAGCTCAGCCTCTCAGGTCAGTTGGGTTTCACCGATCGCCAGGACGCTTTTAAAAGCTCGGGTTGGCGATGTTTTGAAAATGATGACGCCTGCAGGTGTCGCCGAAATTGAGCTTACAAAAGTTGAATATCCCGCACCTGCAGTTGGCTAAACTAGTTTGTTTTTTTAGCCCTTTGAGCCTTGAGAACTGAAGGTGTTCTTCTTAAATTTCTAAGTGCAATATCAAGCTGGTTGGTATCTCTCACGGCAATAATAAAGCGCAGATCAGTGGCCTCCTGCGCCGTTTCATCCTCCATATCAATTCGGGTGATGTCCGCCTCGGCCGAGGCGAGGGCGGAGGCAACGCGAGCGAGAACACCTTTTCCGTTGGTGACCGTCACGACCACCTCAGTTTCAAATGTTCGAATCGGATCATCTGACCATTCCACGCTGATAAATCGTTCGCTGTCTTTGTGGCGCAATTTTTTTGCCACCATGCAGTCTTCTGCATGAACGATCAAACCTTCACCGCGTCCAAGATAGCCCAAAATAGCATCGCCAGGAACGGGGCGACAGCATTGCGCGTAGCGAACAGATGTGTTTTCGCTGCCGTCAAGTACGACGCTGCCCTGCGCCACGGCTTCTGTAGCTGTGTATCGCTCTCGCGTTAATAGCAGTGCATCTGGCTTGGTTCCACCGGCATTGAGCATGGGCAGTAAGCGTTTGGCGACAATGCTGGCGATTTTTTTCCCCAGCCCAATGTCAGTCAACAACTCGGAGAGGTTTTTATTGCCACTGAAACGGAGTAACTTTTCCCAAATTATTTTGTTGTCCTCGTTGTCTTCAGGCAATTGTTCAATGCCTTCAGCCCGAAGTGCTTGTGCCAGCATTTTTTCTCCAAGGCTCTCCGAATCAGTTTGCGCCAGAGTTTTGAGGTGTTGACGAATTTTTGAGCGCGCACGCGCTGTTCGAACGAACCCCAGCCACGCTGGATTTGGCGTGGCGGTTTTGTCAGTGTCAATTTCTATGACATCCCCATTTTTTAACTCTGTTCGAAGGGGGACTGTTTGGCCATTAATTTTGGCGGCCACCGCATGATCACCTACGTTACTGTGAATGGTGTACGCAAAATCGATCACTGTCGCACCCCTTGGCATCGACATGATTTGACTTTTTGGCGTGAAGACGTAAACGGCATCTGGAAAGAGATCAACTTTGACGTGTTCCCAGAATTCTGCTGCATCTCTGGTCTCATCCTGGATATCCAGCAGTGACTGAAGCCATTTCGAGCCCAGTCTTTCGCCATTGCTGGGTTCTTCATGGTTATTGGCTTTGTAGAGCCAGTGCGCAGCGACGCCTGACTCTGCAACCAGGTGCATGGCTTCCGTGCGGACTTGAAATTCAACATTCACCCCAGATGGGCCAACCAAGGTGGTGTGAAGCGATTGATAGCCGTTGAGCTTGCCAATGGCAATGTGGTCTTTGAACTTGCCTGGAACCGGCTTATAGAGTTGGTGCAGGGTACCAAGGGCTGTGTAGCAATCAATGATGTTTGGAGTCAGTACCCTGAAGCCATAAATATCTGTGACTTGAGCAAAGCTCAAGTGCTTTTCTTCCATCTTTTTGTAAATGGAGTACAGGGTTTTTTCTCGACCTGCAATCCTCACCTTCATGTCGCTTAGTTTGAATGCTGCCTCGACATCGAGTTGTACTTTATGAATTAAATCGCGTCTTCGCCCGCGAGCTTTGGCGACTGCTTTGGATAAGATCGCATGGCGCCATGGCCGCAAGTGGCAAAAAGCGAGATCCTGAAGCTCTCGGTAGGTTTGATTGAGGCCGAGTCGATGTGCAATGGGGGCGTAAATATCGAGTGTTTCTGAGGCAATGCGCGACCATTTTTCACGTGGCGCATCCGATAGTGTGCGCATATTGTGTGTGCGATCAGCTAATTTGATCAAGATCACTCTCACGTCCCGGGCCATGGCCAGAAGCATCTTCCTGAAGGACTCTGCTTGATTTTCTTCTCGGGTGTTGAAGTGCAGCTTTTCAAGCTTGGTTAGGCCATCGACCAGTTCTGCAACAGGGGAGCCAAAGCGCTCAATCAGCTCTATCTTGGTGACGCTACAGTCTTCTAAGGCATCGTGCAGCAGGGCGGCCATCAGGGCCTGCGCATCGAGTTTCCAATCAGCACATTGAGCAGCAACTGCAATGGGGTGGGTGATGTAAGGTTCCCCACTGTTCCGGATTTGCCCTAGGTGTGCTTCGTCTGCAAACCTGTAGGCTTGGCGAACTTGAGCCAAGTCAGTTGCGCTTAGATAGTCAAGCTTTGCAGTAAGGCCCGCAAAACTGGCTGCGGTTGCATTGGCCGCAGCTGGGTTGGCCGTGGTGGCGCTTGAATGGCTGGATTTTGATTTAAGGACTGTCATTACCCCCGAATATAGCGCGAGGATGACGCTTTTTCACCCGCCCATAAAAAAGCACCGCAAGCGGTGCTTTTTTGTGCTTTAAGTCAAGTTCAGAGGGGTACTTTTTTCAACATTTCTAGCCCAATTTTGCCAGCGGCTATTTCACGCAGTGCGGTAACAGCCGGTTTATTTTTGCTTTCAACCTTGGGCATGTGGCCTTGGCTCAACATGCGTGCACGGTAAGTGGCTGCCAACACCAGTTGGAAGCGATTTGGGATCTGCATAAGGCAGTCTTCAACGGTAATACGAGCCATGAAATTCTCCGAAAGACCAGGGTATGCACTAGGGAATATTCAGTGCTTTAAAAGTTTCAGCTCTGGCGCGACGTTGCGCCAAAAACTTGAGTCGCTGAGAGTGAACAATCGCTTTGAGGTCAAAAAGCGCACGGTCAAACAACTCATTGATTATAACGAAGTCAAATTCTCGTACCTGTGCGACCTCTAATTCAGCGTTTTTCAGTCTAAGTTCTATGACTTCTGGCGAGTCTTCGCCTCGTCTTTCCAGTCGTGAGCGTAATTCTTCCCAGCTAGGTGGCAGTATAAAAATACTGATGGCGTTGGCAAAAACATGTTTGATCTGGATGGCCCCTTGAAAATCAATTTCAAGAATCACATCGGCGCCTTGGAGCATGCGTTCTTCAATGGCTTTTTTCGAGGTGCCGTAGCGATGGTTGTGAACATTGGCCCACTCCACGAAGGCATCCGCCTGAACCATGGCGTCGAATTCCTGTTCAGAGACGAAAAAATATTCCCGACCGTGTTTTTCCTGACCGCGAGGGGCTCTGGTCGTGTGAGACACCGAGGGCTGGACGTGGGAGTCAAGTTCAAGCAGCGCTTTGACCAAGCTTGATTTGCCCGCCCCACTGGGGGCGGCAACGACAAATAAATTTCCGGGATATTCCATGTGCAAAAGAGTTTCAGGGGGTGAATGTGGCCTATTCTATGTTCTGCACTTGCTCGCGCATCTGCTCAATCAACACTTTCATGTCAACAGAAATATGCGTTAGTTCAAGCGCTGCAGATTTTGACCCCATGGTGTTGGCTTCCCTGTGGAGTTCCTGAATCAGGAAATCAAGGCGTTTTCCAAGCTCCCCTCCCTTTTTAATGAGTCTTTCAATCTCGTCAAGGTGAGAGTCTAGGCGGGTGATTTCTTCTGCTACATCAATGCGAATTGCAAAAGCAGTGGCTTCTGCCAGCGCGCGGTCTTGTGCTGCCTCAGGAAGTGCGGTGCCCTCGGCTAGGGCCATGGCTTCTTTCCAGCGGTCCATAAAGCGCTGGCGTTGCTGTGCCACCAGTTGAGGTACCAAGGGCGTCGCCTGTGCCGCCAAAGTACGAAGTTGACCGATCCGGTCCAGCAGCATGTCCGCCAATCGTGCGCCTTCACGCTCCCGGGCTGAGATCAGTTCTTTGACCGCAACGCCAGCCAGCGGCAGAATGATGTCTTTCCAGTCAATGGTCGTGCCCTGCTCGTTAGAAGAGAGTCGAATGACATCGGCCACGCTCAAGGGGCTGGCTTCAGGTAGCCAGGCTTTGATGCTGTCCTGCACTGCGTTCAGACGTTGAAGCAAGCGGGGCGTGGGCTCAGCCACCGAGTTGCTGGTGCTTGTTTCAAGGGCGGCGCGAACTTCCACTTTGCCCCGTTTGATGCTGCCAATCACCAGTTCCCGCAGCACGGGCTCGTATTGGCGGAGCTCTTCAGGTAGTTTGAACGATAAATCAAGAAATCGGCTGTTAACTGACCTGATTTCGATCCCGAGTTGCTTGGATGGCAAGGCGCGTGACTCTGAATCTGGATGGCTTTGCGCTGTATTGTGCTGGGCGCTGGCATAGCCCGTCATACTGTAAACTGACATTTTGACTCTCTGATCAATGGAACGAGACTGAGAATAACCCGGTTCACGGCCGTAAGTTATGAAAAAATACGTTTCTGATTGTTTTTGAGATTGTTTCATGACCGACTTTTCCAGGGATAAATCCCGAGCTTTCGACCAACTTCGACCTGTCGTGCTCACACGCGGCTACACCATTCATGCCGAAGGTTCGGTGCTAATCGAGTTTGGTGCGACCAAAGTGCTATGTACAGCTTCCGTGGAAGAAAAAGTGCCGGGACATAAAAAAGGCAGTGGCGAAGGGTGGGTCACCGCTGAATACGGCATGCTCCCAAGAGCCACCCACACCAGAAACGACCGGGAGGCCGCACGCGGAAAGCAAAGTGGTCGAACCCAAGAGATTCAGCGTTTAATCGGTCGCTCACTGCGGGCCGTGTTTGACCTCAGTAAACTGGGAGAACGCACCATCCATTTGGATTGCGATGTCATTCAGGCCGATGGTGGTACCCGAACCGCTGCCATTACTGGGGCTTTTGTTGCTGCACAAGATGCAGTGAATAAATTGTTGCTGCAGGGGAAATTGCATGAGTCGCCTATTCGTGATCATGTGGCTGCCATTTCTGTGGGTATTGTTCAGGGCACGCCTTTGCTTGACTTGGAATACACCGAAGACTCTGTTTGCGACACAGATATGAATGTCGTGATGACGGGGGCGGGGCACTTTATTGAAGTGCAGGGCACGGCTGAAGGTCTTGCCTTTACGCGACTGGAAATGGACGCCTTGTTGGGTCTGGCTGAAAAAGGCATTCGAGATTTAGTTTCGATCCAAAAACAAGCGCTATTAAATAAATAGCTTATTAAGCACACTGGACGGGCTCTATAGCCAAATTTAATGAAAATTGTATTGGCATCCAATAACCTTGGCAAATTGGCAGAGTTGCGCGCCCTGTTTGTGCCCTTGGGGTTCGAGTTGGTCGCGCAAGGCGACTTGGGCATTCCTGAAGCGGCGGAGCCTTTTCACACATTTGTTGAAAATGCGCTGGCCAAAGCGCGTCATGCAGCCGCGCACAGTGGTCTCCCGGCGGTAGCGGATGATGCTGGCTTGTGTGTGGATGCTTTTGGGGGCTTGCCCGGCGTTGATACGGCCCATTACGCGATGCAGTTTGGTTACGCCAAAGGTGATGACAACAACGTGCTGGCCCTGCTAGAGCAAATGCAGGGTGTTGAAAACCGGAGAGCGGCTTTGGTGAGTACTTTGGTGGCGGTACGATCGCCCCAAGATCCAGAGCCCCTGATTGCTGTGGGCCGTGTCGTGGGTGAAATTACCCGTGAACCTTTGGGTAGTCAGGGCTTCGGTTTTGATCCGGTCATGTACATCCCTGAATTCGGACAAACTTTCGCTCAGTTACCCGCCGATGTAAAAAATGCCCATAGCCACCGTGGCCGGGCTGCAAAAGCGATGGTCGCGTTAATGCGCGAACGTTGGGTCTAAGACCGCAAGCAAACCATGATTCCCATTAAACCCTTGTCAGCATTGGCGGTGTCTGCATCGTCAGCACCGCAAGATATCCAGCATTACATGAGGGCTGGTTCTTTGCATTTAGCCGCATTGCCGCCGCTCTCGCTCTACATTCATCTGCCGTGGTGCATTAAAAAATGCCCTTATTGCGACTTTAATTCACACGAAATGCGAACGGCTGAAATGCCGGAGCAGCGCTATATTGATGCTTTGATGGCGGACCTTGAAGCCTCTTTGCCACTGGTTTGGGGCCGAACCATCCACAGTATTTTTATTGGCGGAGGCACACCCAGCCTGTTCTCTCCTGAGGCGATTGATCGCTTGCTCGGTGGAATTAGAGCGCGCCTGAGGTTGGAGCCTGATTGTGAAATCACACTGGAAGCCAATCCGGGCACGTTTGAGAAAGACCGCTTTAAGGCATTCCGTGCGGCCGGGGTGAATCGCTTGTCTATAGGCGTCCAGAGTTTTAATGATGACTACTTGAAGGCCTTGGGCCGGGTGCATGATCGAAAACAGGCCTTGGCAGCCGTCGAAGAGGCTTCTCAAGCCTTTGATACGTTCAATCTGGACATCATGTATGCGCTCCCTGGCCAAACGCTGGCTGACCTCAAAACTGACATGGCGACTGCCTTGTCTTTGGCACCGCCACACATTTCTATTTACCATCTCACCATCGAACCCAATACCTATTTCGCCAAGTTTCCGCCGGTCATTCCTGAGGAAGATACGGCGTACGACATGCTCGACCTCATTACCGAAATGACCGGTGATGCTGGCCTCCACCGCTACGAGGTATCAGCCTATGCGCGAGATGGTCATCGCTGCGACCACAACTTGAATTACTGGAAATTTGGAGACTACCTGGGCTTGGGAGCGGGTGCGCATAGTAAGCTCAGCTTTGCGCATCGGGTGGTGCGTCAAGTCCGCTTCAGAGAACCCGCCCTGTACATGGAAAAAGCCTTGGCTGGTCATTGTTTGGCACAAGATGCAGAGGTTAGTCGCGCGGACTTGCAATTTGAATATATGCTCAACGCATTGCGATTAAAGGATGGATTCGGGCTGCAGCAGTTCAGCGAGCGAACCGGCTTGGCGATTACTGCCATCCAAAAGGGGCTGGAAGAGGCGGAGCGCAAAGGATTGATTGAGCGTGATTTTTCCCGCGTAAAACCCAGCGTGCGAGGGTTCGACTTTTTGAACGATCTGCAAGCTTTGTTTTTACCAGATCAAAGTGCAAAATAATGCACGTTTCAAAACTTAAGTATTGAGTGGCTTGAGCTGATTATTTCAAATGAAAATATGATGAAAAACATCCAACGTTTAGCTAGTATTGTTTTGATATTGGCCTGCGGCCTAGCTTGTGCTGGTGATTGGGAAGATGGTTATGCGGCCTATGAGCGCCAAGATTACAAAACAGCGGTCAAACTATGGCGAAAAGTTGCTGATACGGGGGATAGTTCAGCGCAATCACTTCTTGGTGCCATGCATGCCCAAGGGCAAGGCGTTCCCCAGGACTATGCTGAAGCTATCAGGTGGTATCGACTTGCCGCTGCTCAGGGCGAGGTGAAAGCGCAGGCAAAACTGGGCTATATGTACGCCAACGCCCAAGGTACCGGGCGTGACTATGTTCGTGCCTATGTATGGAGTTCACTCGCAGCGATTGGCGGGCAAAAGGACGCAGTTAAAGTTCGCGATTTAGCTGAACAATCTCTGTCTCTCGAACAGTTTGCAACGGCAAAACGTTTGGTTAGAGATTGCCCTTTGAGAAAATATCAAAACTGTAATTAAGCAGAAGTTATTTTTTCCCGCAGGCTATTTTTAAAAGAGTCTCTGAAATGCTGCCAGCAACAGCAGGTCGCCATTTGAACGGATCTTTCATGGTGAAGATGATTTTCCCTGTCCCCATTTGTTCTGCGTAATTGTTGTAGTATAAGGTTCGGGTTCGCTGCTCTTTGCAGTCATATTCACTTTGGTCTTTGGTCGAACGAAAAGACCGCGTGCTGCTGTCAACTTGATTTTTTTTGAAATCTATCAAGTACCACATCTTCACCATTTCACCAGTTTTTTCAATGCTGTCGGCGTGAACAAAAAAGGTTCCACTTTCATTCTTGCCAATTTCTACCCAATCGGCATGGGCCATTTGGCTCCAAACAAGAAAATTAAGAACTAAGAAAATCTTTCTCATGGCGGTGTTGGAGGCTTTACTTGTAAGTGACGCCAAAGATTAAGTTCCCCTGGTGTCAGTGTGAAATTCTTGGATGCTGAGGCTTCAAATTTTTCTAAATCAGTCAAGATGCCGAGCTGCCTAATTTGTGAAACTAAAGATTTGAAGTGTTCGATGGCATGCTCGGGTGTTGCAGCAATCTTGTGCAAAGGAAGCACTGAGAGATTTTCCTTTTCTTCAGAATCGCGGCGAACCTTCTCAATTAATCGAGTGACGTCTTCGTCACTCAAATGCAGTCGCTTTGCTTCGGCATACAGGATTTCGCTTTCTTCCATC
>CANBUY010000213.1 GCA_947372745.1 Comamonadaceae bacterium | reverse complement strand
AAACATCGAATGGCACTGGCTCAGATTCTGGTGGTCAGCCCTTTAGCGTGAACCAAGCGTTGCTGGAAGCCCTAAATGATGCCGATATCTGCCTCGAATATCAGCCAATCAAGCGTGTCAGCGACGGTGGTATTTTCGGAATGGAAGTGGTCGTGCGTTGGTTGCATCCATCTGGTCAGACTCTTCATATCTCTCCATCCGACTTCATCGCTCTCGCCGAAAAGAGCGACCTCTTCTTACCTTTTTCCGATTGGATTTTGACATCAGCTTGCCAACAGGCTGCTCAATGGCAACATCAGTATGGACCTCTTGTGATGTCGCTCAATATTTCAGCAACTCAACTCAAAGACTCTAGTTTTTACTCAAAAGTGCGCAGCGCCTGTGAAGCTGCGCAATATCCGCATCAGCTCTTGGAGTTTGAGGTTGATGAAAGTATTTTGTTGCAATCTAAAGACGCATTAGCGCTCGTGGAGATTTGCACGCAGCAAGGTATGAGTTTGACTGTTGATGGTTTTGGGCTTTCTAGCCGATCTGTCGAATTGCTTCAAAATACATCTATAAAAAAAGTGAAATTCGCTTCTTCCTTGGTTAAAAATCTCGCGCTGGATGCCTGCATGCGTGATTTTGTTCAATCCTTTGTTGATGTGGCATTGATTCATGACATTCAACTCATGGCAAGCGGCATTCATAGTGACAATCAATTGTCAATCATGAGAAAAATGGGTTTGATCGTTGGGCAAGGCCCGCATTATGGTCACCCAATGCCTGCTGCCCAATTTACGGACTTGCTAGAACGCCAACAATCGCGTGACGGATCTTCAAAACAAAGCATCAACGCACATATGACTAACCCAGTTCTGGGTTATTAAAAGCAAGGCAAGACGTCCTTGGATTCGTAGGGTTGAGATGCATATCCCACAGCAGGAAAGTTTTTGGCAACGCAATTTAGCATTTGAGCTTCATCTGTGGCGATGTGCAAATTGTTTTGTACGATGTTGCTCTTGCGTGCCATGGCTTGGATTGGCGCTAAGCTGAGGCCTAGAGAGGCTAGGGCAGACGAGGTTAGGCTATCGTTACCTACCAAAAAGCAGGCGGACAACGGCATCCCGCCAACGCGCACAGGAACTCCCGTGTAGACATCAATCAAGTCGCGTACAGAGACCTCTATAACATCTGCTGCACTGTTAAACGAAGCTATAAAAAACCTGTTTTCTTGTGCCGATGCTTCTTTTTGTGCCAGAGCGGCTTCTTGGGTGTTGCGTGAGCAATGCCAAACCGGATCTGCCAAGGCGCTTGACGCCACCATGACCATCAATGGCAACCAACGACTGATGCAGTTTTTCAGTTTCATGGCTTCGATATTCCAGCTGCCGCAGTTAATCCCTTGGGTTCGCAGTCGGGGCATTTTTCTAAACGCTCTACCGTGCGTAAAAATTTAGGCAACTCTTTTACAAAATCTGCGGGTGTCTTGTTCGGGTTGTGTGAAAGCCATAAAGATACAAACCCTGCCATCACAGGGGATGCATAACTTGTTCCCACGCCTCGAAGTAAAGCGGCAGGACGTTCTTGGCCTGTAAAGTCCAACTCGTAGGTAGCCACCATCAGTTTATTCACAGACCATTGCGCATCGTTGGCCAGTCGTTTGCCACCACCTGGTGCGTAGATAGATGTTCGAGGATCAAGTGCAGAATAAACTTCAATTCTGTTTTCAGCATCCACGGACCCAACCGAAATTACACCCTTGCAATTGGCAGGTTCTGGTAAAGGTTTATGAAAGTTATTGCCAGCTGCCGCAACGACAAATATCTTCTTTTCGATCACACGGTTGATGAGTTGCTGTAAATCACTGCCACACACAGTGAGCCCGCCTGCAATACTCATATTGATGACTTTTGCTGGGTTAGGGTTGTCTGGTACCCCTGAAACAGAAAATCCTGCCGCCCATGCAATGGCGTCTAACAAATCGGCGCGGGCCATGCTGCAGGCACCAAACAGTCGGATTGGCAAAATTTTGGCGGTTGAGTTTACGCCCACCACACCATCTACACCATTACCGGCAATCAAACTGGCAACTTCAGTGCCGTGTGTTCGAAAAGCGCCAGACACCAAACGTTGCCCGCAACGTGCGTCACGTTCGTCAGGGCTGAAATCAGTGGAGCGCGTACCTCTAAGATTATTTGGCGGTGACAACATGTCGTAGCCTGGCAATAACTGACCCGCTAAGCTTGGATGTTTCGCTAAAACACCACTGTCAATGACAGCCACAACAATGGAGTTGGGGCCGGGGCGGATATTTGCCGTGTTGATGGCGGATGGTGCGACATTGCCTTGTGACTGTGCGCTTAGATGCCAAGGAGTATCCTCAGCGCTGGCACTCAGCACAGCACTAATAGCTAGGTAAATAGCAAATAGATGTCTTAAAAACACGGCCCCACAGCCTCTGTGTGTGTCGCTTGTGGCAAATAGCCAATCGCAGGATGGTGCTTGGTCATGCATGCCATCATCTCTTGCTCGTTGCGAACCGTGTAGAGGTGATTTGAACTAATCAAACTTTTGCGTGAAAGCGATTGAACTGTAGACATATTCGCCCCCAGAGATTTCATTGCTTGCAATGTCGTTGCGTCATTGCCACTCATAACGCATGCTGAAACGCGATAACCGCTGACTTGAACGGGAGCACCTTGATAAATCGCATATAAATCTCGTACCGAAATATGGATCACTTGACGCTCAACATCCAGTGTTGCGAGAGAGAAATTATTTGATGCATCTGCCACCTGTAAATCACTGCGGGAGCAGTGCCACACAGGATCTGCAAGTGCTATTGCGCTCGCAAACCAACTGCAGCAAAAGATAAAAATACATTTGAAATACATAAGGTGTTAATTTTAATTCTTTATGTGTATTTTGTTTTTAAACTTTTGATCAAAAAATAAAACCGTAGCATCATGAAAAAAGGCCTAATCCTGCTTTGTGCAGGATTAGGCCTTTGAGATCAGTACTTCAGAAACTGCTTAAAACGCCCAAGTCGTCACAAAGTTAGCGCGCCAAGATCCCCATACTGTCTGATTAGATTGCCAGTAGCTTGGTTTATTGCCAAATGACTTTGCGAGCGAGAGATTCCAGCTGATCTCATCAACCTGCCCACCCAACTGCCAACCTGCACCCTGCAATGTGTAAGAGGTGTTGTCATCAATGGATGGCACTAAATTGAACTTGTGTGCCTTGACCACGCCCACATCGTAAAGAAGGCCGGCATAGAACGAGGGTGTAATTTGGCGCGTCAAGTCAAATTGAGTCACCAGCCCCTGATCGCCGACGCCGTCGATGGTGCTAAAGGCGCGCACACCCAAAATGCCACCGACCGACATGTTGTTATAACCCTCTAAGTTGCGTGTGGCGACTTGTCCCACCCAGCGAATGCTGCCTGTGTAAAGCTTGTCTTTATCTAACACATGATTCAGGCCGCCACGAACCTCAAGCACTTGATAGTGGCCTTCTGTTTGGTAAGTATCTCGATCGCTCTGCTGATCTTCAAGATTTTCGCCCAAGTTAATCACGCCAGCATAAAGCGTGATCTCGTTGCGGAAATTATCCACCCAGTCTTTTTGTGATTCAGCGCGCAAACGCAAACGTACTTGATCGTCTTTGTGGAACGATTTTTCCACGCCGCCTGCATATGAATCGCTGTTACGGTGCGAAACTTCAGCAATTCCTGTCCAACGACCATAACGATCGGTGCTTAAGAGCTTATTCAAACCAAAGCCAGTTTCTACTGAGTCATTCTTGGTGTCATTGGCTTTGCTCTTGACACGAGCCGTGTAGGCCCGCCAGTGCATACCAGTGCCCACCATTGGGGCTTCATACTCTGCACGGCCGTAAACCACGCCGTGGCTCAACTGTGTTGTCAACGTAAGCTCAGACTGTGGCGTGAAGCCTGCAATACGCACACTGGCTAATGATTGGGCGCGGCCAAATTGGTTTAGACCATAGTTGTTACCTTGAACCAAACCACCCAAAATAGTGCCCGGTGCGACGCCTGCTGGACGCAAACTAATCACCACATCCACTACAGAGCTATCGACTTGACGCATGCTTACCTCAAGGTCAACAGGTAAGTCATACGCCGCTGCATTCAGTTGAGCCTCAAAACCCGCCACATCGACCAGCGAACCTGTTTTATAAATTTCAGAGAAGCGACGCGCCACTTCATCGGCGTATTCTTTGCCTTTATCACCCTCAACGGTCACCACGGATACCTTGCCCACCACTGGTCGAGTGACCGTGACTGTGAGCTCTGTGCCTTCTGACGTATCTTTAGCACTCGTGTTGATGTAGGCCAAATAGCCTTTGCTTTGAAACAACTCCCAAGCAAACGCCTTGAACTCTGACATCTTTGAACCAGTCACAGGCTTGTTGATTGAGCCAGCCCAAAACTCTAGCAACTCTTGCTGAAACTGGGCGCTTTGAATATTGATCTCTTTAAGGCGAGCAAAACCTTGCTCGCCTGAAGTTACAGGCGATGGAATCGTGTGCGTAGGCTTTGCCGCAGCGCGTGGAAGAGCCTGGCGGTTTTGCTCAATGTTCCGCAAAGCATCAGCTCCTAGATTTTGTTGTGCATGAGCGGTATGCACGCTCAACACACACAAACATGCTGAAGCAATTAGGCCTACTTTAAACATGATTCTTGCTTTCTAAAAATATTAATTGATAGTTTAGATTCTAAATTAATAAATTTAGTCACCTCCTGAGCAAATTGAAACGCCGGGTGCAGATACCGAATCCGTGCATTTACAGCTTTGCGCGCTCGAGGCTGAACAGTAAGCCTCTTCAGGCTCATCCTCCAACGAGGCCAGTTTGAAAGGGTTGTCCGTCGAGGGCCGTGCGGAAGCTGATTTAGGCGTAACCACCGGCGCACGTGGTATCACCACTGGCGTGGCTGCCTTGATGGTGTTGTTCTTGGTCACCACCGTACTTGCAATGCTGTAATTGCTAGCGTCTGCGCCATTTAAATTCACACTTGGAATCGTCACACTCTTTCCGATACCAATATCAGGTGTGTCATAAGTTGCGGCGGTTGCATTAAACGACACGCTCACCGCATCGTTGCCGATGAGTTGAGCCTTGAAAGCGGCATCGTCGATAGATGTTTGAGCTTTGTTGTTGCCGTCGAAAGTCTTGCTTGCTGTTTGGAAAACAGAGGGGGCGTTGATTTCCTTGGCGTTGATCTTGGCGGAAGTGAAGGCTTGGCCGGTAATGGTGTAGTTGCCTACGTCAGCGCCATCGTAAGTGGAGGTAAGTGCGATGGACTTGTTGCCAATAGAGTTATCTGAGTTACGAGAGACGTTCTTGTCAGCATTGCCTTGGTCATCCACAAAATTACCGCTAAGGGTCTTAATGGAGAGAGCATCGCCATCGACCAGGCCGCCATTGATCAAAACTGTATTGGAGACTCCTGATGAACTGACTGTTGCGAGAGAGTTGCCGTTGTATGTTTTGTCCTCAGCGGTGATGCCGGAAATGGTGATGGACTTCTGAGCGACGGTGTAGCTGTTGGCGGATGTGACAGGCGCGTCCAGCTTGTAGTTGGCTGCATCGGTGTTGCTCAGTGCGTTGACTGCCACCGTTTGGCCGTAGCTGCCTGCCTTGAGGTTGCCGCTGGTGCTCTTGTTGGCGTTGAGTGCAGCACCATCAATGGTGGCAGCGGCTGTGACCACGTCGTTGGTGATCACGTCATTGCCCAGAGTCACAGCGCCTGCTGCGACAGTGCTGCCGTAGGTGTTACCTGCAGTCGCGATTTGCGCTGTGGTGATGGACTTCTGAGCGACGGTGTAGCTGTTGGCCGAGGTCACGCCAGTAAAGTCGTAGTTACCTGCATCAGTGCCGTTCAAGCCGGTCACTTTTTGGTTGTAGGTGTTGGCCTTGAGGTTCCCGCTGGTGCTCAGGTCTGCTGCTGTGCTCACAACGACCGCTGTGCCTGTGCCTAGAACGTCGCTGCTAATTTTGTTAGTGGTTGTTAGATCAACCGCGCCCGAAGCCACTGTGCCGCCGTAGATGTTGGCCGCAGTGCCAATCGTCACGCCCGTCAAAGCCTTCTTCGCCACCACCACTTTAGCTGAGGTGCCAGTGCTCATCGTCACGCCGTACTTGGCATTGGCAGCTGTACCAATGCTGTACGCATAGCCGCTTGTATTTGCGTTCAGATTCAGGGAGGTGCTTCGCTCTGTGAAAGCGTCGTATGTTCTGCCAATGGTCAACGAGTCAATCAAATCTGCTGCGCTGATCTTGATTGAGTTAGTGGCACCCGTGGTAGGGGTCACCGTAAAGACATTGGACACACCGCTGGTGCTATTGGTTGATTTGATCTGATTGATGACCTCCGTTGTCAACCCACCCACAT
>CANBUY010000212.1 GCA_947372745.1 Comamonadaceae bacterium | reverse complement strand
GATCAAGCCAATCAAGAGCGCAGGAATGATCGAGTACCCAATCAAGGCCACCCGGTTGCTTGACGAATAGCCAAACTGCATTGAAGGCTCCAGCACATAGCCGCCCTTGGGTGTCAGCACCCCCGGCTGCTCAAAAATGGGGGCCACCTCGGGTGGGCGGCTGTCCGGCACCGGGGCTTTTCCTACCGGCTGCACCTCAGAAGTTTGCGCCCCTGCAGCGCCCGCCATCGTCAGCAACACCGCATACGCCACGCCACGCCATGCGGGCAATTTTGAAAAAATCATGACCAAGTTCTCCGCGACAAAAATGCTTGGGATAAAAAAAATTACGCCCTGTTTCAATTTTGATGAACACGCCACAAATCGCGTTGCGGAAAATCAAGCCAAGCCGTGGGTGTGGCCTTACGCTTCACGTCAATCCTTAAAATAGAAGTCATGGACTGCCGCGCTTCGCTCGCAGTGACGGGGGGAAGGAAATCGCTCTGACGGCGGGTTGAGGTCGCGGTGACGGGTGAGGTTGCCGCGCTGTATTCGTCATTGCGAGGAGCGTAGCGACGTGCCAATCCATTGTCGCGGGCATAAGGCATGGACTGCCGCGCTTCGCTCGCAGTGACGGGGGGAAGGGAATCGCTCAGACGGCGGAGTGAGGTCGCAGTGACGGCTTCGTCATTGCGAGGAGCGTAGCGACGTGGCAATCCATCGTTGCGGGCACGGAAGGGAGAATTAATACAAGGATTCACGGATGACATTGAGGCGATTATTGAGTATCAAACTAGGCGATACCCCGCACCTGATAACGCCTGACAACGTGTTTGCACATCGGGATTTGACGACTGCGTCTAGTTTGAACGAGGCGCGCAAAGCGATGAAGGCCCAATTTTTCCCGGTGGGGCTTCTGCTGATTCAGGACACGCAGGAGAAAGAACTTGAGGCGCTTCATTCATTTTTAGATGTGCAGCAAGCCACCCAATGGGTCGGCGTCTTTCCCGCCGAGCTGATCAAAAATCCGCTCTGCCGGGCCATGATCGCGCAGCATCTTTTTGACTTTCACACCTGGCCCATTGACCCCCTGCGCCTCAACCACACGCTGGGCCACGCCTATGGTTACGCGGATCTGGTGGACCAGCCCCACATCACTTTGAGTAGCCCGCGCGACATGGACCTAGTGGGTAACAGTGCGGCCATCGCGCACCTGCGCACGCACATACGCAAGGTGGCCCAAGCCAGCGCGCCGGTGCTCATCTGGGGCGAGAGCGGCAGCGGCAAAGAACTCACCGCGCTCGCCATTCACCAGCACTCCGCACGCGCCAAAGCACCCTTTATTGCGGTCAACTGCGGCGCCATTCCCGCCAGCCTGATTCAGTCTGAATTGTTTGGCTACGAGCGTGGTGCCTTCACGGGCGCGGCCAAAGAAAAAAAAGGCCTAATTGAAGCCGCCGCCCAGGGCACGCTTTTCCTGGACGAGGTGGGTGACTTGCCCTTGGAGCTACAAGCCAACCTGCTGCGATTTTTGCAAGAAGGCACCATCAACCGCGTGGGCTCATCCACGCCCATTCGCGTGGATGCACGCGTCATTGCCGCCTCGCACATCCACCTGCAAGACGCCGTGAAAGCCGGGCAATTTCGGGAAGACTTGCTCTACCGCCTCAACGTGCTGCCCCTCAATGTGCCCGCCTTGCGCGAGCGCAAAGAAGACCTGCCCTTGTTGTCCAAGCACTTCTTCAAACTTTTTGAGCACGACAAAAACCCCCGCATCACCGGCTTTAGCCACCGCGCACTTCAGGCCATCAAAGCGTATGAGTGGCCGGGCAATGTGCGCGAACTTATCAACCGCATCCGGCGCGCCATGGTCATGGCCGAGGGGCGACTCATCACCCCGGAAGACCTCGACCTGCCCATGCCCGGCGCCCTGCGCAACGGCGAGGCGCTGGAAGAAGTCCGCATCCGTGCCGAACGCGACGCCATCAACGTCTGCCTGCAGGGGAGCGGCAGCAACGTGACACGCGCCGCGCGCGACCTGGGCGTGTCGCGCATGACCCTGTACCGGCTGATGGAAAAGCACGGCATCAACGCCTGAGTGTCTCAGTAGCGGTACACCGCACAAGCCTCTGGCAGCTAGTGCTTTTTCCATCAACTTCCTATACAAATCAACGCTCAAATTCCGAGAATTTGCGATCCCTCAACTGCGCGTCCAAGTGCTAGTTTCACACCCTGTCACAAGCCTGTGACAGACCGCAACCTCGGTCAATAAAGCGATGGAACTTACCCAACTAAAACACCTAGAAAACCCTGCGCCAGCACGGGTTTTTATATATTTATCAAGAACTTGCCTAAGGTGAATTTTTTGTGGCATTAGATTTGCAATACCGCCATCGGAATGACGAACCTAGTCCGTCTAACCATGTAAATCTTAATCAATAACTTTCTAAGGAATCACCATGA
Source organism: Comamonadaceae bacterium (assembly GCA_947372745.1). Taxonomy (GTDB): domain Bacteria; phylum Pseudomonadota; class Gammaproteobacteria; order Burkholderiales; family Burkholderiaceae_C; genus Rhodoferax. The sequence continues at coordinate 6,564 of CANBUY010000212.1, read as the reverse complement.
AAAAGACACTCTTGGCGTCGGCAATTGCAGTTGCATTTGGCTTAAGTGCGCAGGTTTATGCCAACCCCATCATCAACAACACCGTCACAACAACCTCCACCGTGCCCGCTGCTGCGACACCAGCAGTTGTGCCCCTTGACACCACCGCTACCTCAGGCTCTGGCGCGGCGGCGGCCACAGGAACCCAATCGGCGACGGCCACCGCTGACCAGACCAAGAACTCCGGCCCTACCGCCAACGAGTATTCCAATGCCACACAAACCAACACCGACAGCTCAAGCAGCACCAAGACCAGCACATCCACGTCCGACAGTAACAACACCAAGACACAAACTGACAACTCTCAGGTGACCAAAGAGAGCAATAACACCAAAACCAATACCAATACTGAGACCAAGACCGACAACTCAGTTCAAACCAAAGAGAGCAACAACACCAGCACTAAAATCAGCACGTCTACAAAAGACAGCAACAACACCACAAACACCACCAAAACAAGCACCGAAACCAAAGACAGCAACAACACCACCACGACGAGCAACTCCAAGTCAGGCAACTTTGACAACAAGGGTGACTCCACTGCCAAAGACTACAGCGCCTCCGCCAACAACGGCGGCACCGCCAGCAGCAGCATTGCCAACGCCTTCAACACCAACAAGGCCACGGCCTCTGTCAACCTGAAAGGCCAGGTCACTGGCAACACCGTGTCCAACATTGGCAACAACGCCTCCAACAGTGCCAGCGCCAATGGCGCCAAAGGCGGCAGCGGTGGCACAGGCTACGGCGGCAAAGCTTATGGCAGCGACGGCGGCAAAGGTGGCGCCGGTGGCGCGGGTGGCAGCTCTGGTGATGCCAACGCCAAAAACGGCGACGTCAACGCGGGCAAAGCCAGCACAGGTGACGCTACCAACACGGCTTTGGGAGGCAACGGCGGCAACGGCGGCAGCGCCAAAAATGCCAAGAGCTCAGCGGGTGATTCGTTGGCAATTGGCGGCAGCGCACTTTCAGCCAGCAACCAAACAGCCAAAGGCTCTGATGCCAACGCCACCTCCACCGCAGGCAACGCCAAAGCCATGGACACCAGCAAAGCCGGCATGGCCGGCGCTATGCTGAAATCCACCACAGGCAGCGCCGATGCGAACGCCAAATCGATGGCGGACAGCGTCAAAGCCAGCACCACCGCCTCAGGCGGTGTCGGCATGCCGAGCGAAGTGGTGCCGGCTCAAGTGGGCGGCACAGGCGGTGCGGCCTACAGCGGCAATGCGGCGGCCAACGGTGGCACCACCACCAGCGCAGGCGGCGGAGCCACCACAGGGGCCAACAGCCAAGCCTCTAACCCAACAGGCGGCGCCTCCACAGGCTCGGCAAGCGCCACAGGTGGCGCATCGTCTACCGGCGCGACCTCCGCCACCGGCGGCACCAACACCGCCACCAACTCAGCTACATCGGGTAGCACCTCGTCTACCGGCGGCGCAGGCGGCACTGCCAGCAACACCGGTGGTGCAGGCGGCAACGGCGGCACTTCTGCTACCGGCAACGCCACCAGCGGCAACGCCAGCAGCACAGCCAGCAATGGCAACGCCCAAGGCGGCACCTCTACGGGTGGCGCTGGCGCAGCCGGTGGCGCAGGTGGTGCAGGCGGCTCTGCCACAGCGGGTGCGGGCACAGGTGGTGTTGGCGGCGCAGGCGGTGCAGGCGGCACCATCCATGTAGACGCAGGCACCTTCAACCTGTCCAACACCATGAGCAGCATGTCCAACTCGGCAGCCGGCATCATGTCGGCCATTCAAAACAGCGGCATCAACTCCATGCTGCAAACGGCCATCAACGTGCAGTCCAACTTGACCTTTGGCAAGTAAGTAAGCAACGAGGCGGCAGCGGGCAACCTTCTGGGCGCTCGCTGTCTGCCTTTACTGGAGTACAAGATGAAAAATAATGTCTTCATGGCGCCTGCGCTGCTGGCCATCTCCCTAGGTCTGGCCTGTGCGGCCCACGCCGATGACACCACCGTTGTGGGCTTTGGCGTGCCCTTGTCGAACGAAAGCCTGCAAGACTACCGGGGTGGCTTTGACAACGTTAAAAACGACCTCCAACTCAGCGGCACCGTGGCCGACAACTTGGCCCGCAACTTTGTGACGGGCAACAACACCATTGCCGATGGCTCCTTTGCCAACTCCAGCGGTTTCCCCATCGTGATTCAAAACTCGGGGGCCAACGTGCTGATCCAAAACGCCACCATCATCAACTTGCAGACTGGTGCGCAATGAACGTTTATGCATCCTTCGTGCTTGCGTTGGGTTTGTTGGCAGGTCTGTGTGCCGCGCCTGCCCAGGCAGCCACGCTCACCTTGTCAGGCGTGGCGGGCGGCCACTACGCCTTGCAAATCACCAGCCTCAAAGAAGCGCGTTTCAAAACCACCCGACAGCAGCAGTTTGACTTCAGTTGTGGCTCAGCCGCCCTCGCCACCCTGCTCACCTACCAGTACGACACGCCAGTCACCGAGCAAGCCGTGTTTGAAGCCATGTTTGAACGCGGCGATCAAGAAAAAATCAAACGCGAAGGCTTCTCGCTTCTCGACATCAAAACCTATTTAGGCAGCCACGACTTTCAAGCCGATGGCTTTGAGCTCCCCCTCAGTAAACTGGCTGAATCCAAGCTGCCCGCCATCGTGCTGGTGGTGGACAAGGGCTATCACCACTTTGTGGTTGTTAAAGGCTTGCGTGACGGGCGTATTTTGATCGGCGACCCCTCCAGCGGCACGCGGGCGATATCCCAAGAAGCCTTTGAAGCCCTCTGGCAAAACAAGCTTTTGTTTGTGATTCACAACAAGCAAACCCAAGCCAAATTCAACGAAGAGGCTGACTGGCAAGTGTCCCCCCGGGCGCCCTTGGCGGCGGTCGTCAACCTCAATAACCTGTTTAACGCCACCTTGCCCAAGTTTGGCCCCGGCGACTTTTAACGCGCCCTTTTAACCCGCCCTACGCCATGAAAAACCCGGCCAAAAAACTGCTCTGTTGCGCCCTGCTGCTGGCCGCAGGCAATGGCTGTTTTGGTGCCGGGTCTGGCGCCCAACGTGGCGGCCTGTTCAACCCCGGCGAATGGAAAGCGGTGAGCAACGACCAGCTCGACACCCTGCGCGGCGGCTTTGAGACCGGCAACGGCATGACCGTCTCCTTTGGCCTCATTAGAACCGTCACCATCAACGGCGATGTGGTCAACCGCACCAGCTTCAACCTGCCCGATGTTTCCAAAATTAGCGCCGAGCAGGCCCGCGCCGTCAGCGCAGCCATCGCCGAGACCAGCGTGGTGCAAAACGGCATTGGCAACGTGGTGAGCGAGTCGGTGCGCTCACAGCTCACGGGCGGCACCTTGATACAAAACAGCCTCAACAACCAAACCATCCAAACCCTCACCGTCATCAATGCGGGTGTCAACAGCTTGGGGCTCTTCAAGTCTCTTAACCTGCAAAACGCCCTCAAAGACTCCTTGTTTGGGTCTCTCGGCAGCCGGTAAACACGCCCCACTGGGGGTGGCGCTGGCGCGGCTTACTCTTCTAGGTGCGGGTGCGACAAACCCTCGGCAGGCGCTCCGGTTTCGGGGTCAATCCAGTCGGCAATACCCAACTCGTTTTCAGCCTCTTGCAGCGTCTCACCGGGCTCAGGGGCCTCGTCGTCGTCGCCCATATCGGCCAGCGCCAGCTCCAAGCTGGCAAATGGGCCAAAACCATTTTTGCCATCCGGTGCTGTCCAGTAATAGCCATCCGGGCGCAGGGTAATTTGGTCCAGCGGGTTGTAGGTGCCATTCTGCTCGTCGTCTGCCACGGCGGCGTCCGCCACCAGGTCTGCATGCGTCAATTTGTGCATTGTTAACTCCAGTTCCGCTTAAATTTTTAGCTTGGTTTCTAGGCTAAGCTTTATCAAAAAAATGGGGTTGAGCCGGGTCAAGCTTAGCGCGCAAACCTGATTTTCGGAAGAGATTTTTTTGCGAACAGTAGGCTTGGCACCCTTTCAGTTTTGCTACTGTCTCGGCAAGATGGACTGCCGCGGCCTTTGGCCTCGCAGTGACGAGGTAAAAGTATTGACGTGACGAGCCTGGAGGCTTGGGGGTCAGATCCCAATTCAGCTTCCCCCTCGTCATTGCGGCGCTCACGGTATTGCCAATAGCGTAAGTAGTACCGGTCAGATCCCAATTCAGCTTCCCCCTCGTCATTGCGAGGCGCGTAGCGACGTGGCAATCTATGGCTTGGGGGTTACTGCGTTTGCAGGGCGAATGTGATTGTGATGTCGGCGCTTGGGACATTGAGTGCGCCATTGAAGGTGCTGGTGGACTGTGCGGCGATGGCATCGACCACCTCCATGCCGCTCAGCACCGTGCCAAAGACCGCATAGCCGGGGTTGGTGGGGTCGGTGAGTGGGTGGTAATCCAGCCCCGGGTTATCAACCAGATTGATGAAGAACTCCGAGGTGGCCGAGTCAGCCACACCCGTGCGGGCCATCGCAACCGTGCTTCGGGTGTTGAGCAAACCCTTATTCGTCTCCAGCGCAATAGGAGCCAACTGCCCCGCTTTTTTGACCAAGCCTGCGGTGTAGCCGCCGCCCTGCACCACAAAACCAGCGATCACCCGGTGAAACAAGGTGTTGCTGTAGTAACCCGTGCTCACGTAACCCAGAAAATTGTTGACGGTGGTGGGTACCACTGCGGCGTTCAACTCCATCACGACATTGCCCTTGGAGGTAAACAGTGTCACCTGAGGCGGCAGCACGTTGAGCGTGGCGGTGTATAAAACCTGGCCGTTGGCCGCCTTGAGGGTGATGGGCAATGCACCTACGGCAGTCACTTTGCAGTTGAGCACCGCCGTGTTAGGGGTACTGCTTGAACCGAAGGTGGGGTTGGTGCAACTGCCAGTGTCGGCCTGCATGTCACTGCGCAAAAATTGGCCCCCCACATAAATAACGGCGGTTTGCCCGTAACGCAGGCTTTGGGCCTGTAGCGTGGTGATGACAGGCGCAATGTCGGAGCCGCCACCACAGGCGGTGAGCAAGGCGAGCAGGCCGATGAGCAGGAGTTTTTTAAACATGGGGTTTACTTTTTATAAAGGATGAACTGGGGGCATGGATTGCCGCGCTTCGCTTTCCGTGAACATATGGTTTTACATCCAATTTTACCAAAAGCACCCCGTGCCAAGCGAGCCAAAACTGTTGAATTCCAAATCCGTCGCTGCGAGCGAAGCGCGGCAGTCCATTTTTGAGTTTCGACAGTTTGCCTAACTGGGAGGGATTTGGCTCGGCACGATGGACTGCCGCGCTTCGCTCGCAGTGACGGAGAAAATGGGTCGCCGTAACGGAGAAAATGGGTCGCAGTAACGGAGAAAATGGGTCGCAGTGACGGGGATTTCGTCACTGCGAGGCCATAGGCCGTGGCAGTCCATATTGCCTGGCCTGGAGCGCTGGAGGCAGAAGACATGGACTGCCGCGCTTCGCTCGCAGTGACGGAGAAAATGGGTCGCCGTAACGGAGAAAATGAGTCGCCGTGACGGAGAAAATGGGTCGCAGTAACGGAGAAAATGGGTCGCAATGACGGGGGGTTAGACCACACGCAGGTTTTCTGGGGTAATCGTGGCGCTTGAGATGCCTACCAGGGCTACGGCGGTCAGGGTGTAGCTGTCGGCTGCTGCGTAATTGACGGTGTAGCCCAAATCCTGCATGGCGGCGACGGTTAGGCGGCTCAGGGGCATGGCGCCGGCGTTGGCGTAGCCGGTCATGAGTTCTGTTTTGAATGTGGTCTCGCTCCAGTGCGCGTTGGCAGTACCGGAGCCCCCGCCTGTTTCCAATGGCACATATTTGGCGGCTGCGTTGCTACTTTCGACGCGGTACTCGGCCAACGCAGCGGCTCCTGTGTATTGGCCCGATGCGGGGTTTAAACCCTTCTCAGTCCAGATCGTGCCAAAGCCCAGCACATGGCCCATTTCATGTTCAATCACGCCCGCAAGACTGCCGTCTGCCAGCATCGAGGCCATGTCGGCGCTGTCAAACTCCATCGTTCCTTTGTAGGGCAGATAGCTGGGCGCACTTCGTAAATTCGTTGGTCCGGCTTGAGCCAAAACGTTACCGGCACCATCAATGACGTTAACTGATGCAGCAATGGCCACATCATCCACTCCGCCAAAGTCTGGCAAGTCACCCGTGATCACCCGCTCCCAGATCGCTTTGGCTTGCGCAAAATAGGTGGCGTAGGCCGCGTCGCCCGTGTAGGTTAAGGTGATGCTAAAGCCGCCTGCCGTTGCTGCTGATGCAGTGACGACGTTCACATCGTCAAACACACTGAGCCCCCCTGCATCCATCGCCTTGACGCGCACGGTGTAGTCAGCGCTACCCGTCGGGGCGGTGCCGCTGAAGGTGCGGGTCGTGGCGTTAAACGTCAACCAACTGGGCAAAGCCACGCCCGAGCTGAGGGTGGCCGAGTAGGTCAAGGCGTTGGCATCGGGGTCGGTGAATGTGCCGACGGGCATGATGTATGTCTTGGCGGTGCCTTCGCTCCAGGTTTGGTCCGGCATAGGCGCGGCGA
>CANBUY010000211.1 GCA_947372745.1 Comamonadaceae bacterium | reverse complement strand
CAGCACAAAGCATTTGAGCAGGTAGTTGTAAAACACCAAGTCGATGTAGAAGTCTTGAGTTTCGGTGCTGATGCGCTGCTGGCGGGCCACAAACGCAAAGCCCTTGCCCAGCTCCATCAAAAACTGCTGTAGCTTGTCCATCAACGCTGTTTCGAGCGTGGCCTCTAGCAAGCGCCCCGTGTCGGGCAGGCCCAAAAACTCCAGCATCACCGGGTCGCGCACAAAAGCCCTGGGGGATTCATCCAGTGCAGCCAAGTTGGCCTGCGCTTCGGCGTTTACGGCCGCTTTGTCTTGGCTCAACAGCAAGCGGTCGTAATACAAGCTGCCAATTTGGCGCTCTAGCGCCCGCGTGCTCCAGTTTTGGGTAGCCGCCTCATTTACATACCACTGACGGGCCTCAGGGCTATCCACCCGCAGCAGCAGGCGGTAGTGCGTCCAGCTCAATTCGCGACGCACTGCGTCGCGAATTGGAAAAGCCAGGTAAAAGCCCCGCATATGGCGCAAATTGGTGGCATCAAACCCGCGCCCAAACTCGACGGACAGCGCCTGCCCCAGCTGCACCAGCAAGCCACGCCCATAGGCTGCCCGCTGTGCTCCGCCTTGTTCAAACTCAACAATGTGCTGCCCAATGTGCCAGTAGGTTTGCACCTGCACCACGTCCACCGCACGCAGCACTTGCTGGCGTGATTTGGCAATAAGTTGGCGCAGGCTGCCCAGCAAAGGGGTAATGCCTTCGGCTTGGTGGACTGGGGCCTTAGATGGCATCTGGTTTTTAGGGGGCATCAGTGTCCCTTTATGAGCGTTGAGCTTGAGAACATCATGCAGGCACGACTCCGTTGGCATCTTTAGACGTACGCCCAAAAATCTCTGGCAAAGAGAACTCGTAGCGGCCTAAAAAAGCATTCAAGATCTGGCGGAATAGCTTCTTGTTGTCATCCACCATTTCCATGGGTTGGTAAATGTCGTATTTGCCGTGGCTCAGCAAATTGAGCGCACGAGCAAACAACTCGGAATCCTCAAGGCCATGAATGCAGGCTGAAAAATCATCCCGCCCAAAGAATGTGGCTGTCTTCTCCAAAATACTGCGCAAGATGTTGAAGTGAAAGGTGAACAACTTATCGCTGTCTGCGGCCTTTTGAAGTTCCGCCAACATGGCCACGTGGTGAAAAAACGGCGTCTCGTCTGTAGCTCGCAAGGTGTAGGCCGTGCCTCGATCGGGACGATGCAAAAAGTACTTTTTGTGTTTATCGATCTTCAGCTCATTGCACACCACATTGAAAAACAGCGCGTGGTGAGACGAAACCACCGCCTTGATGGGGTCGGCCATCTGTTGTATGACGACTGTCTCTTTTCCTTCAGAGAACTCCGTCCCAGTCACAACGTTTTTGAGGCGTCCTTTGGCTTTTCTAAGCAACTTGGCCAGATCGCTAGCCACGGCAATGGCGTTGTTGTCGTCCAATGAGGTAATCGGGTCATCAATGTAGATGTACTGCACCCATTCATAAGACTCCGCACCGTCAATCACCCGTTCGCAGATGGCTAGAAAGATGCACCAGATGAAAATGTTCTCTTCACCACGAGACACCTTGATGTGCTGTGCATCGCCTTTGCGAAAACTCACAGTCCATTGGTCGTAGTCGATGTCAAACAAAAAGTCTGCGTAACGCGCAAGGTAGAACCCGATGCGCTCATCCAGCGCCAAGTCTTTGAGACCCTTGAAAAACTTGGAGTCAGCATTGATATGAAACCGACGCTCGCTATCCTTCTCTAGGTCGTTATCCCAATAAAAAAGGTCTTCGGTAAAAGCATTGAAATACAGCGTATCGCCCAATGCATCCTTGATGGTGAGAGGCTGGTCAACCGCATCATTCACATCGAATGGGCGCGTTCTCGTTTTTTTTCCAGCATCCTTGAAGTCCATCGACAACCGCGTTTTACCCGTGCCGTTGTAGGCATAGAGCAGCACAAAGTCTTGATTGCCGCCATTCAAGTCATCACGCAAACGAGTGACCAGTTTTTGCAAGCTCTCGAAGCTTTGAACTTTCTGATTGCCGCTCATGCTTCAAACGCCTGCGCCGAGGGGAAAAGCTGCTGCATCAAACCTTTTTTGTGGGTCTTGAGAACGTCGAGTTCTCGGGTGGCGGCGGTGATGAGGGCATCGAGGCTGCTCAGGCACGAGCCGATGCGTTGTTGTTCAGCTTTGTCTCCAGGATACGAAAACTGAAGTCCCTGAATAAGCCCTTGGCTCAAGTTTTCTTGCCCACCACTGTTGCTTAAACCCCGCAGTTCTTCGTAGCGACTGGCCAGATTCAAAAAAACGAAAAGCGGATCAATTTCGTCCCGTGGCAGGATTGCGGCGCATGCTTGATTTGTCGCAGCTTTGATCCCAAGCATTGCGACCTGACCGCGCGTCTTTCCTTGGCCATACATTGCCATCAAAATCGTCTTTTCTGGAAAGACCTTCGCCGATGAATTCTTCAGTCCCTCATCACTGATAAATTCGTCTGCGTACATGATGACGCTGGAGCCAACCAATGACGTCGTGATCCAAGGTACGTTCCCATTCCAAAATTCCCCTTTGGTGCGGTCTGGAGTCCCGCCAGATGAAGTGTCAAAGAGGTTTCCCAACGCATCGGAACTCCACCCCTCAGCGTTTTGAAATTCAGGAAACCGCAGCCGTGGTTGGGTTTCGCCTTCGCGGGGGAAGAGTTGCTGCATCAGCCCTTTTTTGTGAGTCTTGAGCGCATCCACTTTGCGCCCTTGCGCGACGATCAGTTCGTCCAAGGAGCTTAGGCATTCGGCGATTTTTTGTTGCTCCCCTTTTGTCGGGAGCAACATTGGCAAATTCTTTAGTTCGTCTAAACCTATTCGTTTACGCGTAGAGCCAGTTGCAGTTTTTTCTACAGTTGCGCGAAACCGAGGGGAGTTAATGAGTGAGTACACAAAGTACTTTGCATGTATTTTTTCATTAACTACAAGCCGAATGCCGTCTGAGCACATGACATACCTGTCGTGCAAATTTGGAATCAAACAAGCGCGTCCAACTGGATCACCCATCTTCGACATGATGATTTCGCCAGGGTAAATATTGTTACTCCGCAGCTCATCGGCTTTTCCGACTGTTGTAAAGATGCGGTAGTCGTCAAAGAATTCGCCATCACCAATATTTTGTAACTGAATGATCCGCACACCAGTCTCAACATAGTCTGAAGATTTCAGGTTAGAACCAAAAGGACCACCAATAAAACTCCATTTAATTGAGCGATCGGCAGTGTCAATTAACTTGCCCTTTACCCATGCATCAGCTTCCAAAAACTCAGGAAAGCGAAGCATAGGCACCTGCGTCTTTTTCTCTTCAGTGCTCATACGCGCTCAATCCAGAAATCTCACGCCCTTGGGCGCGTTTGGTCAGCAGTGGCCCCAGCTCTTTCATCAGCGCCGTCTCCGCCTGTGCGCGGGCTTTCCAGCCCAGCTCCAGCGGGGCCATTAGGTCGGTCAAGGCGTCGGCATCCAAAATCATGCGCTGCAAGATGCCGTCCACAAAGGCTTGCAGTGCGGCGGGGGCCAAGTTGTGTTGTTCGGCCATGGCACTCAGTTCTGCACTGTCTTTTTCTTTTTTGAAGCGGGCGTAGCCATCGCGGATAGAGGCCTCGCTCAAGCCCTCGCCCACCTTGAGGGTGGCAATGTAGGCCGCAATGTCATCGCGCTCGTTCATGAACTTGGCGTCGGCGCTGATGAGGCCAATCAGCTCTTCACGGCTCATCTTCTGCTTGCCCGGCGCTTGGCTAGAGAAGCGCGACATGAGGCCCACGATATAGTCGTAGTCAATGACGGCGCTGGCAAACAATACAAACTCAAAGTCGAGCTGGTCCACCTCGTCGGTGGTGTTGCCACCTTCGTCTTTGCCTGCTTTATCTTGCAGCGCTTTGAGGCGTTGCGCGGTTTCGATGTACGCGCCCCTGAAGCCTTGCTGCACTTCGCTGGGCAATATCTGCTCAATGGCGGCAGCGTTGTCTGGGGTGAGGTCGGTGTATTGGTCCAGCTGGGTTTTGAGGCGCTGCACTTCTTTGAATTTCTTCACAAAAGCGGTGCGGGCATCGTCACCCTTGAGGTTGGGCACCGCCTCGGGGGCGCAGGCCAAGCCTTGTGTTTGCATGAAGTCGGCCAGCTCTTGCACGGCAGCTTG
>CANBUY010000210.1 GCA_947372745.1 Comamonadaceae bacterium | reverse complement strand
ATCGCCAATGCAGGCGGCTGGCTGGGCTTTGACCACTTCATGGCGCTTGCCCTCTACGCCCCCGGCATGGGCTATTACGCCAACAGCCTGCGAAAGTTCGGCCTCACGCCTGAAAGTGGCAGCGACTTTGCCACTGCCCCCGAAATGTCCAAGCACTTTGGCCGCACGCTGGCCCACCAAGTGGCCGAGGCTCTGCAAGTCACGGGCACTGACGAGGTGTGGGAATTTGGCGCAGGTTCTGGCGCTTTGGCTTTGCAACTACTGGACAGCTTGGGCGATAGCGTGAAGCGTTACACCATCGTCGATTTGTCGGGCAGCCTGCGTGAGCGTCAACAAGAAACGCTGAAGACCCATGCGCACAAAGTGCAGTGGGTGGATGCCTTGCCCGAGCAGCTGAGCGGCGTGGTGGTGGGTAACGAAGTACTCGATGCCATGCCTGTGCAACTGCTGGTGCGCAAGAGCGGTGTGTGGCATGAGCGTGGTGTGGTGTGGAACGCAAATGCGTTGAGCCAGAGCCAAGCGGGCGTGTCCACTTCGGATGGTGATGCTTCTGCCCACGCGGCTGGCGAATCGCCTTTGCAATGGGAAGACCGCTTGACCGATTTGCGTCCACCCATGGAAGTCCCTGGCGAGCACGACTATCTGACTGAAATTCACAGCCAAGCCGAAGCTTTTGTGGCCACCTTGGCCGATCGCTTCAAAGCGGGCGAAGCCGCCACGGGCAAAGGCGGCGCGGCGTTCCTCATCGACTACGGTTTTCCAGAGAGCGAATACTTCCACCCCCAGCGCAGCATGGGTACGTTGATGTGTCACCAGTTGCACAAAGCGGACTCGGACCCGCTGGCCGATGTGGGCCGCAAAGACATCACCGCGCATGTGAACTTCACCGGCGTGGCACTGGCCGCGCAAGATGCAGGCCTCAATGTGTTGGGCTACACCACTCAAGCGCACTTCCTGATCAACTGCGGTTTGTTGCCCCCGTTGGTGGATGCGCCGATGGATGAAAAGAGCATGGCGCAAAAGCTGATCACCGAGCACGAAATGGGTGAGCTGTTCAAAGTGGTGGCTTTTGGCACGACCGAGTGGGAGCCGATGGGCTTTGCACAAGGTGACCGCACGTACGCGCTGTAAGCAGCTATATGACGCGCTGGCTCATTGTTGTTTTCTTGGCGTTATTGCTGATCAATGCGGTGACGCCGTGGTTGCAGAAGTTGGGCTTTGGTCGGTTGCCTGGTGATATTCGGTTCAAGATCTTTGGGCGGGAGATATTCATTCCGCTGGCATCAACCATTATCCTCAGCTTGGTGTGCGCTGGGATTTCTAAGGTGCTTTAAAGCGCCGCAGTAATTGCCGCCAACCGAGCCGCATCCATACGCGCCCCCACAGCCGGCCCTTTCAGCCCATCTTGCAAAGCCTGCGTACTGATAGCCGCACCGTCCACCGACTGAGCCGCCTTCAACAGCAAAGCCAATCGAGGCCCTTGCGCATAAGCCTCGTCCTCTTTGTCCAATCGCCCACGCGCATCACACTCGCACGCTTGCAGGGCCAACAAAAACCGTTCAGGCCTACGCAACGCATCGCAACGTAACAGCAAACGCAGCACAGCCTCCGCACCAAAGCCCAAGCTCTGATGGATGTTGCCGTGCTCACGCGCCACTAGTTCAGCCAGTTCTTTGCATTCCACAGGCACGCGCCAACGGGTGCACAGTGCGCGGGTGAGTTTTTCACTGCGTTGCTCGTGGCCAATGTGGCGGGGCAGCACGTCGGCGGGTGTAGTGCCTTTTCCGAGGTCGTGGCACAGGCAGGCAAAGCGCACTTCGAGGGGCGCGTTCGTGCGCGCTGACGCATCCAGCACCATTTCTAGGTGAATGCCGGTGTCAATTTCGGGGTGGTATTCAGCGCGTTGCGGCACACCGTAGAGCTTGTCGACTTCTGGCAGCAGGCGTTTCAAAGCACCGCATTCGCGCAACACTTGCAGCATGCGCGATGGCTTCGCGCCCATCAAGCCGCGAGACAACTCTTGCCATACGCGTTCGCTCACCAAGGCATCCACCTCACCCTCAACCACCATTTCGCGCATGAGCGTCATCGTCTCAGGCGCGACGGTGAAGTCTGGGAACCGAGCAGCAAAGCGGGCTAAGCGCAGGATGCGCACTGGGTCTTCACGGAAGGCCTCAGTCACGTGGCGCAGCACTTTGGCAGCGATGTCGCGCTCGCCGCCATAGGGGTCAGTGCGCTGGCCGTTTTCGTCTTGGGCGATGGCATTGATGGTCAGGTCACGTCGGGCCAGGTCATCTTCCAGTGTCACATCGGGTGAAGCATGCACCGCAAAGCCGTGATAGCCGCGTGCGGTTTTGCGCTCGGTACGGGCGAGGGCGTATTCCTCGTGTGTGTGGGGGTGCAAGAACACCGGAAAGTCTTTGCCCACAGGCTGGTAACCCTGTGCGACCAATGCCTCGGGCGTGCCGCCCACCACTACCCAGTCGCGGTCAGCCCCGTCGAGGCCCATCAGGGCATCGCGCACTGCACCGCCGACCAGGTAGGTTTTCATCAGTGGCCCGCCACAAACAAACGTTTGATGGACTTGGCCTCAGGAATGCCTAAAGAGCGCAAACCCAAGGCATGAGGACTGGCGATGTTGTTGACCTTCATCGAGTCGAGGTTGTCGCGGCTCATCAGCGTGGAGCCGGGTGCGAACTCCATCAACAAGGCTTGCAACCAGCCGATGGCATAGGGCAACGAGATGACGGGACGCTCTTTGCCCACCCAGCGGCCAGCGAGCTGCACCAGCTCGGTCAGCGTGAGGATGTCGGGGCCGCAGAGCTCATACATCTGGCCTTCGGTGCTGGATGTGTTGACGCAATGCACGATGGCTTGCGCCACGTCGTGCACCCATACTGGCTGAAAGCGCGTGTGCGCGCCGGCCAGCGGCATGACGGGGAAGACCTTTTGCAGCTTGGCAAACAGGTTGATGAACTGGTCGTCTTTGCCAAAGATCACGCTGGGGCGCAGCAGCGTCAAGCCCAATGGCGCTTTTTCTGCCGCAGACAGCAGCGCTAATTCGCCGCGCGCTTTGCTGCGTTGGTACATTGATGGTCCGTGCACATCAGCACCTAATGCACTGATGTGAATGAGACGTGTCACGTTTTCAGCTTGGCATGCGCGTGCCAAGTTTGCCGGTAGTGTGACGTGCGCATGGTTGAACTCTTCTTCTGTGCCGTGCAAGATAGCAATGAGGTTGATCACCACATCGTGGCCATGCACCAAGCCATGCAGTTGTTTGGCGTCGTGCACGTTAGCTTGCACCACTGTTACGCCCGGCATCATTTGGATATGGCGTGCAGGCAGGCGGCGCGTGGGCACAGTGATTTGGTGGTGCTGAAGACTGAGGCGCGAGCACACATGCCGACCGACAAAGCCGCTGCCGCCGAGGATCAGAATTTTCTTTACTGTGGTTTGTTGCATGTTGAAACTGTAGTGCCAAGTCTGGCAAAGGGAAAACCTGAGTTGTAAGAATTTTTGCATGAACACACCTACACGCCTTGGCCTTGTTTTGTATCTCGCTATTGCGTTGTGCAATGCACTTATTTTGGTGATTGACATCTGGCTTTACGCTAACCACAGGTGTTCTGCCTGATGCTGTCAACGAAGATTCAAGCTGCATCAACTAACGTGTGTTGCACGAGGTGCTGATTCCCATGCCTTTAGGTGTTTTCGCTCCGCAAGCCAGCAGCTTGCTGGCGTTTTAAGCGCTCACCCATTGCACACCCAAAAAGCGTTAGCGGCTTTTTGGTTTGCTGGCACCCGCGAAAGATGTGCTGGTGTGGAAATTTTTTCATCTACCTATGACCGTCATACCCAAACTTCGGATGCTCTGCAGAGGGGTGTAATCTACATACGGTGGGCAAAGATCTTGGCATTCAAATTCGACGTCTTGGTGACCCCGTAACAACAACCGATACCCAAAGTCGTTTGCATTTTTTGTGGTTGCGACAGGGCTTGGTGATTGGGCGGCGTCACTCTTCGCGCATTTAACCTAGCAGTCTCTTTTGCAGTTTAAGGTGATGAGTACGTTTACTCTTACAGCCTTGGTGCCAACGTTTGATAAAGTATCAAGGTGCGTACCGTGACGATAGCTTTGAGCGATGGTGGCCCACTCGCCCATATATTGGCGAGCCTTCATTCGGGACTACGGCCTCAATGAAATGGTGGAGCATTCAGAAACTTTATATGCGGGCGCGCATTTGCAAGATGTGGGCAATTTGTATCTGTCTAATCCCGGTGCGACCATTGCCGCTTTGCGTTTGTTGTCAGGGCTTGATGATGGTGCATAACCCGGCTGGTCGTGGCGGTGGTCTTGTTGCTCATCACCTCATCCAATGAGCTACTAACTTGAACCACGACTAGTTGATTGATGGTATTGAGGCTGACGATTATTAACACCTGGCTTTAATAGAAGTACCGATAGGTACGCTAGATAAGACTATCTGCCATGTGGGAATTGTTACAGTTAAGAGAAGTGATATTCAATCAGGATCGCATTAGCGAATTCATAACCTTAATATTTTCTGTGTTGGGCGCCCTGATTGGAGGTTGGTTTCTGATGCTTTAAATTTCTGGCCTTCATTTCTTAATTTCACTCGGAATTTTGAGGGTAAAGCTTTGTAGTCGCATTTAATTCGTTGCGGGGTTTTCTCATTGCTTTAGAGATAACACCGCAACGAATTTTATTTTCATGCTACCTTTAGCCTCGTTCTCCATTGTTAGATGGTTCATCAGGTTTTTTATTGGTAGATCCTTCGCCACCCAATAAATAATTATTTAAAACCCATCGACCACGCCCATCACCATGGCCTAAATCGCTTGAGAGTCTTATCAAAGCCTCCGACTCACTAAGGCCAGATTCGCGATATGAGACAATTTGACGTTGTGCGAATAGTCTCCTTAGGCTATGTGAGCTATTTGGACCTTTAAAACCAGCTTTTCTAAGCTTGGATCCATATAAACTTTTTGCACTTCTTAAGTTTACTGATTGAATGATATTTTTGTTTTTCCTGTAAATATCTAATGCAGACGAAATACACTTAAGTGTTGCATTTAAATTTATGGGGAAAATCCAGCACGATCTCATCCTGCCTCCTTTGCAGCCATCTCTAACTATCAAAAATGCACCAACTCCACGTTCAATTGACTTTTGTATTTCTTTAACCCATTGATTTAGTGAAGGACCCGACATAATCGCTTCTTGGCGTCTTAGTCCGATATGTTCCTGAAGTTCCATTAGACATGTAATGTTTTTTTCCAATTTGTTCTTGTTTTGTAAATAAAAATCTAATGACATTGCCGCCTTGCCACCGATTCTGGTTGCACTTTTAACGCCAAGCCTTTGGTTTGACCAATTATTATTTGGGTCCTTGATATTTCCAATATTTCGAGCTGAGCCAGCGATTGCTCGACGTAGATGGGACGCCTCGTTTTGAACGCTTCTTTTGCATATCGTGGCTGCACGAAATTCAAGAAATATTCGTAACTGCTTTGGGGTGATGTTCTCAGGTAGGACATTTTTCCAGCCCATTTTTTCAGTAAATTTATCTAATGCTCTGAAAGTTTTCTGTGCATTATTGCGTGTTCCAAAACCTCCCTTTTTGTTAAAAACAAATGATTGACCCCATTTTTTCAAATTAATTCCCATTTTTTTCCTTTAAAAACACGCACAGAGAGCGGGTTACCGTTATTTCAATTTTGTTGAGATGAGTCGCCTCCTGATTTCCGCGTAAATCGAAAATCAATATCGGAGGACTTGTGTCTTATTAATTCTTTTAATTCAAGCAATGCTTAAAATTAATACCGCCAAATCAGAAACGTATCCACTTAGACGAAGCGGGGTCTGTAAGATAGGGTATGGAGTCCTAGATAAATAAATGATCTAGGCAAGGTAGCAACAAGTGCTAATCAAATTAAGTAAGTGGTTAATTTCTTCCCCAGATCGGATGGGGTGTTTATAACTAAATCAGAGTTAGAGTTATAAGCCTGCACTTAGGGGTGCAATGTCTTAATTCAAAAAATCAATATTTTGATTTTTTGTGAGATTAACTTTAGTTAATCTTTCTATGCTAAGTTGAAGCCTCAGCTGGCTACTTCCAGTTTGGAAAGTGTGTAAATATTAGTGCTTATGCAGCTTGATGTTTTAAGTTGTTATAAAAAAGAATGCAAGTTCATGTTGTGAAAGCCCAATTCAACGAGTGTGATGAACGTATTTTGATCATTTTTTGTGAGTTCATTCGCTATTTGACAAAGATTAGGGGCTGCTGACTCTTCCATGCATTAACTGAATGTGATAACTCCTAGGTAACCAGTCAGGGGGAAATTAGGCTTGAAATCGACTGTGCGCTAGCGCTAATGGTAGGTTTCTCACGTTCGCGCGTGATCGCTATTAGCGTTCATGCACAAGGTAGAGTTACAAAATTGCCGCATTGTGAACTCACTCACTGTATGACAAAGATTGGGGACTGTAGACGCCTCTAATTTCTTGTATTGACTGAATGTGACAACTACTAAGGTAACCAGTCATGGGGGGGAATTAGGCTTGAAACCGACTGTGCGCTAGCGCTAATGGTAGATTACTCACGTTCACGCGTGATCGCTATTAGCGTTCATGCACATAGATTAGTCCTTAGTACGGTCTGGTTCTGATGAAACCGCCCGGACTGACTTGCCTTACATTTCATAGAGATTAAACGCATCTAGAAACACGTTTAAGTTTGAAGTGGCATCATGGAAACTAACTTAGTTAATCATTTATAATGAATCAACTCGACGCTCTTAAGCAATTTACTACTGTCGTTGCAGATACTGGCGATTTCAAGCAATTAGTCCAGTTCCAACCTCAAGACGCGACTACTAATCCGTCGCTTATCCTCAAAGCGGTGCAAAAGCCCGAATACCTGCCCTTGCTCAAAGACACCGTAGCAGCTCACGGAAATGAGCCGATGGACGCGCAGATTGACCGCTTGTTGGTACGTTTTGGTTGCGAGATTTTGGCCACCATCCCCGGCCGTGTGTCCACCGAAGTAGATGCCCGTTTGAGCTTTGACACCGCGGCCACTGTGGCGCGTGCCAAACGCATCATGGCCTTGTACGAAGCGCAGGGTGTCAAGCGCGAGCGCGTGCTCATCAAAATTGCGTCCACGTGGGAAGGCATTCAAGCCGCTGCCGAGCTGGAGCGCGAAGGCATTCGCACTAACCTGACCTTGCTGTTCTCGTTTGCCCAAGCGGTGGCGTGCGGTGATGCCAAGGTGCAATTGATCTCTCCCTTTGTGGGCCGCATTTACGACTGGTACAAAAAGTCGGCTGGCGCAGCGTGGGTAGAGGCCGACAACGCCAATGCCAACGACCCCGGCGTGAAGTCAGTGCGCGCGATTTACAACCACTACAAACGTCACGGCATCCAAACTGAGGTGATGGGTGCGAGCTTTAGAAACGTCGGTCAAATCACCGCTTTGGCTGGTTGCGATTTGCTGACCATTGCGCCTGAGTTGCTGGCGCAGTTGGGTGCGTCGACAGAGCCTTTGACGCAAGCCCTCAGCGCATCTGCTGCTCAGCA
>CANBUY010000209.1 GCA_947372745.1 Comamonadaceae bacterium | reverse complement strand
GCCATACGCCTAGAGGAAGCCTTGACGCGATTGACCGCACGTCAAGAAAACATGACGTCGATGGCGATGGATTTGGGGTTTTCGACGCCAGGAAATTTCTCACGCTTTTTCAGAGACCACCGTGGTGTGACGCCCACCACTTACCGGCGGGTGTGCCAATCGGCTTGAGCCACTTGGGGGTTTAGACGTCGGTCGAAATTGCG
This sequence comes from Comamonadaceae bacterium, assembly GCA_947372745.1. Lineage (GTDB taxonomy): Bacteria > Pseudomonadota > Gammaproteobacteria > Burkholderiales > Burkholderiaceae_C > Rhodoferax. The sequence goes on along the minus strand of CANBUY010000209.1, from coordinate 5,928 downwards.
TAGGTCACATGTTTCGGTATTTCTAAAACACCAAAAGCATCCGCAACGGCCTGAACTGACATGATGGGTGCTGATCCCCGCACGCTGCCAAAGATAGTGGCAATGGCTGTGTCAGACGCATCACGGCCCGTGCTCAACCGCAATAGCCCCATGGGCACGGCCACACCCGAAGCGTCAAAGATGTACCAGCGGCCGTCTAGGTGCACCTCAACATAGGCATGAAAGTCGGTGGGGCCCAGCGCAGGGTCTGAGCCGTAGTCAATGCCCGTGACAAACCGTGCGGGGATGTTGAGTGCGCGGCACAGTGCAATCATCAAATGCGAAAAATCTCGACACACGCCTACGCCGCTGGTTAGGGTGTCCAAGGCGGTGGTGTGTTCGTTCGAGGTGTTGGAATGAAAAGTGACGCAGCTCAAGACCCAGTCGCGTATGGCCTGCACACGCAGATAGCCGTGGCTGAAGCTGCCGAATGCTTGGTTGGCAATGTCGTGCAACTGGTCTGATTGGCAATAGCGGCTGGGGTAGAGGTAGGGCAGCACATGCCAAGGCAGGTCGGCCACACGCGTTTCTTGAACTTGGTCTGCATCAGCGGTGTGATGTTGAAGGTCAACCGTGGCTTGGTAGTTCACTTGCAAAGCACCCGCGTTGGCGCTGAAGCGCATGATGCGGTTGTGATTCAACGCATCGGCATGCATCGCGATCGCAACGTCCTGACTGACATCGAGTTGTTCGCTGATCAAGGTTTGCTGCGGCGTCATGGCCGCATGGATGTTGAAAATAAAGTCGCTGCCGAGTGCGTCTATGTCGTAGCTGAGTTGGATAGAAATGGCGATTCGGATCATTAGCGATTGTGAGATCGTCCTCGCAGGCGCGCTTGTCAAAGCGTCCTGCCCATCGTTGAAAGATGAACGACGGGCGAGTGAGGCCCCGTGTTTAACGAAGGCTGTTCAACACTTCTTCGGTGTGCTCACCCAAACGCGGCGCGGGTCGCCATACACCAGTGGGTGTGCCGCTCATGCGCACGGGCGGGCGCAGTTGGCGCAGCATGCCTTCAAACGGATGCGGCACATCGAGCCAGCCTTGAGTGGCGGCGAGGTGGGGGTCGGTCAGCAACTCGTCGAGCTTCATCATGGGCATGACGGGTATGTCGTGTGCGGTGAAGTCTTTCATCCACTCGGCGCTGGTGCGCGTTCGCATGTGTTCGCCCACAAACGCATACAACGCGTCGATGTGTTTCATGCGTTCAGCATGGGTTGTAAAGCGTGCATCGGTTTGAAATAAATTGGGTTGGCCAATCAGGTTTGTAAATGCCTGCCAATGTGCGTCGTTGTACATGAGGGCGCAAAGGTGGCCGTCTTGTGTGGTGTAGGGCTTGCGGTGGGCCGACAGCATGCGCGCGTAGCCCATGGGAGCGATGGGTGGCTGCCAAGTTTCGCCGCTCAAATGCTCTCCCAATACAAACTGCAACAAGCATTCAAACATCGGCACTTCCACATGCTGGCCTACGCCTGTACGGTAACGCGCAATGATGGCGGCCATGACGGCGTGCACCATGTTGAGCCCCGTCACGCGGTCGGCAAAGGTCGTAGGCGCGTAGCGTGGCTCTGGGCTGCCACTTTGCGTCATCAACCATGGCATGCCCACGGCGCCTTGAATCAGGTCGTCATATGCAGGCCAAGCCGAGTAAGGGCCGCCTTCGCTGTAGCCGTAAGCACCACACACCACCAAGCGTGGGTTGATGGCGTGCAGCGTTTCAAACGACAAACCCAAACGCGCCATCGAGGCGGGGCGAATGTTGTAGGTCAGCACATCGGCGGTTTTGCACAAGGCCAGCAGCTGTTCGCGTTGCTCGGGCTGTTTTAAATCCAGCACGACCGAACGTTTGTTGCGGTTGGCGTTGATAAAAATGTGGCCCATGCCCGGGTGCTTCATGGGTCCAGCTTGGCGCATGATGTCGCCACTGGGCGGCTCGATCTTGATGACGTCAGCGCCATAGTCACCCAAGATTTGCGTGGCGTAGGGACCGAGCACCACGCCTGTCAAATCAATCACGCGCAGGCCTGTAAGTGCGCCTTGCAGGCTTGCGTCGATGCCTGCGCTTTCTGTCGTGCTCATCGTTTATTCAGGGGTGATGCCAGCGGTCTTGACCCATCCGCCCCATTTCTTGATTTCGGCGTCGATGGTTTTGGCGAGCGTGGCGCTGTCTTCGATGTCGAGGTCAATGCCCACGCCTTGAATTTTTTCGCGCACGTCGGGTTTGGCCAGTACGGCCATCAAGGTGGCGGTGGCTTTCTTTTGCACGTCGGCAGGCATGCCAGCTGGGGCCATGAGACCGAACCATGCGCTCACGTTGTAGTCTTTCACGGTGTCGCCAATGGGCGGCACGTTGGGGGCTTTGCCTGCGCGTTTTTTGGTGGTGACGCCCAAGCCACGCATGCGGCCGCCGTTCATTTGTGACACGGCGTTACCCGTGTCGGCAAAGGCAAATTGAATTTGGCCACCGAGTAAATCAGTCAAAGCGGGTGGGATGCTTTTGTAAGGCACGTTGACGGTTTGAAGGCCAGCCAATTCGGTGAGCATGGCCGCTGACACGAGCGAGCCCGACGAGCCATGACCAAAGGCGAGCTTGCCGGGGTTAGCCTTGGCGTGGGCTACAAACTCTTTCATGTCTTTGGCGGGAAAGTCGTTGTTGACCATCAAGATGAAGCCAGTCTCGCCAATTTTGCCAATGGGTGTGAAGTCTTTCACGGGGTCGTAGGGCAGCTTACGGTACAGGTGCACGTTGGCCGCTTGCGTGGTGCTGGTGGTGACCAAGAAAGTGTAGCCATCAGCAGGTGCGGCTTTGACCACTTCGGCGCCCAAGATGCCATTGGCACCGGCTTTGTTCTCCACCGTGATGGTTTGACCCATCGCTTCGCCCATGGCTTGCGCCAAGATGCGGCCCACGTTGTCGGTGGCGCTGCCTGCGCTAAACGGCACGACGAATTTGATGGGTTTATTAGGGTAGCTTTGCGCGTGTGCAGCGGGCAGGGTCAAGGCGCTGATGGCGGCTAACGCAAAGCCTGCACACAAGGTGCGGCGAAAGTTGGACCTGATTGAGAAGTGGCGCATGGTTTGTCTCCGTTTTGTGTTTTTGGAGATCTTAATGCGCCTGCGCGCTTAGTCTTTGGTGGCGCGGCGTTGCACGGCGTCAATGTAAGCGTGGCCATCGGGCGGGCGGCCGCTGCGTTGGCTTTCCCAAATCATCTGGCCCAGCGCATCCATGGTTTCGTGGTGCGCGTCGTGTAGCGAGTCGCGTTTGGCCGTGAGCAACTCCACCGCTTGGCGAATGCCACGTGGTTGGTCAATCGAGCATTGCTCACTTACCGACAGGTGCATGGATAAATGCAAGAAAGGGTTGATCTTGCCGTCTTTGACCTCGTACATGCGTTCAAGTGCCGCATCGACATCTGAGAAGTCGGCGTGGTACTCGGGGTGCTCGGCCACCCATTGGCTGGCGAGTGTTTCGAGGGCGTCCATGGGCTGGGCATGGCGCCACTTGGCATAGACCGAACAAAAAAAGCGCCGAACGTCGGCTTGGCTGGGTTCAAACATAAGGGTAATTGTCACTCAGGCGCTGGCGGCTTGCAGGCAAACTATGACGTTGGTTAAAGTTATGTTTTTAGATGTGAAACAGTGAGATATCCCATGATCAATAAAGTGGCTGATTCCATCGCGCAAGCTCTTGAAGGTTTGACCGATGACATGACCGTGATGGTGGGCGGCTTTGGCACGGCGGGCATTCCCAGTGAACTGTTGGAAGGCATGGTGCAGGTCATTTCTGACCAGAATGTGTCGGGCCTGACAGTGGTCAACAACAACGCTGGCAATGGCGATACGGGCTTGGCCGCGTTGCTCAAAACAGGGCGTGTGCGAAAAATCATTTGCAGCTTTCCTCGCCAAGCGGACAGCCATGTGTTTGATGCCTTGTACCGAGCTGGCAAGTTGGAGCTAGAGCTGGTGCCGCAAGGCAATTTGTCAGAGCGCATTCGCGCAGCGGGCGCAGGCATTGGTGCGTTTTTCACACCCACAGGCTATGGCACGCAACTGGCCCACCACGCAGATGGCTCGGCCAAAGAAACCCGCGAGATCAATGGCCGCATGTACGTGTTGGAGTACCCCATTCATGCCGATGTGGCTTTGATCAAAGCTGAAAAGGGCGACCGCTGGGGCAATCTGACCTACCGCAAATCTGCTCGCAACTTTGGGCCGGTGATGGCAGCCGCCGCCAAACGCACTGTGGCATCCGTGCACGAGGTGGTGACGCTGGGCGCGCTAGACCCCGAAAGCGTGGTGACGCCCGGCATCTTTGTGAGCCACATCGTGCAAGTGCCACGGCAAGCCACCCAAGGTGCTGGTTTTAAGAAGGCAGCATGATCATGAGCTACACATCTCGCACCAAAGACCAAATCGCCGCACGCGTGGCGCAAGACATGCCGGATGGCGCCTATGTAAACCTTGGCATTGGCATGCCCACCTTGGTGGCCAACCATTTGCCGCAGGGTCTGGAAATTATTTTGCATAGCGAGAACGGCATTTTGGGCATGGGCCCTGCGCCTGACAAAGTGCATGAAGACTTTGATTTGATCAACGCCGGCAAGCAGCCTGTAACGCTGTTGCCCGGTGGTGCTTACTTTCACCACAACGACAGCTTTGCCATGATGCGTGGGGGCCATTTAGACATTTGCGTGTTGGGCGCATTCCAAGTGAGCGAGCGCGGTGATTTGGCCAATTGGCACACGGGCGAAGCCGATGCCATTCCAGCTGTGGGCGGCGCGATGGACTTGGCGATTGGCGCTAAACAAACATGGGTGATGATGGATTTACTGACCAAGCAAGGCCAGAGCAAAGTGGTGCGTGCTTGCACGTATCCGCTCACAGGGCTGGCGTGCGTGAGCCGCATTTACACCGATTTGGCAACCTTAGAGGTCACCGATCAAGGTTTGAAGTTGATCGATGCCGTAGACGGTTTGTCCCACGCTGATCTAGAAGCCTTAATCGGCCTGACGATTCAGGCCTAACTTTGGGCTAGGGCTTACTGCTCAACGAATGCGCGTTCCACCACAAAGTCGCCAGGGGTGGTGGTGGAGCCTTCTTTGAAACCGCGTTCTTCCAACAAAGCACGCATGTCTTTGTTCAGCTCAGGGCTGCCGCAAATCATGATGCGGTCGTGGGCGGGGTCGATGTTGGGCAAGCCCAAATCTTGGGTGAGCTTGTTCGAGGTGAGCAAGTCGGTCACGCGGCCTTGGTTTTTGTAGGGCTCGCGGGTGACGGTGGGGTAGTACAGCATTTGGGCGCTGACCATCTCGCCTAAGAACTCGTGCTTGGGCAGCTCTTCGGTCAAGTAGTCGTGATACGCCAGTTCTTTGACTTCACGCACGCCGTGGACCAAGATGACTTTTTCGAAACGCTCGTAGGTCTCAGGGTCACGCACGATGCTGAGGAACGGGGCTAAGCCGGTGCCGGTGCCAATGAGGTACAGGTTTTTGGCGGGCAACAAGTAGTCGCACAACAAGGTGCCCGTGGGCTTTTTGCCGACCACGATTTTGTCGCCCACTTTGATGTGTTGCAGCTTGGAGGTGAGGGGGCCGTCTTGCACCTTGATGCTCAAAAACTCCAAATGTTCTTCGTAGTTGGCGCTGACGATGCTGTAGGCGCGCAACAAAGGCTTGCCGTTCTCGCCGCGCAAGCCAATCATGGTGAAGTGGCCGTTGGAGAAACGCAGCGAGGTGTCGCGTGTGGTGGTGAAACTGAACAGGCGGTCGGTCCAATGGTGAACGGACAAAACTTCTTCGTCTAGGAATGCACTCATGACTGGAATAAATCTATATAAATCAAGCCCTCTAGTGTAGGCGAGGGCTTAAAACCTAGGGCTATATGGTGCTATGC
>CANBUY010000208.1 GCA_947372745.1 Comamonadaceae bacterium | reverse complement strand
GTTGCACCACGCAGGTAGCCCAGCGATGAAGTCAAGGTCAGAGCGCCGCTGCCTATCGCAACATTGCCGACCCGCATTGCAGTCAAGGTCTGTGCGACTGTGGCGGCCGCATCTGACGTGGTGATTGAGAGCACGCCCGAACCGCCTGTTGCGACGTTGATCACACCGGTGGTCGACGTCAGGTCCAGGCCTTTATAGGCATAGATCGGCGTGCCGGCTGCTGCAGCGATATTGCCAGTCGTAGACTTGGCGAAAACATAGCCACCATAGACTGAATCGCTGAGCGTGATCGTGCCGGTGTCGGTGATCAAGCTGACCACGTTGTCCGCGCCACTGACGCTGCCGGTGCCGGCAACCGTGATGTTGCCACCGCCTACAGAAGTGCCGTTGGCCGTCAGACCCAGCCCGTAACTATTGGAGACGGTGGTGTTGTTCATGATGACCAATGCGGCATTGGCACCGGTCGCATCGCTCAGACCGGAATACACCAGGTCCCGCGTCGACAACACCAGGCCGGTGCTATAGAACGAAAGCGAAGTGATGTTGAACGTCGATTCCGTCGTGATGCCATAAGGGTTGACGAAAATCAGCCCCTTGATCGTGTCGGCCGAAGTGATCTTGCCCGAAAGCATCGTTGACTCTGTGCCTGTCACCTTGTTCAGGACCAAAGCACTGCTGCCACCAGTGAAGGCGAGTGTTTCGCCAGACGCCAGACCGAGGTACGGCCACAGAATGACTGCACTCCGGGCGGTGCCGAGCGCGATGGTGCCGGTGCCTGCTGAGCTTGAATAGGTGTAGGTCGGCGTCAAGGTGCCGCTGGAACTTGTCAAGCCCGAGAGCGTCGGCGTGCCGGTATTTGCCAGAGTCGTCGTAATCCCTGTTGCCGTAGCCGCCATGGACTGCACCATGTACACCCCGGTGTACATCGCCATAGACAACTCGGTGTAGCGCCTGCGGCGGTAATCGCTGCGGATCTGGCGGGCTGTGCGTTGCTGGATGGCTTGTCGGCTTGCAGATGTCGGCATGTTGCTTCTCAGTTGGACCAGGGTGCTTGCAGCCCGGTGCGACCGGACTTCGAGCAAGCACTTAAAAATTTCGCAACCGTATCCAATGCGAACATTAGACTACCAGTTGTACCGTTTCAAAGTTTATAACAACTTTCATGACGCAAACACACTTATGTTTCAGAAACATAAATAAATACATAAAAAAATTTTAAAATTTAAAAAATGCTATAGTCAAAACACTAGGTTTTTAGCAATTATTTAGCGCGTAACTAATTTAGCGCTAATTTGTTATAAAATTTTCGAAAGTTACCAAGGTCAAGCAGTGTCTTTTTGTCACGTTGCACCGATCCGCCACTGCGGCCTGCGGCGGGTCATGGCTCGGACCGCTGCGGGCAAACCACGTTATGAGCACGTAGATCAACAAAGTCAGTAAAGCGATAGACACGTGATAATTACCTTTACGCTCGAAGAGTTCGAGGCCGACATCCAGGCGCGCCAGCATGAGCCGGCAGCCCGGCGCCTGCTTGAGTTGCTGACGGTCATAGATGAGCAACATGGCGGAATCGGTGGGCTGCAGATGCGACATCTGCCGGTCGGACGCAGCGCCGACGAAATCGAGCGCCATATCGCGGCCCGCCTGGCTGACGCCATCGGCCGCCTGTTCACCGACCCGGACTTCAACCTCAGCGACTCGGGCTTCTTCGACTTCATCGTCCGGCACCGCTGGATCGGCTTGATCTTTGCCGCCTCACCGCTGCGCAACGCCGACCACCTGATTCGAATGATGGGCGGCGTGGCCGAAGACGGTGTGCACCTCAAGCTTGACCACCCTGGCTTTTTGAAGCTCTGCGTGCTCTATACCAACGAAAGCGATTTGTCGCTAAATTGCGACGAACTCTGGTATCGCATGCCACGGGTCTGCGCTGCGCTGCTGATGGCATTGCTATCCCCGCGCCTGACCATCAGCGATAACGCCCACGCCAAACGCGAAAGCATCCTCGGGTGGCTGCCTTCGCGCCTGGACCAATTACAAACCGCTGCGGCGCTTCCACAGGCCTTCATCCACGATGTCTGGATGCATTGCAGCTACGCCATGCGTGATGACAAGCATGCGATCAAGGCGCCGCTGAACCGATTGGTGCGCCAGCAAATGCTTGACCTGGGTTTGCGCGACGTCGACACGCCTTACTGCGCGCCACCAACAGACTTAGCCGATGGCGCCAGCATCGACCCAGCTGATAAACAAGTGCTGATGGTCGTGCTTGAGTGGTTTCATTCCACGCATTCAATCTACCGCACCCATTCCTTGTCGATGTGCGCCCTGAAAGCCCATTACCGTTTGGTCGGTGTCGGCATGCTGGAATGCACTGACGAGCACACCCGCGGCCTGTTCGACGAATTCATTGAACTCGGCCAAGGGCTGCCGCTGGATGTCAACCTGACTCGCTTGCGCGAGGCCGCCGAACGCCTGCGGCCGCAAATCATCTATTACCCGAGCCTTGGCATGTTCCCGTACACCATCTACGCCTGCAACCTGCGCCTGGCGCCGATGCAGGTTTCAGCCCTGGGACATCCGGCTACCACCCATTCAACGACCGTTGACTACGTCGTGGTGGAAGAAGACTACCTCGGCGACCCGGAATGTTTCACCGAGCGTCTGCTTCTCGTCCCTAAGGATGCGATCCCCTATCGGCCGCCAGTCACCTGGCCCGACATCCATCCCAAGGTGCGCGAAAACCGTGACCTGGTGAAAGTGGCCGTGGTTGCCGCCTCGATGAAGCTCAACGCCGTTTATCTGCAGACCTGCCGGCAGATCGTCGAACAGGCGCGCACCAAGGTCGAGTTCCACTTCATCCCCGCTTTTGCGATCGGCCTGGCGCTAGCCCATGCCCGCGACGAGATCCTGCGCACTGTGCCAGGCGCCGTGGTCCACCCGACACGGCCGTATGACGAGTACCTGCATTGCATCAACGAATGCGACATGTTCATCAACCCCTACCCCTTCGGCAACACTAACGGCATCGTTGACACGGTCCGCCAGGGCCTGCCCGGCGTTTGCCGCTCAGGGCGCGAAGTGCATTCGAACATCGATGAAGGCATGCTGCGCCGCCTTGGCCTGCCCGACGCCTTGATCGCCTACGACGAAGCCGGCTACATCGCCGCCGCTGTTGAGTTGATCGACAACCACGATGAACGCATCCGCCTGTCTCGCGAATTGATGGACCCATCGATCGTCGAAAAATTCTTCACCGGCGACGCCTCGGGTTTTGCCACGGTCATGTTTGAAGGCCATCGGAATCACCCAATGAGGATGATCGGGGCTAAGGGGACTGGAAAGCCACAACGTAAATCGACCAAAAAACCTGTCGAAGTTGAAACCGCTTGAATAACTTCAAACAGATCAGCGTATCTATAGAGTAAGTCTAAACCGCAAAATTTTCGCGGCTGCGAAAAACGAATTAACTAAAAATGGCCAAAGTAACTGTCATCACAGCCACAACGGGCAACCCGATTCTTCGCAAATGCCTTGAATCAGTTGCGATGCAGAATCACCTTGATGTTCAGCACCTAATATTAATAGACGGACCTACAGCTAAAAATAAAGTTCAAGCGCTGCTGGCCCCTGATGAAATATCAAGTCGACATATAGATATCATCAATCTACCCTATCCAATCGGGCAAGACCGATGGAATGGCCACCGAATCTACGCCGCAGGTACCTTTATGGCTGAAGGCGACTATGTCATGTTTCTGGACGACGACAACTACATCGACTCGGACCATATCACCGACTGCCTCAAGGTGATTGATGCTGGAAATGACTGGGCATACAGTTTCAGGAAAATCGTTGACAAGGCTGGAAAGGTGATCTGTAACGATGATTGTGAAAGCCTCGGGAAATGGCCGTCCATCCTTGACCAGGAAGACTATTTCATCGACGTCAACTGCTATTTTTTACCGATTTCCATAGCTGTTCAGCTAACTCCTCAGTGGTACCGTAAAGCACGTGAACAAGGGCAAATAGAAGTAGACCGAGCAATGGCTTACGAATTAAGAAAATCTGGCCTTAAGTTTGATTCGACATTTAGGTATAGCGTCAACTACACAGTTGGAAGCACCCCGATATCAGTGCAGGCAGAATTCTTTTTGAGCGGTAACGAGCGAATGAAAAATAAGAATAATGGAAAGAACCCTTGGCAGATGAACATTCCAAACGAAAACCTAGATTCTTTGGCTAGTTCAGCAATACTGCTGTAACGACGCCAAGCTGCACAAACAGCAGAAAATTCCCAGGGGCCTAGACTAGTGAAATTTTATAATAGCGGACCGCCGGCTTAAAATATGCGGAATAAATATTTATTGTGCATACCTCGAGGTGGCTTTAACGATACTCTATGTGAAATCGAGAAATGCTGGCGTTACGCCGAAGAGAATCAGCGCATATTGCTGATCGACACCCGCAAGTCTGGCCTGCATGACGACTTCTGGCGCTATTTTTCAACCGATTCAATCCAAGTTCAGTTCGAAGCCGACTATCAGCTGCTCAATGGACTGACTTCCTTCCCGCTGGAGGTACAGGGCCGACTTGATTCGTACCTGTCCGTCTACGATCAGGAAGCAACCAATTTTGTCGAACAAGGGACCAGGCGGAAACTTACATTTGATCTGGCCGCTTCTCACGCGGAAGATGTCCTGATCCATGAACAATGTTGGGCAGGCGAGTTTTTATCGACCGCCTGCCTCGGTCGACTGAAATTGCGCCCTGAAATTCAAACATACATAACCAGCCAAATCGAACTCACGAGGTTGTCGAACTATGTTGGTATCCATGTCAGGAATACCGATTACAAAACCGATTACAAGAGCCTGATCGATCAGGTTGCTGGCCATTTCAAAGGCAGGGACGTGTTGATTTGTTCTGATGACTTCCAGGTTTTCGAATATGCAAAGACTGTGCTCATTGAAAGCCGATTAGTGCGGCTATCGAACTTCGCCGATAATGCCGGGCAACCATTACATGAGAAACCCTGTAACGACCAATATCAGACTAATATTGAAATGCTTGCCGACCTGATGGCCCTCGCCAATGCATCGACTTACATCTGTACGACGATAAGCGGTACGGCCAAGTACTCCGGATTTTCGATCTTGGCACATCAATTGAAAGATAAACCTGGCTTGATCCATGAACTATTCGGCCAGTAAGCGCGCCCTTTCGAAATGATCTCAAAAGTCATCAGTGTTTGCTGTCAGCGCGACCAGGCAACCTGGCAAGTCGCATCAAAGTATGTCATCAAGAATATTTTAGCGGCCGCCTATGAATTAGTAGTTCCGGATGCCGAAGTCGCATTATTTAAAGCAATTTCGCCAGAGAATTTCCAAGTAGTCGGTGAATCAAAATACCTAGGCAGTCGTGACCTTTCATGGTTAAGATCAAAAATCTCACCGGGATTCGAACAACGCGCGGGTTGGTATTTGCAACAATTCATAAAAATCGAGGCTGCTCGACAAGGTAGCCCCAGCGATATCAACCTCATTTGGGATGCCGACACAGTACCGATACGGAAACTGGATTTCGTTACTGAAGACGGCAAGCTGGTCTACTACCACAGCGATGAATTCCATGAACCCTATTTTGCGCTTATCCACAAGCTGCTTAAATTGGAAAAAATTGTCGACTTCTGCTTTATTGCACAATCCTTTCCTGTGAAAGTAGCATGGGTAAATAGCTTTTGTAATGCAATAGAAAATAATTTCGAAGCTCATTGGATCGATGCTATTGTCGATAATATCGAATTCCGCCAAGTCAGTGGCTTCAGTGAGTACGAAACCTTGGGAACTTATTTTTCGCACAACTATATTGCCGAGATGCGGCTAAATCACAGTCCATGGCAACGGATGGGCAATAGTCAACTCGGTGGAATATCATTAGTCGCTGGTGACATCGATACGGAAAATCTACCGAAATACGATTTCGTGAGTTTTGAAGCCTGGGATATGGATGTTCGTAAAACCCAATTATTAAATTAGAAAAGTATTCAAAATGCAGCAAAATTTAGATCTATTTAAGAAAAATGTGTATTCACAAAATGGCGAAGATGGGATTATTCAACAACTGCTCGTAAGTTTAAATATAACGAGCCTCGATAATCCTTGGTGCGTAGAATTTGGTGCCTGGGATGGTAAGCACTTGTCCAACACATTTAATTTGGTAGAGTCTGGCGGATGGAATGCCGTCTATATTGAGGCCGACTCCCAGCGCTTCGCTGATCTGCTTGAAACAGTACAGGAATTTGAGAAAATCATACCGGTCAATGCGTTCGTAGAATACAACAATTATTCCGAAAATTCTTTAACCAATATTTTAAAAACTACAGCGATACCCCGGGGGTTTGAACTACTTTCTATAGATATCGATTCATTTGACCTGGACATTTGGGAAAGCCTGGACGCAACTCTATATAA
>CANBUY010000207.1 GCA_947372745.1 Comamonadaceae bacterium | reverse complement strand
GAAAATTCGTAACAGGCTACGCTATAATGTAGCTCTACGGTGGCTGTAGCTCAGTTGGTAGAGTCCAGGATTGTGATTCCTGTTGTCGTGGGTTCGAGCCCCATCAGCCACCCCATTTTTTCCCTTTAAAATCAACGACTTAGGTCGCTAAGCCCCTCTCCAGGCTTTGTTCAGGCTTTATTTGATTTTTAAGCGGGCTCCACAACGAGGCTTTCTAAGCTTCGTTTTGCAGTTCATAAGTCTCAGTCTGAGCCAAACTCCAAAAATACTTCCGCAGGATTGTTCACGCAATCTGCGGTTTTTTTTCGCCCATCATCCGTCATGTTTGATTCGGGAATTTTTTACCTCTTACCTAAAGAAGCAGAAATTTTCCCGGCCGGGTTACATGACGACCGCTTTAGGCTGACAGCGGTCGGTCGGGTATGCAGACTGAAGACACGTGGCCGACCTATCGGAGACATTCAACCTCTCCGAAGTGATTGCAAAGAACCAGAAGTTCAACACAGTCAGCGTTACCCGAATGTCATCTTGAGCGTCACATCGGGATTGTCCGTCTATCAAAACTATTTCTTGGACGCTGCGCCGAATATGAATCCCAAGCCGGCGCTGATTAATCCTCCGAGCGCCTTTCGATAATCGACTAGGTCTGGTGTGGACGTCATAAACATTGACACCGCCAGCATGACAAACGACCCGATGACGAGGAATCCCGCAATGTTCGTCGGGGCAGTAGCACCACTACCAAAGAATTTCCCCAGTACACCGGATTCCAGGTCCATCTTCTTGCTTGCAAGTCTACCGGTCAGGTCGTCATCGGCAGCCCCGAACGTAGCTGGATTTTCGTCAACGCCGTTCATGAAGCATCCTTCTTGAGCTCGGGAGGAATCATGTTGAGAGCACCCAGCGCATGGTGCCAAATGTTCCCACAGTTATTGCATGCAACAACGACCGCAGGAACGCCGCCCCCCCCCACAACGAAGCCCCCTGTCAGCGGCTGCATTGTTAATAGCGTTTCATCAATGATGGAAAACTGGCTGTGGCCGCACCTGTCGCAAGGCTTGCTTGCCCCCTTACGTTGCAATGCGGAAGCGAGTTCATTCAGCCGTGTTTGGTCCATTTTCTTGCTCAATCTCATTTGGCAAAATAGCAACTGATTATGGACTATGTGAACAAGCGGCGAATGGCTCCGCCTGGCCCATTCTTCCAGTTGATCGGACCTTGGTCAGTGACGGCTATCGCGACAAAGATGACGATCGCTCAGCCCATTGCGTTCATTCAACATTCAGCTGCTTGTGAGACAGATCATTTAGGCAGCAACCGAATGCGCAGAAAGGCTGACCTGAAGTCTCTCGCGCACTGCCCGGAAAATGGCGGCCAAGTTATCCATGCTGGGGTTGCCCGTTGGCGAAAGCATCCGGTGCAGACTTTTGCTTGGCTTGGCCGTTAGTGCTGAAAGTTGCTCAAAGCCTATGGTGGCGTTGACCAGGTCACGCAGGATCAGTCGAGCCGTTTCAGGTTCACCATTCAGAAACAAAGTAGCGGCTTCATCCAGCAGTGCCTGAGCAAACGTGGCGTCGCTTTGAACTCGCTCAATGACGGTTTCTTTGAAATTTCTAGTCAAGGCCATGAAATTACCCCTTGTGCTTGTTGGTTGTCTTGGAAAGCATTGCTTTTTTTCTGGCCTTGTACTCGGCCCATAATTCTTTGGCTTTATCGATGTCCCGTTGCTGTCCACGCTTGGTCCCACCGCCAAAAAGAACGATGAGCTTGTCACCGTCTTTTGCAAGGTAAATCCGGTAACCCGGCCCCCAATCAATGACGTACTCGCCCATGCCATCAAACCACTTGATGCTTGATGTATTGCCGAGCTCCATGCGCAGTTTGGCAACGGTTACCTTGGCGGCGGCCTGAGACGATAAACCGTCAAACCACTGTTTGTAGGGGATGGATGCATCCTCTCGGATGTACTCTTCGACTTTGATCGGCATGCACTATGGTAACACATTCGTTACCATTGATCTTGCTGATTTCGGCTTGGATCAGGCGAACGTATGACTGGTCATGAAAAATCCAAGCAATTCAAGGCCATCCTTCTAAACTGCTGATCTCGATTTTGGAGGCCAAAAACCTTCACATTCCTAGCTCGGAATGCGAACCCAGCCGCACAAGTCGCAGAACGGCGGCATCGGGCTTTTGGTAAATCAAAACGAGGTCAGGTTTGATGTGGCAGTCCCGATGATCCTTCCAGTCGCCAGTGAGGGCGTGGTCGCGGTGACGAGGCTCCAAGGATTGATCAGCCAGCAATGCAGACAAAACAGTGTGAAGGTCGGCCTGGAGTTTGGTCCGGTGCTGGCCTTTGGTCTCTCGCTTGTAATCCCGTTTGAACTGGCCGGTGTAGTCAGGCGTCCGCATTGAGATCGGCAAACAGCGCTGTGAGGTTGGCGGCCTTGGTCACCTTGCCAGTGCGGGCATCCTTCATGGCGGCAATGGTCGTGGCGTTGGGAATCAGTGGCTCAAATGGCAAAGCCTTGTCATGGGCCACTTTGGTCAGCATCAGACGCACGGCATCCGACACTGTCAATCCCATGGCGGCAAGTACAGCGGCCGCTTCTGCCTTGATCAGTCCATCAATGCGCGCTTGAACGATTTGGTTTGCAGCCATGGTCATTGGTCCTGTGGTTAGTGAATGACATTGTAATTCAGTCTTGAGTAATTGCAAGTTGAGCACCGCGCTTGGCCTCAAGCCTGACCCCATGTCACCTATGACCGAAGAACTGCAAATTGACGGCTCTCACGGCGCAATATACAATTGCTATATACAATCGTCTGGGGAGATCGTCATGTCCATCGGCACTGTTTTCGTCAATAACCGCACCCAAGCCGTCCGCCTCCCTTTGGACGTGCGCCTACCCGAGGGGATCCAAAAGGTAGACATACGCGCAAGAGGCAACGAACGCATCATCGCTCCCCTTGGGCAAACGTGGGATAGCTTCTTCCTTGGCGGTCCCAAAGTCAGCGACGACTTCTTGCCAGAGCGAGCCAGT
>CANBUY010000206.1 GCA_947372745.1 Comamonadaceae bacterium | reverse complement strand
TGCCCGCATTGCCAGCACTTTGAGAGCCAGCAGTGGATCCAGCGGCAGTCGCGCCGCCTGGTGCCGGGCAGCTATTTCCTGATCACCTTCACCTTGCCCGCAGAGCTGCGAGAGCTGGTTTGGCGGCATCAGCGCCTGCTCTATGCCGCATTGATGGACTGCTCCTGGGAGACGCTGCGCACGTTCACCCAGAACCACCGGCAGTTGCAGGGCAGCGCCGGTGCGGTGGCAGCACTGCACACGCATTCACGCAAACTCGACTTTCACCCGCATGTGCATCTGGCGATGCCAGCGGCAGCACTGGATGCCGATAAGGGTTTGTGGCGTTCATTGCGCAAGAGCACCAAGGGGGACGGCTATTTGTTCAACCACAAGGCCTTAGCCCGAGGTGTTTCGGGCCAAGTTTCTGGCCGCTGTGGCTGACCTCGGGTTGCAGTTACCGCCGAACTTGCCCGATGCGTGGGTGGTGGACTGCAAGTCTGTGGGCAACGGCGAAAAGGCATTGGTCTATCTGGGGCGGTACTTGTACCGGGGTGTGATTCAAGAGAAAGACACTTTGCGCTGTGAGAACGGCCAGGTCACTTACCGCTGGCGGGACAGCAACACCAAGAAGCCAGCCCAGCGCACCGTCAGCGGGGTCGAGTTTCTACTGCTGGTGCTGCAGCACGTGTTGCCCAAGGGTTTTCGGCGTGCACGCAACTATGGTTTTTTGCACCCCAACAGCAAACGCTTGATTGCGTTGCTGCGGCTGCTGGTGTTCAAGACTTGCAGCAAGGCTCGTGTCCCGTCAGCACCAGTGCCCCCAACTGAGCGGCCCAAGCTGCTTTGCCGCTGCTGCGGCGCTGCCATGGCTATTGTGCGTCGGCGCATATTGCCGCTGATCGCGCCGCCGACAGGTGCCAACCGTGAGGGTATTGCAGCGACGTAAACCGCACGAATCAAATCCCAGCGCATCAGTGCCCACCGAGTGGTGTGGCGGGGCTCGGCCTAAAACAGTACCACTGGGCTTATTGGGTCAGGAAAAATGCCAGTTTTGGCAGCGCGCCATTGCAATGATGGCTTCAATCATCGCCACCGGCGGGCTTGGATCACCCCAAGACGCTACGCGGGCGGTGGGACGTAAAAAGATATTTTCAGAAAGAGGTAGGTCTGACCGGGCTCGTCCAACAAACGGTTCAGATCGTGGCTTCGCACGATCTAACCTTACTCGTTAGCCACCGCTGAATTTCGACAATAGCAATTGCTCGACATAGCCAAGGACGCTACTGACATCCGGTTCCGTGAGCTTGCTCCACTCAGCATGCATTGCCATGTTCCGAATTCTTGGCATAGCGTCAAGCAAAGATTTTTGGGCGCCAGCAACGAGACCTGCCGATTTGAGGGCATTCACTAAGTCGGCCATTGTCTTACCATCAGTGGAAATGCCACCGGACTGAGCCAAGCGTTTGATTGCATCTTCTAGTGCTGCGCACGCAAGTACAGCAGCAACATCCTTCTGGCCTTCGGAAAGGGACTGTCGAGCAAGAGCGACAAAATCTCCAAAGATTTCACCTGAAATTCGCATCTCCACATTGAAAACGTACCCGCCTTCGAAGTCCTCCTTTGCACTTCTAAAAAGCGAGCGCAACGTACTAATGCTGGACTCACTTCCCCTGCAGTTTGTATACGCGGCTCGAAAATTAGCATAGTGCGGTGCAGACTCCCCATACACAGCACGAATGAGATTCTCTGCACTGGTAGCCCACCCCTCCCATTGTCCAGACGGCACAAAGCGCTGACCCATGCCTCCGTCTTTGTAGCTGAACGTTGTATGAGCTTCCGACAACTCTCCGAATCTGCGTTTGAATGCTTCGTTCAATCACTGCTCCCTGTTGGTGAAATGTATTTGCGTTGGCTAACGTTGGCGCTGTCCGGCACGCAGCAAGCGCCGCGCAGCGGCATCCTGCTGCTGCGTGTCCGCGACGAGCAACCAGTTAGACCCCAACATTGAACTCTCGCTCAAGCTCAGCAAGGTTATAGAACCGCACTTCAATGGGGAATGCAAATTCAGCTCTGTATCGATCAATCTGGGCTGCGACCCTCTCTTGGCTTGCGTTGCTTTCATCGCTCGCCAAAGCCAAAAGAACTCGGAAGTTTGTGGTCTGTTCGTTCGGTAGCAGTTTTGCGCTTTCTTGAATTCGCGAAAGCGTGTCTCGAAGTTGCATTGATGACATCATTGCATGCCGCAAGAACTTGACCTCAATGACCGTCGTAGTGCCTTTCTCGCGAACAATTCCGTCAAATATGTAGCGACCACCGAGACTACCGAGCTTTACCTCTCTCTGAATTTCGGACGAAAACTCTTTACTCAGCTTCCGAAAGATTAGCTCCTCTGCGAGCATGTAACTTGCCTGCGTGCTGCGACGAACGAGACTCTGGTAAGAAAGGGCTTGATCTACCGTTGACGGTACGCTGGTGTTAGCTGCCACAGACGTCGTCTTTTCTGGAGTCGGTAGGCTCTGAGTCGCTTTTTCTTCCTCAGCAATTTCTGCTTCGATCTTCAGAACCTTCTCAGCGAGTGAGGCTCGGGGCAAAGAACGTAGAAAATTGTCCTCATTCTGGTAGTCGGAGGGTGCGTAAAGGACCTTGTGATTGAAGTTCAGCGTAAGGAAGAATAGGACAATTAAAAGGATTGGAAAGACAATCAAAAACCATACGTAAATAGATTGATTTTCAGGAACGATGAACGGCAAAACGATTGTCCCGCTGATCTCCGCAATCGCCGCGAAAATCGCAATGATTGTTAGTGGATTCTTAATTGGGCCTATTTTTTCGATCACTAAGTCTCCTAAAGGTCTAACGTTTGACATAAGGGGCGCGCTTTAGCGCGTCCCGCTTGATGGATGGGTTAGGTACTTGACTGAGAATGGACTTGTTCTAGTAAGCACTTTTCTACCCCTTCCAATTTTTTATATAAGATGTCAGCGGCAGTGTTTGCATTTGTAGGAACCTCAGGGCTTGTAATCTCAAACTTATTTTCACCAGCGATACCAATACAAAGGCCGATAGTTTGTCTTATGTCGTTTTTTAAGATGGCTCCATGCTTTGAAACATACCTATTAAGAGTGGTTTCGATTTTATGGAAATTGTGAGCTATTTCGTCACATACGTCGTACCACTCCATGTCTGGGTGGCTGTATGTAGGTAGAAAACTTTGTAGCATTGCTACAAACTCTGAGGCGGCTTCAAATTCTTTTTGGAACAAAAATTCGGATTTCTTAAGTTTTACCTTATAACTTTCTAAATCACTTTCAAGTTTTTTCTTTTCGTTTTCAATTAGGCGTATTGCCCATAGGTTACCTAGCCAGTGAGTGAAGGCACCCACAATTAAAACGCCACCGCCAAGAGAGCCTAAAATTGCCGCGGAAATTTTGAAAACTTCATCCATATTTTTTTGTACCAAACGTTTGAATTCACCGGCCTTGCGCGGCTTTATGCGCAAGGTTCGGTGCAATGGTGGGTTAGGCTTCACTTAGCAGCTTCTTTGCAGCAGCACTTGTGTAGCCAGCGTACATTGAAGTATGCGCGATTGCGAGGACGCTGCCCCAGAGTATGGTGGAGGCGAAGGACAGCGCAGCCGTGATAGAACTGACCAATCCCGCGCCCAATAGGGTACTCGCCAAAACACCCATAATCGTGGAGGTCAGTGCAAGTTTTGGAGCTGACACTTTGAAGTTATACATTCCAACGGCAGAGATTAATGTCATCACGATTGATATAAGACCAAGAACTTCACCGAGTAGCATCTTTAGCTCCGATGGTTGTCCTCGCAACGTGCGAATTGATTCGGTTAGTTGTGCTGGCACACTTGCCTGAAATGCAAATTCAAATGCGATCGATGCAGCATCGGAGAGTAGGATGAGAACCAAGAATAGGCGGAATTGAGTGGAAGTCATGTTTTGTATGATGGTTTATATGCGAAGGGAAAGTGGCTTTTGAAGCCTAACGTTTCAGCTAGCCGGCGCTATGTGTACGTTTGAGCGAATGGTTAGGCCGCACCGCGCGACTCTGCAAGGGTTTTAAGCCGGCTGAGCGTGACGGGCAGGCCTGCATTCAGTTGCTTGGAGAGAATTGGGCCCAGTACAAGCGCTAGCAGCCCTGTGATCGTAACTCTGTGGATGACTTCTGTTGATCTTTGCCCCGGCTCAAGTTCGTGCTCGAAGACCATGCGGAAAAGAGGAATCTTTGACTCGACCGTGAAGATTCTTCCCGGTACTGCTTGAGTCAGCACCATTGGGACTGAATTGCCTTTGGTAGGCACAAGGCGGCTCCGAGTTCCTACCTGAAATGGGCCATCGAGTGTGGCTTGCTTGGTGTCAGGATCCCAGGTGTGCCAGTTCTTCACGTCTTCGTAGATACGGAAGATCGTTTCGGGCGGTGCCTCAACGGCGATTCGGTGTTCAATTTGCATTTTAAAGTTCGTGGGTAAAGACTGCCGACTATTGTGCGGCCTAACGTTTGAGCTAACCGGACCGTTGCGGTGTGTGGCTAAAGGCCCAGAATGAAATGGCGGGCCTTTGGCCGCATGCCGCAATGGGTCCGGTTGAGCGAATGGTTAGGCCGCTTTTCTAGGTCGTTTTGTCGTCGCGCGAAAGCAAGTCCTGTAGTGCGTTTGTTCGCGAACGTACTGGCCGAGTCCAACGATCTTCTATGAAGGTAATTGGACCGTCCAGACGTTCGATAATCTCAAGTATTAACTTGCGCGGCACGTTTTCTTGGTCACTCAGAAGTTTAAGTTCTGTGTGAATCTTGAGCCAGTTTCTGACTAAATCCCGAAAAACTGGATGCCCTCTCGAATGCTCGCCAACATCTCGCATCACGTCCGCAATGTATCGGGGTGGAAGAAGATCTGTCGGCGAGTTTAAAATGCGGTGCTGCTGCCGTGTAAGTTCAAGAATTTCTTCCAGTATTTCGGTGTTTCCAGGATCTGGGAGCATTGGACGCTCTGCCGGTTGGGCAAAGGAGGCAGCATCTGCAAGAAGAGTTTTGAAGGTCTTATCCAGTTGTGGCCACCAAACCTCGAAAATTGTACTCAGCCGTTGCTCCTCAAGGAGGGGAGGCTGACACGCCGAGTTCAGTGAGAGTAGAAGCTTACGCATGTCATCCGCTTCTGCAATAGTTGACTGAAATTGAAGTAGTGGCCCGCCTTTAACTTCGGAACGTTTCAAGCCAAATAGCAGTGGAGAAACTCGACTCTTATCCACACTCTTAGAGAGTGCGCCCGCTTCAAAGTGAATCCATGGTGCCTCTAGGTTTTGTCGCGTAACACAGAGAATTCCATAAGAGGACTTTTCAAGTTCTCCGGCGATATCGGAACTCCATCTTGCGCCCTTGTCAATATCTTCTGATGAAACGTAAGGCTCGATCGTTTGAATAACTGATGGCAACCAATCACGTAGTGCGAGCGCGACCTTGTGGCTTTGTTCGCCGGACCAACTGATGAAAACTTTCACTGATTCTCTCTCTTGTGAGTTTGGAATTAAAATTGATGAATGTAAACCGACGTTGCCTAAGCGGCCTAACGTTTGAGCTAACCGGCATTTTGCGGCGTGGGGCAATTGGGCGAGAATG
>CANBUY010000205.1 GCA_947372745.1 Comamonadaceae bacterium | reverse complement strand
TTGCGCGTGGTGGCTGACCAAATTGGCGCACCCACCAGCACCGCCTTGCTGGCGGATGTGACGGTGCAGCTGTTGCAGGCCATGCGCACCGCCGCCGACAACGATGCACGTTGGGGTGTTTATCACTTGGCGGCAGCCGGCGAAGTGTCGTGGCATGGCTATGCGCAGCACGTCATTGCAGGTGCTTTGCAGCGAGGCGCATACCTCAAGGCCAAGCCCGAGGCGGTCAGCCCTATTACTACCGCCGAATACCCTGTGCCAGCGCCGCGCCCCCTCAATTCACGTTTGAACACGCACAAATTGCAAACCACATTTGCGCTCACCCTGCCTGCTTGGCAAGTGGGGGTGGACGCCATCCTCGATCACATCATTTCTGGAAAATCATCATGACCAAACAACGCAAAGGCATCATCTTGGCCGGTGGCTCGGGCACGCGGCTTTACCCCGTCACACAAGCGGTGAGCAAACAGCTCATGCCCGTGTACGACAAGCCCATGATTTATTACCCCCTCACCACGCTCATGCTCAGCGGCATTCGCGAGGTGTTGATCATCTCTACCCCGCAAGACACACCGCGTTTTACCGAGCTGTTGGGTGACGGCAGCCAATGGGGCATGCACATTGAATACGCGGTGCAGTCCAGCCCCGATGGCTTGGCACAAGCTTTCATCATTGGTAAAAACTTTGTGGCCGACCACCCGAGTGCTTTGGTGTTGGGCGACAACATTTTTTACGGCCACGACTTGGTCAAGCAACTTAACAACGCGAACCAACGCCCCAGCGGCGCTAGCGTGTTTGCCTACCATGTGCACGACCCCGAGCGCTATGGTGTGGTGGAGTTTGACGACCAGTTCCGCGCCTTGAGCATCGAAGAAAAGCCCAAAGCCCCCAAGAGCAACTACGCCGTGACGGGGTTGTATTTTTACGATGAGCAGGTGTGCGATATTGCCGCTGCCGTGAAGCCATCGCACCGAGGCGAGCTAGAAATTACCGACGTCAACAAGCGCTATTTAGAGCTAAACCAACTGAGCGTCGAGATCATGGGCCGTGGCTATGCGTGGCTGGACACCGGCACACACGACAGCTTGCTAGAAGCTGCAAGTTTCATTGGTACCTTGCAAAAACGCCAAGGCCTGATGGTGGCATGCCCAGAAGAAATTGCGTTTCACCAAAAGTGGATCGATGCTGCCATGCTGCAAAAGCTGGCGGCGCCGTTGGCCAAAAACGGGTACGGCCAATACCTGTTGAACTTGCTGAAATAAGCCATGCCTTACCAAGTGACCCCCACGCCCATTGAGGGTGTGTTGATTTTGGAGCCCAAGGTGTTTGGCGACGCGCGCGGTTTCTTTTTTGAAAGCTTCAACGCCCGCGACTTTGAGCAAGCCACGGGCCTACAACGCAGCTTCGTGCAAGACAACCACAGCAAATCGGCCAAAGGCGTGCTGCGCGGCATGCATTACCAAGCGCAAAACCCGCAAGGCAAATTGGTGCGCGTCACGCAAGGCGCGGTGTTTGATGCGGTGGTCGACATTCGCCCTGGTTCCAAAACTTATGGCCAGTGGTTTGGCTTAGAGCTGTCGGCCGAAAACAAAAAACAACTCTGGATTCCCGAGGGTTTGGCCCATGGCTTTTTGGTGACCAGCGAGAGTGCTGAGTTTTTGTACAAAACCACCGACTACTACAACCCCGCCTTTGAGCGCAGCTTGTTGTGGAACGACGCAGATGTTGGTATTGAATGGCCTTTGCATTTGTTGGATGCTGGGCCTTTGTTGGCGGCCAAAGATGCCAGCGCTTTGACTTTGGAACAAACATCACAACAAGCTTAAACAGGGGCTATGCGCATGATTTAAGTGGATGAGCGCAACCCCGCCATCCACGCAGTCAGCCCCACTAGTCCTAAGCTGCTGACCGCAGCAAAAACCATCATGTGCGCTGATGCATCTATGGGAATAGACAGAGCCAGCGGGCACAGTAACACCACCGCTTGCAGCAGCGCCAACCCCATACAAGCCCACGAGTAACGCGCCGCTGCATGGGTTTGAAAAGGTCGATGACTGAAGGCCGCCGACAAACAGGCGCTGCCTTGCCACAGCACCAACGGCAGGATGTAGACCCACACACCTTCCCAGCGCGGGTCTAACCATTGCCAGTTCAAAGCGAGCGCACACACACCACCCAATACAACAACCGCACTGAAGGCCGTGAGTCCTAGCCAAACGGCGGCTTTGTGATGGCGTTGCCTCGTTGTCGACAGCAAGTTTTTAGATGGGGCGCTTGCATGGGTTTCTATGTCTAGCTTTTCATGTGCCCCTTGCGCCAACACCACTTGCGCCCACGCCATGTGCACCACGGCGGGCACAAAACCCAGCACGCGCAGCAAGGCCGTCATCCACCCTGTTTCTTGTGCGCCGTAGAGGCGTTGCCAAACCACAACCAAGGCGGTGGCCAGCAACGCGTCGGCCAAGGTGTGGGCCATGCGCAATGTGGCGCTGCGGGTGTCAGATTGCTGACGTGAGGTTGAGTCAGGCGCTTGGCAAAGCACAGGCACCAACCAAGCCGAGCCCACGGCGTAGCCCAAGATGGCGGCGATGACCAAGACGGGTATATCACGCAGGTTCGTTGTCAGCGCAAACAACGCAGCTGTCAACGGCGGCAACACGCGCACTGCCGCTTGCTGCCAAGCGCCGCCCGCGCGCAAGCTGTAGCTCTGCGAGAGCAAATTGCCCATCTGAAAAAACGCGAGCAGCAGCACCCATAGCAACGAGGGCCACAGGTTGAAGTGGCTCAGCCACAAGGCCAAGGCGGCAAAGGGCAACAGCAGCAAGCCACGTCGTACGCTGCTTTGCCATGCGAGTCGCAGCGCTTGGTCAGCGGGCGTGTGGGCGTTGGCCAGCAAGCTCAAGGGCGCTTGAGCCAGAGCCAAAGTCATCCAGAAAAAACCAATTTGGCTGAGTACCGAAAACTCGCCCACCTCTTCCGGCGTGAAGAGCCGCAGCATCAACAGCGCAAACGCGATTTGAGTGCCAAAAGCCACCAAGCTGGACAGCGCCACAGTGTGGCTGGCGCGGGGGAGTTTGAGCCAGCTCATGAGGCGTTGATGTGCAGTTTTTTCCAAAGCGGCAAGTGGCGCAGCAAGGTGGGCCAAGCCAGTGTCTGCACGTCGGGCACGCGGAACGGAAAGGCGTCTAGCGCACCACCAAAGCTCAGCTCCCAAGTGTCTGGCGCGTCGTTGAGCAGATAAAAATTACCCTCAAAATGCGTGGCAAAGAAGCGCACCCACGCGTAGTCGTTGCTGACCACGGGCAGGCCCACGGCGCAGTACTCCAAGAGTTTGGTCGAGGTTTGTTGGTGGTACGGGGCCACGTTGCTGACCAAGTTCAGGCCGATGCGTGCGCGCAGCAAATGGCGGGGCACTTCGGCGTGCGGTACGCGGCCTGTGTAGCTGACAGATGGGGGCAGTTGTGTGCGCACGTGGTCGGGGACATCACCGACCAGCAGCAGCGTGCGGCCCGCGTCGTGAATGCTTTGCAGCAAAGGCAAGAAGGGCGCGAGGCGGCCCATTTCGCCGAGGTAGACCAAGTCAAATTCGGGGGCGTCGGGCAGGCCGTGTTTGTGGCCGAGCGCTTGTTCTTGAGTTTGCTTTTGCGCTTGAATTTGCCCAGCGTCTAAAAAATACTGCGCCACACCCATGTCACGCAAATTGCTGGGCACGTCGTCGGCAAAGCCAAGGCGTTCACGCACCCACGCGTTTTGAAACAGCCGAAAGTCGGGGCGGGGCTGGGTCCAGTGTTTGACTTGGTCTTTCAGCCACGCATAGGGCGGCACCGAGGCCGAGGCGTATTCGTGAATTTGAAAGGCATCGCGCAAGCGGCTCGCTTCTGGGTGGGGCACGCGTCCGCAGATCCACCACACCACGTGCGCGTTGTCGGGCACGGTGGTGCTGGTGTCGTGGATGTGGGCTTCATGGCCGTGGGCGGTGATGAACCGTTCGTACGCGTCTAGCTCGGGCAAATACGAGGGGCCATTGCGCACGAAGTGCACGCGCACCAAGGGCTTTTTGTCGGCGGTCTTTAAGGCTTCAAGGTCGCTCAGCATGTGCGCAGGACCTTTTGCCATTGCCCAACAAAACCGTCGAGCGAGTGACGCGCCACGATGCGGGCCATGTCGGCCTGCACTTGCTCGGGGGGCAGGCTGAGCACGGTCATCACCGCTTCGGCCAGCGCTACGGGGGTGTCGCCACGGGCCAAGAGGTAAGGGGCGTCGCGGTCGAACAGCTCGCGCATGGCGGGGATGGGCAAGGCCACGCAGGGCACGCCGCACGCGAGCGATTCCAAGGCGGTCATGGGGCAGCCCTCGTAGCGCGAGGTCAGCAGCGTCATGTGCCAAGGTTGGTACAGGCTGGCGCCGCTGGGGTGTTTGCCCAAGAAGTGCACGCGGCCTTGGTAGAGCAAGTCCATGCCGTCGTGCACGAGTTTGCGGTGCAAGGGGCCTTCACCGACCACGCCGAGCTGCGCGTGGTGGGGCAAGAAGCGCAAGGTTTCTAGCAAAAAGCCGGGCTGCTTTTCTTCCGACAAACGGCCCACGTAGCCCAGCAGCAAGGGCGCCAAGCCTTCACCGCCGTGGCCCGCATGCACATGCAGCGGCTGGCCGGGGGGCAAGTCGCCCAAACCATTGGGCACCACGGTGCAGCTTTGTTGGGGCGCTGTTTGTTTGACAAACCCCATCAGCGAATCTTGGGTGGTGCGCGACACGCACACAAAGTGGCTGACCTGTTTGTAGAGCAGCTTGAGCCAAAGCTTTTTGAGCGCCGAGGTGCGTGCGGTGTGCAGCACGTCTTGCAGCGGGCCATGCACCCAGCTGACCAGCGGCTTGCCGGTGATGGCTTTGAGGGCCGCGCCAGCGTAGGTGGGGCCGAAGTTGTGCGTGCCCACGAGGACGTCGTGCTCTTTGGCGGCTTGCACCAAGGTGCCCCAAGCGGTTTGTCGCCACGGCAGGGCGGTGACTTGCCAGCCCTGCGCAATCAAGCCATCGGCCAAGGTACGCGACATGGTTTGCACGCCGCCCCAAGACGATTCTTCTAGCAATAAAACGCGGCGTGAACTCATGGGTGTATCGAAGACGGCAAGGCAAGCCTCACCGAGCGCCAAACCCCGTGCAAATGGTCTTAACGGTTTTGGCCGCAATCAGCAGGTCCAAGGCCAAGGAGTAGTGCGCCACGTAGTAAAGGTCGTAGCTGAGTTTGAGGCGGGTGCTGTCGGCATAGCCTTGCTGCACTTGCGCCCAGCCGGTGAGGCCGGGGCGCACGAGGTGGCGGTAGGGGTAGCTGGGAATGGTGGTGGCGAATTCCCGCACAAACGGCGCTTGCTCAGGACGCGGGCCAATCAGGCTCATGTGGCCGCGCAGCACGTTCCAGAGTTGGGGCAACTCGTCCAAGCGGGTGCGTCGCAAAAAGTGGCCCACGCGGGTGATGCGCGGGTCGTCGGCTTGCGCAAAGTGCACGCCCGGTGCTTGCAGGCCGTGCACCATGCTGCGGAATTTCCACAGCCTGAACAACTGGCCATCGCGTCCCACGCGTTGCTGAGAAAACAAGGCAGGCCCTTTCGAGTCCAAGCGAACCGCAGCAGCCACCGCCAAAGACAGGGGCAACCAAAGCGGCGTCATGGCGACCAAGGCCACCAAGTCGAGCAGGCGTTTGATGCGGTCGTAGCCGGGGTCGTTGTCGATCTCCCACAGGCTGTCGGCGGCGGTGGGCAGCATCTTGCGGCCACTCATGAGTTCGGCCACGGCTTCGACGCTGTATAGGCGCAGGTGCTGCATCTTCAATTGGCCCAGCAGCTGCGTGCGCTCGGGCGTGGTGGGCACATGGCGGTCGAGCACCAAGCCGTCGCAAGCGGGCAGGGCGGTGTTGGCGCGTGGGTTCCAGTGTTGCAAATCGACCGCGCGCGGGTCCAGCGCTTGCGGGTGCAAGCAGGCAGCGAGTTGGGCGGGCACGCTGGCATCCAAATGCACCAAGCGCAGGGCGCGGTGTTTGACCAAGCGCTGATGGCCCCACCACAGCCACAGGCTGGTGACCACATAGGCCCACAACACCGCCGCGCGTGAGTAAGGCTGTTGCAGCAAGGCAAAGCCCAAGGGCGTCAGTACAAACGGCGCCACGGTGGACACCCACAGCACGCCGCTGCGCTCGGCCACGGGCAGGTGCGAGGCGCGCATGAGCAAGTGGCTGGCCACGATGTAGGGCAACACGCACCACCACAGGGTGTCGCCAAATTGGTAGGTCATGACCCCAGCGTCTTGCAGCAACTGGGCGGCGACCAGGCTGGGGGGCAGCATCCAAGCGCCCCACAGGGCCCAGCTTTGCAAGGCATCGCGGCGGCGCACCGAGGCAGACACCAAGGCCGAGCCCACGGTGTGTTCGTCGGCTTGGGGGCGCGAGGTGGCAGCGTCGTCGCGCAGGCATTGTTGGTAGACGGTCATCACGCGCTCGGCCATCTGCTCGACGGCGAAGTTGCCCTCGAAACACTGCTGAGCGGCGCGGCCCAAGCGTTTGCGCAAATAGGGCTCGCGCACCAAGCGCATGAGTTGCTCGGCCACGGCCTCGGGGGTGTTGGCGACCAGCAGGCCTTCTTGGCCGGGGATGAGTTGCTCGCGAATGCCGGGCAAGTCGCTGGCCAAAATGCCTAGGCCAGCGCGCATGGCTTCGAGCACGGTGATGGGCATGCCTTCGTGGTCGGAGAGCAGCACAAACACATCGTGTGCGGTGAGCAGCTCGCTCACGTTGTTCACGTCGCCCAGCCACGTGACTTCTTGCAAATTGAGTTCCTGTGCCAACGCCTCGTGCGCGGCGCGCAGCGGCCCGTCGCCCGCCAAGCTGACGGCCAATTCGTAGCCCAACGTGTTGCGCACTTGCGCCAAAGCGCGCAGCAGCACGTCGTGGCGTTTGGGCGCTTTCATGCGCGCCACCATGATCAAGCGTGGCTTGGTGGTGTGCACGCTGACGGGGGCCGCCTCAGGGTTTGAAGTTGCGTCAAACGCTGAACCTTGGCCTGAATCCTCAGCCGCATCGGCCAAGGTTGACCCGTCGGTAGACGGCGTAGGCGCCAGTGCTGGCAATTTGGCAATGCCGTTGGGAATGACGTGCACCCGCTCTTGCGCGATGGGCAGTTGGTAGGCCAGCTCGCGCTCGTGTTTGGAGACGCAAATCATGTGCGTGGTCGAGCCCGACAAGGCGCGCTCGGCCAGTGATGCCATTTGGCGACGCAGCCACGGAATTTCGGGTTTGAAGCCAAAGCCGTGCACGGTGTAGACCACAGGGCGTGCCGTGCGCTGGCAGGCCAAGCGTGCGGCCAAGCCCGCGATGGCGCTGTGCGCGTGAATCAAATCGGGCGGCGTGGCCGCGATCAGTTGGGTGAGCTTTTGGACCGCAGGCCACAAGCGCCACGGGTTGAGCGACTCCACCATCTCGGGCATGGGACACACGGTGACGCCCAAGGCGCGCAGTTGTTGGCCCAACACGGAAGCTTCTTCGGGGCCACCAATGACCACGGTGAAGTGAATGCGCGATTGCAGTGCTTCGCACAACGCCAGCACATGCGACTGTGCGCCGCCCGCTTCGCCCTTGGTGATGACCAGCATCACATGAGGTTTGGCTGTGTTGTTTGGGGCCTCAGATTCCGCCGCAGGCTTGGCCCACGGGTTTTGACGTGTGGGCGGGGTGGG
>CANBUY010000204.1 GCA_947372745.1 Comamonadaceae bacterium | reverse complement strand
AACGCTTCACCGCTTGATCAGGAACGCGGTCGCCATCACGATAGCCACAGAGCCTGAATGCGTTGACGAACTCTGGCACGACGAAGAAGACCGCATGGACTCGAACGAATTGCTGGCGGAGTTCATCCGGCACATCGAAGCGGCCCTTTGACACTGAGTAAGGGCGGGGCCGCCGGCCCTGCATCAAGCCTTGCCCGGCGCTGGAGGCGGGACGAGTGACAAAGGAGCCTGGGTCGCCGTCTGCATGACCCTCGCAGACAGGTCGGCTCCCGACACATCCTCATACCTCGCCGGAATGCGCTCTTTTAAACGGAAGAGGCGTTGGTGGGCAGTTCTCGTGAGCTGGCCATAGGTAGTCGCCATCACCTTGCCGCGTAGCGCTCCCTCTTCTCTGATCTCCTTCTCCCGAGCGGTCTTGGGCGCGATCTCGTAGCCGACGACGAAGGCCCGGAAAGTTGGCGTGCCGTCCAACGCTCCGCTGCCCAAGAAGTCTTGGATGTAACCATCGGCTTGGTTCATCTCATCGCGGCCGATGGCGGACTTGCCCTTTTTGAGCTCAATGATCAACACGTCTTGGATGCGCATCAGGTTGGAGTTGATGGAGTCGAAGGACTCCGTCCCCACCACCGAGCAAGTGGCGTCGGAAAGCACCACGATGTCAGGGCGCTGCCGGGCATTGGCGAAGGCTTCGGTGGAAACCTTTTTGCTGAAAATCTTCGCCGTGGCGGTCCGCAGGCTCACGTTGGAGGCGTATTCGCTGCTGTCGAACTCGGGACCGAATAGCCACCGCGCCTGCGTCACCAGCGGATGCAGCGTGTGCAGTTCGTCGGTGGCCGGGTCGCCGCAAAGCTTTTCGATCGCGGTCACGACAGCCAAGCGGTGGTCGATCTCGTCGAGCACCGAGAGCGCGTCCCTGACGGTCCATTGGCTGAGCAGGCGATCGAGCCCCTCGATATCCGAGTCGTCCAGCTTGGTGAGCTTTTCGAGCAGGCCCGCGCCGCCGCGCGACTTCTCCAAGTTGATCAAAGCTTGGACGGCCGCCGAGAGCGTGTCGGGATTAACCGTTGGATTGGCCTTGACCAAGTCGCGAGCGAAGCTGGCGACCTCGATGCGCCCGAGCTGCGAGAGGCCCTTGAAGTCCTCGCGGTTTCGGACCAAGGCCTCCTCGGAGCTCTCCTCGACCAAGTCCGACGAGAGCTTGCCAAAGACCTGCTGGGCGTATTGACGCACGGCCTCGAAGAGCGCATCGGCCTTGGGACCGGCCTTGAAGCGAGCCCAATCAGGCTCGACTTCGCTGGTCCAGCCATCATCTGTCCTGACCACGATGGAATAACGCTTGGCGAAGCGGGCTCGTCCATCGATGACTGCTTCGGAGCCGACCACCCAGCTCGGAGACCCCACCAAGCGGCCGTTGACCCAAAAGGCGACGCCTTGATAGATCGTCGATTTGGCGGCCTTGGTCGAATCGACCACGAAGGCCTCGGCCTCGGGGCATCCCGGAATGCTCAGCGGCATCCGCTCAATCAAGCCGGATTGATCGGCCAGCGACACGGATTGGCCGTTGACCCTGACGACGAACTCAGGGTCGTGCAGGAACCGGGCCGAAAGGATTTCCCGAATTCGGTCGGCATCGGGAAGATGACGCTCAACCACCACCGACAACCGCGTGCCGTGGCCCGCCCGCAAAAACGAAGTCTCCTTGTTGATCTTGAAAGGCGTCTCGCTGCTCTGTGTGCCGATCTCGAAGCCGGCGCCCTTGCCCTCGCGCCACGTCTCGACCTCGTAATGGTCTGAAAAGCACAGCAAGCCGTGGCGGCCCACGCCATTGCGGCCGTAGGCCTTGCGCCGCCATTCGGAGCGCTCTGGCGGGAACTCCACTTGCACGCCTTGATGCTTGATCCGGTCATAGCCCAATCGCATCCAACGGCCCTTGAATTGAAGGGCGCTCATGCCGTGGCCATCGTCTTGGACCACCAGCGCGGTTTCCCTGACGCCGGGCACCGTGATGTCCACCAGCGATGCGCCCGCGTCCCACGCGTTGGCGACCAGCTCGGTCAGCGCGACCTCTGGGTCGTGGGCGATGCGCCCAAGCGTGCGCACAAGATAGTCCTCTTCAAAGAACGATCCAGTCGATGTGTCCACCTTCTTGGGCTTGGCCATGGTCTATCTCCCCCGAATATGTCGATATTGTCGAAAGCAACTGCATGGCCGCGCGAAGTGAAGCATCCCGCGTTCACGCCAGCCGCGCTTTTCTTGTAACTCCGAATTTAACTGAACGGCGCTCATGCTCTTGCCACCGGCATGTCTTCCCACGAGGTCGTGTAATCCGGCGACTTACGGTCCTGCTTCATGCCCCACGCTCGCGGCGCGGCGCCCACCTTACCGCTGGCAACCTTCAAGACGCCACGGCCCCATCTGTCATTGACCGCGTCAAGCGCCTGCATCAAGCGGCCCCTATCCCGTTCGGATTCAGCCTCGCCGAGATCGAGTTCGAACTGCTCGCGGCTTTCCGGGGCGAGGTCGAGCAGCATCACGCCGGCCTTTGCCAGCTTGAAGCCGGGCCGGTAGATCGATCGCAACCCCAAGATCGCCGCGCGGACGATGGCTGACGTGTCGGAGCATGGGCGGCGCAGCGGCACGATGGTCGAGCGCGAATACTGAGCGTCTTTGCGAAATGGGCTTGTGCGGATGAAGACCAAAACCTCGCGGACGTGGCTCCCTTGTCCGCGCAGCTTCTCGGCGGCGCGGGACGCGAATTCGCTGACCGCTTCGATCAGTGGCCCGATCTCCTCGACGGGTCGGCCGAACGACCTGGTGCAGGCGATCTCCTTTTTCGGCTCCGGGCTGTCCTCCATGCCGATGCAAGAGACGCCTTGGAGCTCGCGGACGGTCCGCTCGAGCACCACCGACCATCCACGCTTGACGCTGGCGGGGTCTAGCCTTGCCAAGTCCAACGCGGTGATGACGCCACCGTCGACAAGCTGGGTGCCAATGCGCCGGCCCACGCCCCACACGTCGCCCACCGCTGTCGCTCCAAGCAAGGCGTCGATCTGATCGCGGGAGAGCTTGGACATGTCGCAGACTTGGGCATGCTCTGGCGGGTAGCTGCCGGGCTTTCGCTCGGCCGTCTTGCCGATGTGGTTTGCGAGCTTAGACAGCGTCTTGGTGGGGCCGATTCCTATGCCGCAGGGGATGCCGGTCCAATCGAGGATGCGGGAGCGGACGGCGAGCGCCCTTTCGCGCAAGTCGCCGCGCACGCCATCGAGCCCGATGAAAGACTCGTCGATCGAGTAAATCTCTTGGGTGGGGCCGAGGCCTGCCGCGATGCTCATCATCCGGTCGGACATATCGCCATAGAGGGCGAAGTTCGCGGAGAGCGCCACGAGGCCATCGGACTCTTCGAGGCAGCGCACCTCATGCCATGGCTGGGCCATCTTCACGCCCAAGGCCTTGGCCTCGTTGCTTCGGGCTATGCAGCAGCCATCATTGTTGGAGAGCACCACCACGGGCTGGCCTTCGAGCGAGCGGCGGAACACGCGCTCGCAAGAGACGAAGAAGTTGTTGCCATCGACCAGCGCGAACATGGTCTTGGCCTCACGCCGCCAGCGCCTTGATCGAATAGGTCACGACGCCCCAAATCTCGACCGTCTGCGAGTCCTTGGGCACGATGTCGGGGAATCCTGGGTTGGCGGCCTTGAGCTTCATGCGGCCGGCCCGCATCGACAGCGTCTTGCAGACGAAGTCACCCTCCACCACCGCGATGACGACATGCCCATTGCGCGGCGTCACCGCCTTGTCCACCACCAGCACGTCGCCATCGAAGATGCCGGCCTCGCGCATGGAGTCGCCACGAGCGCGGATCAGAAACGTCGCTTGAGGATGCTTGATGAGCCTGGCGGCCAGATCAATTCGCTTGGCTCCAATGTCCTCGGCGGGAGATGGGAAACCCGCGCGAACGGTCTGCGCGATCTCGAACGCCAGCGCGGGGGACATCCCCACCGGAATGGCGTTTTCGGGCAAGACTTCGGATAAAATACTGGACATATTCACAGTATCCATTTTTACACGACAAATGACGCCGCCACATGTATTTCGCCACCTCGGCCGCTGGGTCCAAGTGGTGGCATTGGCTGCGGCGCTGGCGGCCGCCCAAGTGGCTTATGCCGAAACGCTCTCGGGCAAGGTCGTGGCCGTCCTGGACGGCGACACCATCACGGTCCTGCGCGAGCGCGAGCAGACGCGCGTGAGGATCGCCGGCATCGACGCGCCGGAGAAGAAGCAGGCGTTCGGGCAGCGCTCGAAGCAGTCCATGTCGGACTGCGCGTTCGGCAAGGAAGTCGTGGTCGAGTGGAAGAAGATCGACCGCTACGGCCGCACCGTGGGCAAGGTCGTCGCCGATGGCGTGGACTGCGGGTTGCGGCAAATCGAGCTTGGCATGGCGTGGCACTACAAGGCCTATGCGAAAGACCAGAGCCGCGAAGACCGCGACGCCTATGCCGGCGCGGAAGACAAGGCCAAGGCGGGGCGCCTTGGCCTATGGAGCGATGCCGACCCGGTGCCGCCTTGGGACTACCGACACGGCATCGGCAAAAACTAGCGAAGCGGATTACACAATATCTGTGCGGTCCTTCAAAGACTTCTTAGCTGTCTTCGCTTTCGGCGTCGCGAGCTTCAACTCCACCTTCGCGCGAAGGGCTGCAATCCCCTCGTCGGTCAACAATGGAGCGATGCGCAGGTGCCATCCTTCGGGAGAGCCCAAGGCGGTCCGCACCGCGTCCATGAAGTCCTTGGTTTCGGGACTCCCGGAATAGGGACTGGGGTCTCCGACTATCGAGTCCTCCCCGAGGGTCGCGTATGGACTGCCCCCCTTACGCAAGAATGCAACAAGGTCTTCTATGTCGTATGAAACGCCATAGAGCCAGTCATAGGCAAGGACCTGGCCCTCCCAGTTCCTCTGCGCGAGGACATACGGGCTCGTCAGAGGTGGCCATTCGCACTCCGTTCCAGCCCTCACCGCCGCATCGAATTCTTCAACGATCGCCCAGCTGAGCGCATCGACTTTGAAGGACACCCAGAAGCCGACGATGCGTCGATCCTTTTTCCAATCCGCGTCGAACCAAATTTTCCATTTGCTCGATTTGCCATCCTTTGAATCGTTGCAAATAGCGTTTCCAATCCCCCTCGACCACTTGTTCGAAATCAACTTGACGCCAGCCTTGGCGGATGAAAGACCCTTGAGATCAGTGCCGAGATTTCCTTGCGACAACGGGTTCGTCGATCCTTCAAACTCGTAGGCCCGCCTAGCCACGAACTCCACAAAGGACTTCGACCAAAGCGACCTATCCACCTTCAACGGCGGCAACACCTTCATCACCTCGGGCTCGAACAGCCCTTTCATCGCCTTGGATGCGGCGGCGCTGCCGCGCTTTCCGACGAGGCCGCGCAAGGTAGTGCGGCCATCGATCCAAAATGCATCCACATCCCCACCATCTTTCAGGGCAATCGACGCGGCCTTGGGGTCGCCCTCAGCGAGGGCCTTGGCCAGCGCCAATGTCGCCAACTCTTTCGCGGTTGCTTTGCTCGTCGTCGCCATGCCATGGCCTCCTTTGTAGATTGGTTGGAATGAGTCGTTCAGGAACGGGGAATTTCGACAAGGCCTTCGTGCCCCATCGTGAAAATCGAGTGGTGCGGGAACGCAGCGAAAACCTCAGAAAGTTCGATGGACTCCGCCGCAACTGTCTTGCACTCCTCACCGCCCGCGTCGAGAACGACTTCCTTCTTGACTTCGATGTTCAAAGGATCTGCGACGAAAATGCCTACGACTTCCGCGTCATGCACTCGCCACTCGTTGTAGTTCCCGAACCAGACGCCGAAGGTCGCCTCCAAGGTTTCAGGTGTCAGCGGCTCGCCCAGAGTTCCATCAGTGCCATCGGACAACGTCATCGAGCCTGAGTCGCTGCTTGCGGCCGAGATCACGTTCGCACATGTGGGCTTGAAGATCACGCCCACCGATCCCGGCAGCGGCATGCCGTGGCCAGGCCACACAACCACGCAGGAGAGATTGAACTCGTCCCTCTTAGCGATTGCTCGATGCATATCGTCCGGAAAGTTTGGACGCGTCGGATTCATGACAGAGTGATGCGAGAGGTGGACCACCGCCGCCTTCTTGGCTGCGAGGTAGTCTGAAAGCTCTTGGTCGGTCATTGACGCGGCCTAAGTTGGAAAGAGGTCGCGCACACGCGCGAACGGCAAGCCGGTTTCGGCGGCCCTGCGCACCTTGCTTTCGAGGACATGGTTGAGCGGCAGCTCGCGGCTCAGCGTGTCGAAGAGGTCGAGGCCATCCATGCAGATCACGCGCTTGCCCTTGCCGAAGGCGACAAGTCCGTCTTCCGTGAAGCCGCTGTTGCTGACGAAGAGGCCTCGCGTCCACGCAGCCTTCTGTTCAAGCTTGCCGTGGAACGTGTGCAAGTCCGCCACGCCAGTGGGAGCAGCCTGCCATTTGGCCTCGATCAGATAGGTCTCGCCTTGGAGCACGAAACTCCCGTCGATCTGCTCGCCTTTGAGCCGAAATGGCTCGCGAGCCTGCAGCCCGAAGACATTGAAGAGGTCGCGCAGCAAGGTCTCGAAGGCGTAGCCCCTTGCCTGCGGCGCAAGCTGGGCGAAGGCGATGAGGTCATTGCGCAGAGCTAGAAGCCTTGGTCGGTCATACGCGGCCTTGGGAGATTCCCCGGCGGGCTGGGCATCTGGCTTGCCTTCAAGGCGATTGATCAGTGACAGAAGCCGTCCTTGCGCGTTCTCGACCTGCTCGGCCTTGCCGTCGCGCATCCTGATGGCTTCGCGGTATTCCCATAGGGACTTGAGTGTCTTGACTACAGCTGGGATTTCGACCTTTTGCAAGTAGCAGCGCAGCCGCTTGCCTTTCGAGCCACCATGCTCGGCGTATGTGGGATCGTCGATATCGACGTTGAGCTCCTCGGCGAAGAACCGTGACATCGTCCTGTCGGAAAAATTGAGGACGTAGCCGCCGCCCATCTCGAAGAGCTGGTCGAGAAAAAGCATGTCGATGGAGCGGATGTTCGGCATGCTCGGCCCCTACTTCTTGCTGGTGGCCTTGACCACTGGCAGGCCAGTCTTGTTTGCAGCCAACCAGTCTTCCAAGTCTTGCTTCTTGTATTTGGCGAGGTCTGCACCGGAGACCTTTACCAGCGTGAAGTGCGGGCCAATGTTGGAGCCGCGCATTCTTTCCAACTGTGTGGTGGAGACGCTCAGGAAAATCGCGGCATCAGTCGGGGGCAATTGAGTTTCAGGCGGCAGCGCGGCGATCTGCGCAAGTGTGGTCGCTGTGGCCTGTCCTGCATTGGTCTTTTTTGTCGCCATCGTCGCCATCCCTCTTGGTCTAAAACTCATTCACGGTTGTGCGCTTGGGTGGCGGGACGAATTCCTCGAACTCCCATCCAGCCGCCGTTCGGACACCCGTGACAAATCCATTGTGCGAGTCGTCAATGTTCTGATCCTTGCAGCCATTGAAGACGTTGTAGTCGGCCTCGTATGACACGCCGATGGTCGAGGCATCGAGGTCCACGGCGGTGATCCGAACCCCGTAGACCTGAGCCCTCATGTCAACGTGGGACACGTCGAGGTCGAGCACGCTGGAAAATTTGCTCTCCTCGTCTTCAACAAGCGATTGAAGATGCCTCTCCATCTCTCGCGCTGTCGGCAGCGCCGGAACAATGATCTTTCCCATGGCGCGCTCAGTCGTCGAAGGACTTGCTTTTGAACTTCAACTGATCGCAGTTCTCGCGCACGGCACGCTGAACGCCATCATCAAAACCAGTCGGCAACTCGGCCTCGATCTCCACCGAGATGCGAAGCTTCACGCCCGGCTTGTTGAGGAGCATCAATACCTCTTCGGCCACGTCTGAAAACTGCACCTTGGCTTGGTTCGGGTTTAGGTCCACTGAGCCGAAGAACATCGTCTTCTTTGCGGGCGCGCCACCACCCGAGCCCGTGCCAGTCGATCCGCCACCGGCTCCGCCCGTGTAGCCGCCACCGCCCACTGTGGTTGTAGAACCGCCGCCGCCAGCCGTTTCGCCCTTCGTCCCACCGGGAGAGCCTGAGCCGCCTGCATCCTTGCCTTTGATTTCGGCCTCGCGTGCTGCGGCCTCCTCAGCAAGCTTGCCCGCGAATGCCGAAGCCGCCTTGGGCTCGATCAGCAACAGGCTCGCGTCGAGGATTGGCGTCGTGTCGTGGTCGAAGTGGAAGCCTTGGAAGCGCCCCTCCTCGCGGCCGTATGCGACGCCGAAGAAGTCGCGGGACGACACGCCTGCGGCGATGGTCGCCCGCAGCGTCTCGTCATCGCGCAGACGTGGAAGATAGAGGTAGCAGCACGTCTTCTGCCAAGTGTCCAAAGCTCCAACCGCCGTCGCGTCGTCCTTCCAAAACCACGCTTGAAGCATGTTCCGAAGGTGGATGGGCGCCCAGTCGGCAATGAGCAGTTCGTGCTCTTTGAGGACCCGCTCGATCTCCTCGGTTCTATTCGCCGCAGCCGGATTGATCTGAAAGTGGTCCCACTGGATGTCGCCGATGCCCTTGCCCGGCTTGGCCTCCTGCAACGGAGCAAGAAGCCATTTGAAGGTCTCGCGCACCATGCGGCCCAAAGCGTCATTGGCCTGATCGAGGCTCGCCGAAGCCTGCTTGGTCTGGTGCCCGTCAAGGTTGAGCCGGCCCTCCTTCACGTCATCGACGATGGACTTCCACGCGAGCGAGGAGGTCACTTGGTCTTTGAGGCGCGAGAGGCTGTCGGTGTCGGGTGCCAGGAACACCAAGCGGTTCTGCTTCTGGCGAGGCTGATCGCCACGGCTCTTCAAAATCGAAGTGGCCATATCGATGGCAGGAGACTGAGCTCCTTTGCTGAACGTAGCCTCCGGCGGCAGCACGACAAGGCGCAGATGGAAGTCATCGGGCACATCCGACGACGGCGTGAACACATGGACGCCACCGAAGATGCCCGGGGCGAATCGCAGCTTGTCCTTGATGAACGGATACACGTCTTCGCGCAGGTCAAAGCGCCGCTTGCGATCTTCCATTTCGCGGCGCAGGTTCGGCCGCGTGTCGAACCAATAGCGGTTGTCGGAGCTGTTGAGGTATTGCAGCCGGTCCACCAAGGCCCGGACGCCATCCTTGTAGTGGCCAAGCACCTGGCCGGGCTGCACACAACCCAACAGCAGCCGTTCAAGCTCGACGCCGCGATGGTGCTTGGCGCCGCCAACGGCTCCGGCATCGGGAGCTGACCCCAAGAACACAGTCCGTGCGATCCGCCGGCAGGCGTGGATCGAACCAAAGAGAGGACGGGCGTTGTCGAGTTCGGTGGTCGCGGCGCGTTCGCCGTCGATGTCGCGTTCGAGCACCGGGTCCCAGCCCTGCGGCAGGTAGTAGATCGCCTCGTTGCGCGTGTCGGAGTCGAACAGCGGCAGGCTGCCCGGCTGGATCATCAAGTCGTTGTTGCCCGTGGTCCAAAGCCGATGGATCACCTTGGCCATCAGCTTCAAGACGCCGCGCGTTCGCTGGAAGTTGTCCAAGGTAGACCAATCCTCATAGAGGCGATCGAAAACTTCGGGGTGGATCGGATAGGCGTGCTTCAACCGCTCCAAGTAATTGCCCTCTTGGGTCTCCTGCGGGAAATCCCCCGCGTTGGCGGTGTAATAGTCGGCATAGGCCCGGCACACTTCCTCGGCCGCGAGGCGGTCGGAAACATTGGCAAACAACCGCCTGCGCACGATCTCAAAGGCTTCCTCGGTCGCCACCGGCTTCCACAGCGCCTGCACGCGCCCGAAGTAGTGCTCCAAGGCACGAAGAGCCTTCACGCCTTGCTGGCTGCCGGCCTCCCGGTCGGAGAAAGGCAGCGAGGCCAGCAAGATCGCATTGGGCACGGCCTTCAAGGCTTCGGTCAGGGACTGGATGAACGAAAGCTGCGTGTCATAGGTTCCACCGGAGAGCGTCTTGCCCTCCTCGAACTGCGAGACGTAGCGCACGAGCTCGTCCATCAAGATGATGCAAGGGGCGCTGCCGCCAATAATGTCGGCCAGCACGGACTTGCCTGGCGCTGTGCCATCGCGGTCTGCCTCCATAAGCTTGGCAAAGGCCGACTCGCCACCCAACTGCCAGGCCAACTCGCCCCAGATGGTCTTGACGGTGGTCTTGCCATGCACGCGCGGTTTGCTAGCGAGGTCCAGCAGGTCCACGCCATCGAGGACGGCGACGCGTGCCTTTGGCAACTCAGTGATGCCGGCCGCGTCCAAGATCGGCGGGATGCCTTGCATCTTCGAAGCTGACGTTGCGCCCTTGGCTAAGTGGTAGACGGCCAAAAGCGTGTGGGTCTTGCCCCCACCAAATGCGGTCTGCAACTGAACCACAGGATCGCCGCCCTTGCCGGCTAGGCGCTTGACGACGGAGTCCAGAAGCAGCCGCATGCCTTCGGTGATAAACGTCCGCTGGAAGAACAGCTCCGCGTCCTGATATTCCGGCGTGGCGATGCCTTGGTGCACCTTGGAAATGTCGGCCGCGAACTCAGCCTGTTGGAAGGTGCCTTTGAGGACATCTTCATGTGGAATGGCGATTTCGCGCCAAGGCTTCAAACTCATTTTTATCTCCCTTAGATTTCCAAATTGGCTTGCGAGCCGAAGTGCCCCTTTTCATGAGAGGCGACATCGATGGCAACCCACGACGTGATCAGCTCGTTGTAGGCTCGTGCATCCTCTGCCCAGCCTTTTCGCTCACACAAGGTGTAAAGGCGATAAGCCAAATTGCGAATCAACTCAGCTCGTTGCGGCATCCCTGCCAAAAGAACTCCTGTCGCCGTCACGCCACCACTTCGCAAGGCCCGAATAAGCTGGTGCAGCGCCTCCCACACGGGAGTGCTGTTGTCCTGCTCGGGGGACCAATCCTCCGCA
Organism: Comamonadaceae bacterium; assembly: GCA_947372745.1. Lineage (GTDB taxonomy): Bacteria > Pseudomonadota > Gammaproteobacteria > Burkholderiales > Burkholderiaceae_C > Rhodoferax. Next base: position 125 of record CANBUY010000204.1, on the reverse strand, counting down.
TACTCAGCAGGTTTCAACAGCCGAACACGCCCGGACATTGCTTCGACAACGCCCGCGTCCCGCACATGATCAACGCTCGTTCCCTTGGCTCGCGTAAGCACATCTGCCTTGCCAAACTCGCCTGC
>CANBUY010000203.1 GCA_947372745.1 Comamonadaceae bacterium | reverse complement strand
TAGCCTGCAGATCATCCATCGTGACCGATGGATCGGCTCCAACAGCGAGCGCTAGTTGGCCAAGTGCGTCCAGTAGTGTTGGATTTTGAAGGCGTTCGTGAATAACTGGGAATCCTTGGATCACCTTGAAACCAGCTTTTTGAAACATTTCAAAAATCGTTGCCCGGGAAAACCATCGCAGGTGCGAATTGTGCATCAGGTTTGATTCATCGTAGCGGAAGTCCCCAATACAAAGTTTAGTTTGCACAGTCCAATGTTGGGCGTTTGGTATTACTGCAATGATGCTTCCATTTGAACTTATACATTTGCGAATACGCGCTAGTAGTCGGTCTGGATGCTTAAGTCGCTCTAAGGCTCGGTCGAGAATCCAGCATTCCGTATCGGCATAGTCACGGAAAAAATCGTCGCCTAATGCGTCTACATCGTAATTGAGGACTTGATCGCAGGCGATCTTATCCAGGTTCTTTTTGTCAGGATTGACTTCCAACGCCGTATAGTGACATCCGGCTCGTGCATCCTTACAGGCTCGGGCAAGGGCACCGTTATTTGCACCGATTTCGACTACCTTTTTAAGGTCTGGCGCCATCAGTGAAAGCGTCAATAAGCGAACTACAGATTCTTCTTTTTCTGCCTTTGCCCATTCCTCCAAATGATATCCGCCGGTACGCTTGACGGTACCTTGCCAATCGTGACGTAAGAAATGCTTAGTTTCGCTGCGTGAAAAGTCTTCTACGACCCAGTCGATCCCGCCAATCAATTCGTGCTGTCCGCTGCGATGGATTGCCATCATTGTTTCGAACATGGGCGCTCCATGCTTGATCGGCATCGGCCAAGCGCGCATCACATCTATGTTACACAGCATGCAGGCAGGGTGTAGATATCGAATTGAACCTTCAGCGTAGTCAACGTCGTAACCAGCTTCATTGACATAGCTGACAGAACCTACACCGTACATGTCCGGCTTCAGTTGCTCCATCATGGACTCAAGGAAGCCCCGCTTGAGAATGATGACGTCAGAATCCAAAACCAACACAGGACCATGCAGATCCAGATTCTGAAACGCCCAAGCCATACCTGGGCCGTGATGGATGTTGTAATCGAAATGAATGAAATTTACGTCAGCATACTTGCTGCAAACTGCTTCAATGGCTGGGTATAGTTCAGCGCTAGAGCCGTCGATAATGGTGATTGGATTTGTATAGTGTGCCCGTAAAGAACTGAGCAAGTCCTCGATCAATTCGGCGGAGTTGTAAGACACGGAAATAATCGGAACTGTATTGATATGCATAAACTTCGTTAGAGTAGGAGAGGGGTGAGAAAATCAACCAAACCAGAACGATCGGACACCGCTTCGGCTCCTTTTTTCATTCACTTAAAGTTTGGCATTTCTGACAGTCTGTCTCGCCATTCTGAAATAGTTGCTTTGTTCCAATTTTAACGGAGATCACACCTGTTTTGTTCTCTCTAAGAATAATATTTCTGAAATAGTAAGGCAAAATTGACCTAGGGACCGTTTCAAGGAGTCCTGTATTGAAAAAGCTGCCCGGGGTAGGTTATGATTCCAGGCTATTGCTTAAAGGAAGCTTTCAAGTGCTTCTGCGATTACGTCGCGCTTGTGATCGCTACACGGCTCCCGTGTTGTCTCGCTTTACTAGGAAAAACGATGTCTGTTGATGATTGCCGAATTCTCGAGTTACCCAAGATCCAAGACCCCCGTGGAAATTTGACCTTTATTGAATCAAACAGTCATATTCCTTTTGAAATAGAACGGGTCTACTACTTGTATGATGTTCCTGGCGGTGCCGAACGAGGTGGTCACGCCCACAAGGGCTTGCAGCAGTTCATTGTTGCAATGTCAGGCAGCTTTGACGTAGTTCTTGACGATGGCAAGGACAAGAAGCGGATACATCTTTCGCGTTCTTATAATGGACTTTACGTTTGTCCGATGATCTGGCGTGAACTGGATAATTTTTCTTCAAATTCGGTGTGTATGGTTTTGGCTTCATCGAAATATGATGAAGATGATTACTATCGCGACTACAACGATTTCATGAAGGCAAGGTGGGGTAATTGATTGAATTTTTAAATCTGAAGCGTGTGAACTCGCCTCACCAAGATGAGATTTGTGCAGCGATTCAGCGTGTTATTGATTCCGGGTGGTACATCCTTGGTCGCGAGACTGAATTGTTCGAACAGGAATTTGCTGCTTACTGTGGAGTCAAGCATTGCATTGGAGTTGGTAATGGACTTGATGCCCTCAGCCTGATTTTGCGCGCATATGGTATTGGTCCCGGCGATGAAGTGATCGTGCCCTCCAATACTTTCATTGCTACTTGGCTTGCGGTAACTTATGTTGGCGCCACGCCGGTGCCAGTTGAGCCAGATGAGCGCACGTACAACATCAACCCTGGTCTGATTGAAGCGGCAATCACTAGACGCACGCGAGCGATTATGCCGGTACATTTATATGGTCAACCGGCTGATATGGCGCCAATCATTGAGATTGGAAAGCGCCATGGTTTGCGGATAATTGAGGACGCTGCGCAGGCTCATGGTGCTAGTTACCGTGGTTCGCGCACAGGCGGATTGGGTGATGCTGCGGGATTCAGCTTTTATCCAGGGAAAAACCTTGGGGCACTTGGTGACGGTGGTGCGATTACTACCAATGACGAAAATCTTGCTTTGAAGCTTCGAATACTCCGTAACTATGGTTCTAAGGTTAAATATAAACATGAATTGATGGGAATCAATTCTCGGTTGGACGAAATTCAAGCAGCAATTCTGCGAGTTAAACTTAAGTATCTGGATTTCGAAAATGCATCTCGTAAAACTATAGCGCAGATTTATTTTTCTACCCTTGCGACCACTCCTGTTATCCTACCTTTTGTCATTAATGACGCGGATCCAGTATGGCATTTGTTTGTTATACGAAGTAGTGATAGGGTTAGACTGAAAGCCACACTTGATTCCGCGCAAATTGGTAATATGATCCACTACCCGATTTCTTGTCATCAACAAGATGCATATTCAGCGTTTGAATTTGGGCCTCTTCCTTTGGCTGAAATTCTTCAAAAAGAAGTGCTGAGCATTCCTATTTCACCTTACATAACCTCCTCCGAGGCATTAGAAGTTGGCGCTGCCATTCGCAGTAATTTTCGATGAAAATAACGACACTTATACCCGCCTACAAAGAAAAATATCTCTATGAATTGTTAGCTGCATTGATCCAGCAAACAGTACCACCTGATCGAGTTATTTTTTCAGATGATAGTTCAAATCAGATTTTTATGGAGTTGCTTAGTGCCGAGCCGCTAAAGTCTTTAGTCGCCCATCTTAATGTCGAAGTAATTGCAGGTCCGCGTAAAGGGGCTTATGCTAATGTATGCCACATTATACGAAACTTTAGTCGCGATACTGAGTTAGTACACGTTCTTTGTGATGACGATATTATTTATCCTCAATTTTATGAACGTCATTTACATGCTCACAATCATGGTGTGTTTAGCTCGACAATAAGCGGACGTTGGACTGCAAATGAGGTTGGACAGCCTTTAAAGAAAGGTTTATCTGTACCTGATTTTATCAAATATCATCCAAATCGAAATATATCAATTGATTCTAATATTATTTTCTCGTCTACTGTTGGACAATCCAGAAATTGGTTAGGTGAAGTTTCTAATACGGTTTATCGCGCTGAATTTGCTGAAAAAATGCTGACTTGTGAGCTTAATGGAATATCGTATTCTGGTCTTGAGGACTTGGGATCATTTCTTGAGGGTACGTTGGCTTTGCCACTTTGTTACATAAATGAACAACTTGGATTCATGCGTCAAAATTCTGGTCAGAATTCAACTCAACACTTTGGTCCGCCATTAAAATTGGCATTTTTAGCATACATTGCATTGGCAATAGCAGGCAAAAGGATTGATAAGTTAACTGAACAAATGGTCTCTGATACAATTTCAATTGTTGGCTCTAATATTCTTTGGCATTATAGGAACGAGATAGATATGGCTGAATATTGTAAGTTAATGCCAAGTCTAATCGCAGGTAGTGAAGGCGCTGAAGATCAGTTTTTAAATGTGTGGAAAAATAAAAGCTTTGTTGTTTGATAAATTTATAATTTTAATTACTCAATATTAAAGCCATTCTGTATTGCCTTGCATTATTTTAATGCAATTATTTTTATGAATTTTATATAGAAAAATGTCTACGTCAACACTATTGAAAAATGCTTTCCAATCAAATAATTTGGGT
>CANBUY010000202.1 GCA_947372745.1 Comamonadaceae bacterium | reverse complement strand
TTCCCCAATGAAAAGAACATGCCCACACGCCGTCCCATCTTCACCAAAGACTGCTTGCTCATCACTGGCTTTGGCGCTGCTTGGGTGGCTGTCATGGCGTGGGCTGCAGTGGCCACGGGCCAAACCATTGGCTACATCTTGTTGATGGGCGTGATCATTCCATTCTTCTTCTGGGTGACCATGATTGGTTTTGTGGTGTACGTGCACCACACCCATGTGGACGTGTCTTGGCACGAAGAGCGCACTGGCTGGTCAAAGGCTTCGCCTTTTGTGTCCACCACCGTGCACTTGACCTTCCCATTCAACATCGGCGCGCTGATGCACCACATCATGGAGCACACCGCTCACCACTTGGACATGAGCATTCCTTTGTACAAGTTGAAGCAAGCGCAAAGCAAACTCGAAGAGTTGCTGCCAGAACGCATCATCGTTCAGCCTTTCTCTTGGAGCTGGTATGTGCAAACTGCCCGCGACTGCAAGCTGTATGACTTCAAGACCGACAGCTGGACCACGTACGACGGCAAAGTCACCAGCCCTCGCGCGATGAAAGCTGCTTAAGCTTTAAGCCTTTCAAAGCCCCGCAAGTTCACACGAATTTGTGGGGCTTTTTCTTGTACGCTTCACACCCATGAAATTCATCGTTTTGTTCTTGCTGGCCCTTGCATCTGCAGCGTCTCACGCCATGTGGGTCACTGTCACGCGCAACGAAGTGGCCACGGTTTACATCGACTCCAGCGCCATTGTGAAGATGGGCTACAACCGCCGCGTGTGGGTGGTGTACGACCTGCAAACGCCCGACGCCACAGGCCAACAATCGGTCAAGTCGTACATCGATTACGACTGCACCGAAGGCAAATACAAAACCCTCAGCGCCACCAGCCATCCCAACAAAATGGGGAATGGTCCGGCCATCAAAGCGCTACCCGTGGCTGAAGGCTGGAAGCCCATCAGCCAAGACAGCATGAGCCGACAGTTGTTTTCGTTTGCTTGTGCTTGGTGAACTTAATTTGCACAAACCTGTTCGCCAGTTGATTCGCGCTTAAAGCAATTCATGGGTGGCTTAATTTCTGCATTATTCAGTCTCGGCGAGGTAGGCGCATAGCGCTCTTTCATTTGTTTTTCCCACTCACGCCCCTCAGCTTGCCCACGTTTTTGACACTCCTGCACTGCGGCATGGTCAGACAACGAATTACATCGCCTAGACTCAATGGGAAATGCCTGTATTCCTTGAGCAAAGCCAATCAATGGCAAACAAACAATAACAGCGCAAGCAAATTTAAATATGAAACGCATCTTCAAAACCCCAAATGAAAACACGGGCCATGATGCCCGTGTTGTTCTGTCAACTGTTGAGCTCAACTCAACTTGTAAGCGGTCTTAACCCGCAGCGCGCTTGGTCAAAATCTCGAACGCAGGCAAGGTCTTGCCTTCCAGCACTTCCAAGAAAGCGCCGCCGCCGGTGGAGATGTAGCCCACTTGTTTTTCGATACCGTACTTGGCAATGGCTGCCAAGGTGTCGCCACCGCCTGCGATGCTGAAGGCGCTAGATTCGGCAATGGCGTGCGCGATGGTCTTTGTACCGTTCTCAAACGCCGCAAACTCAAACACGCCCACAGGGCCGTTCCACACAATCGTGCCGGCCTTCATCAGCTGCGCGGCCAACTTGGTGGCGGTCTCTGGACCGATGTCCAAAATCATGTCGTCGTCGGCCACTTCGTTGGCCTTTTTCACCGTAGCCACCGCATCAGCCGCAAAAGTTTTAGCCGTCACCACGTCGGTGGGGATTGGCACTTCTGCGCCGCGGGCTTTCATGATGTCGATCACGGCTTTGGCTTCGCCCACCAAGTCGTGCTCGGCCAAGCTCTTGCCAATGTTCAGGCCAGCGGCCAGCATGAAGGTGTTGGCAATGCCGCCACCCACGATGAGCTGGTCCACGTTGTTGGCCAAGCTCTTGAGGATGGTCAGCTTGGTGGACACCTTGCTGCCTGCCACGATGGCGGCCAGTGGGCGTTTGGGGTTGGCCAAGGCTTTGGTGATGGCGTCAATCTCTGCAGCCAACAAGGGGCCTGCACAGGCCACGGGCGCGTATTGCGCGATGCCGTAGGTTGTGCCTTCGGCGCGGTGCGAAGTGCCAAAGGCGTCGTGCACAAAAATGTCGCACAGCGCGCCCAGCTTGCGAGCCAATTCGTCGTTGTTCTTTTTCTCGCCTTTGTTGACGCGGCAGTTTTCGAGCAGCACCACTTGGCCTGGCTCAACGTCTACGCCGTCCACCCAATTGGAGATCAACGGCACGCGGCAGCCCAGCAACTCGCTCAAACGCTCTGCCACGGGAGCCAATGAATCTTCGGGTTTGAATTCGCCTTCGGTGGGGCGTCCCAAGTGCGATGTGACCATCACCGCAGCACCCACTTCGAGCGCCATGCGAATGGCAGGCACGCTCGCGCGGATGCGCGTGTCTTCAGTAATCTGGCCATCATCGTCTTGCGGCACGTTGAGGTCGGCGCGGATGAAAACACGTTTGCCCTTGGCCGAGCCGTTGGCGCACAAATCAGAGAAGCGAATGACGTTCATGGGAAATAAGAAAAAGTTTGAAACTGTATAGATTCTAAAAGTTTCACCTTGCAGCAACTTGGCAGCCGTTCCAACGACTTTTCAAACGGCTGATGAGCGTTTTAGCCTCGCCCCACAAACGGCATCTTGGTCGCCATGACCGTCATGAACAGCACATTGGCCGACAGCGGCAAACGCGCCATGGCCATGAAGCTGTCGACCACGCCCTGCATGTCCATGCGGGCTTCGGGCTTCACGCTGCCGTCGGCCTGTAAAGCGCCTGCGGCGAACTTCTCGGTCATGTCGCTGGCCACGTTACCAATGTCAATCTGGCCCACCGCAATGTTAAACGCACGGCCATCGAGCGCAGCCGCTTTAGTCATGCCCGTGATCGCGTGTTTGGTGGCCGTGTAGGCGATAGAGCCAGGGCGAGGCGCGTGCGCCGAAATCGACCCGTTGTTGATGATGCGCCCGCCTTGTGGACTTTGCGCTTTCATCAACTTGAACGCATGCGAGAGGCAATAAAACGCGCCATTGAAATTCACATCCACCGAACGGCGCCAGTCTTCACCCGTCAAATCGCCGGGCATAGTGGCGGGCAAAAAGATACCCGCGTTATTGAACAGCAAATCCAAGCGGCCATAGTTCACGCGCACCTGCTCAAACAGTTTGGCCACATCGTCCTCGTTGCTCACATCGCAGGGCACTGCCAAGGCATTGCCCGCATTCGCGCCCGCCGCTTGCACGGCAGCTTGCAGCGCATCCGCACGACGCCCCACCAACACCACCTTCCAACCTTCGGCCAACAACGCCAACGCGCATGCTTTGCCAATGCCAGAACTGGCGCCTGTGACGATTGCTACTTTGGTCATGGGGGTGTTCCTGCTTATGAAGTCTTATGTGATGGTTCACAAGCATACCGACTTCATTCAAGTTGTGATTGCTTTCTTAGACTCAAACGACCCTA
>CANBUY010000201.1 GCA_947372745.1 Comamonadaceae bacterium | reverse complement strand
CGGCCTAGCCACACATTTGTTGGCAACTTCATTGGGTCTCCTGGAATGAATTTTTTGCACGCCGAGGTGGATGCATCCGGTTTGCGTGTGGGCTCACATGTACTCGACGCTGCTGCAGCATTGCCGTTGGGCGCCATTAAATTAGGCATACGTCCTGAATATGTGGCATTGACAGATGCCCAAACGCCAGGTGCTTTGCCCATGCTGGTGTCGCAAGTTCAAGATGTGGGCACACACAACATCGTCACCGCAAGCCACCATGGCCAAACCGTCAAAGCACGTTTATCGACGGACAGTGCATCTGTACAAACCGGTTCAACCGTGTGGCTACAAGTTATGGGTGCCCATACATGCTTTTATAAAAACGAGGAGATCGTGGCATGAGCACGACCACCAAACCCGTCAACCAGAAAGCCTGGTTTTTGATTTTGCCCGTGTTGTTGTGCGTCGCGTTTTCGGCCATCTTGCCTTTGATGGTGGTGGTCAACTACTCGGTGCAAGACATCATATCCACTGACCGTCGCGTGTTTGTGGGTACCGAATGGTTTGCTGCGATCATGCGAGACGAAGAGTTACACGGCGCGTTGTTGCGCCAATTGATTTATTCGTTTTCGGTGTTGGCTGTGGAGTTACCGTTGGGCATTCTGTTGGCCTTGTCTATGCCTGCAACAGGTTGGAAATCATCGGCGGTACTGGTCATCGTATCGCTGTCGTTGTTGATTCCTTGGAACGTGGTCGGCACGATTTGGCAAATTTTTGGGCGTACCGATATCGGTCTGATGGGCGCAGCGCTTCAAGGCATGGGCATTGCCTACAACTACACAGGCAACGCCAACCATGCTTGGTTCACCGTCTTGTTAATGGACGTTTGGCATTGGACGCCATTGGTGGCGTTATTGGGATACGCCGGTTTGCGCTCTATTCCTGATGCGTATTACCAAGCCGCGAGTATTGACGGCGCCAGTAAGTTCGATGTGTTCCGCTTTGTTCAGTTGCCCAAGATGCGCGGCGTCTTGGTGATTGCGGTGCTGTTGCGCTTCATGGACAGCTTCATGATTTACACCGAACCCTTTGTGCTGACCGGTGGCGGCCCCGGTAACTCGACCACGTTTTTATCGCAATTTTTGACACAAAAAGCCGTGGGGCAATTTGACCTAGGGCCTGCTGCGGCTTTTTCATTGATTTATTTCTTGATCATTTTGTTGTTCTGTTTTGTTTTGTACAACTGGATGCAGCAAGTCGGTACAGAGCCGAAGGAGGGTGGACATGCATAAAGCAAAATTTCAAAAGCGCACAGTTTTTCTGTGGCTCTATCTTGTATTTGCTTTGCTGCCCATTTATTGGATGATCAACATGTCATTCAAAACAAACAATGAAATCTTGGCTGGTTTCACCTTGTTCCCCGAGCATTTCACCTGGGCTAACTACGAAACTATCTTGACCGATCCAGCTTGGTATTCGGGCTATATCAACAGCCTGATTTACGTGGGCATGAATACGGTGATGTCACTCACCGTCGCGTTACCCGCCGCTTATGCGTTCTCACGCTATAGCTTTCTGGGTGACAAGCACGTGTTCTTTTGGCTATTGACCAACCGCATGACGCCACCCGCTGTGTTTTTGCTGCCGTTCTTTCAACTCTACAGCTCCGTGGGCTTAATGGACACGCACTTAGCCGTGGCACTGGTGCACTTGCTGTTCAACGTGCCGTTGGCTGTGTGGATTCTCGAAGGTTTCATGAGCGGCATTCCTCGCGAGATTGACGAGACGGCCTACATCGACGGCTATTCGTTCCCTCGATTTTTCGTGCAGATCTTTTTGCCTTTGATCAAAGCGGGGGTGGGCGTCGCTGCATTCTTTTGCTTCATGTTCAGCTGGGTGGAGTTGCTCTTGGCACGCACCTTGACCAGCGTGAATGCCAAGCCCATTGCGGCCACCATGACGCGCACCGTATCGGCGTCAGGCATGGACTGGGCCACGCTGGCGGCAGCAGGTGTGTTGACCATCGTGCCTGGTGCCATCGTGATTTGGTTTGTTCGTAACTACATCGCCAAAGGTTTTGCGATGGGTCGCGTTTGATGCGGCTTCAAGAGGAGAACTGCAATGTTTGAATGGATGGCGTGGACCACCCCTGTGGCCGTATTTTTTTCTTGCATCGGACTGATGATCACTGGGATGACTGTCTGGGAAATGAAATCACCCACCTTGATGCGCAAAGGTTTTTTGCCCATGCAAACTACACGAGGCGATCGCCTGTTCATTGGCCTGTTGTCTGCCGCTTATGTGAATTTGGCATTTGTCGGCATCAGCGGTTGGTTGGCTCAAGTTTTGTCGTTGGAAGCTGATCCATCGATTTGGTTCAGCTTTGTCCTCTCCATGGTTCTTCTCGGTTGGATCATGCGAAAAGGCTGACGCTCGTTTTCTAGAAAAGGACGGCTTGTTTCCCCCTGGAGCCGAAAGCACCTTCACACAGGGGTATCAAAAAAATGAGGAGATAGATATGAAGTTGCGTTACAGCGTCGTCGCAGTGGCAGTTGCCTGCTCACTGTCGTCTCAAGGTTGGGCTGATGAAGCTGCTGCCAAGAAGTGGATTGACAGCGAATTCCAGCCCTCGACCTTGAGTAAAACCCAGCAAGCGGCTGAGATGAAGTGGTTCATTGATGCGGCGAAGAAACTTCAAGCCAAAGGCGTGAAGGAAATCTCAGTCGTCTCCGAAACGATTGCCACTCACGAATACGAATCAAAAATACTGGCCAAGGCCTTTGAAGAAATCACGGGCATCAAAGTTAAGCACGACCTGATCGGCGAGGGCGATGTGGTGGAAAAACTGCAAACGTCCATGCAGTCAGGCAAGTCCATTTACGACGGTTGGATCACCGACTCCGATTTGATCGGTACACACTACCGCTACGGCAAGATCATGAACTTGACCGATTACATGAAGGGCAACGGCAAAGAGTGGACCAACCCCGGCATCGACATCAAAGACTTCATCGGCACCAGTTTCACCACAGCACCGGACGGCAAGCTGTACCAATTGCCCGACCAACAATTCGCCAACTTGTATTGGTTCCGCGCCGACTTGTTTGCCAAGCCTGAACTGAAAGCCAAGTTCAAAGCCAAATACGGTTACGAGTTGGGTGTGCCGCTCAACTGGAGCGCTTACGAAGACATCGCCGCCTTCTTCAGCAACGATGTAAAAAACATCGATGGCAAAGCCATTTACGGCCACATGGATTACGGCAAGAAAGACCCCTCGCTGGGTTGGCGTTTCACCGACGCTTGGCTGTCCATGGCTGGCTCGGCTGACATCGGTATTCCTAACGGCAAGCCCGTGGACGAGTGGGGCATTCGCGCCTCGGCTGATGGTTGTACACCTCAAGGCGCATCGGTCGCGCGCGGTGGTGCCACCAACTCACCAGCTGCTGTTTACGCCCTCACTAAGTACGTGGACTGGATGAAGCAATACGCGCCCAAGGAAGCCATTGGCATGACCTTCGGCGAAGCCGGCCCTGTGCCTGCACAAGGCCAAATTGCTCAGCAAATCTTCTGGTACACCGCCTTCACGGCCTACATGATCAAGCCAGGTTTGCCTGTGGTGAACGCCGATGGCACACCGAAGTGGCGCATGGCCCCAGGCCCCAACGGCCCGTACTGGAAGCAAGGCATGCAAAACGGCTACCAAGACGTGGGTTCATGGACCTTCTTCAAAGGCCATGACGAAAGCAAAACTGCTGCAGCGTGGCTCTACGCCCAGTTCGTGACTGCCAAAACCACGTCCTTGAAAAAGACCATCGTGGGTTTGACACCGATTCGCGAGTCCGACATCCAGTCCAAAGCCATGACCGACATGGCACCTAAATTGGGTGGTTTGGTGGAGTTCTACCGCAGCCCCGCACGCGTGGCTTGGACGCCCACCGGCACCAACGTGCCTGACTACCCCAAGCTGGCTCAGTTGTGGTGGAAAAACGTGGCCGTGGCTGTGACCGGTGAGAAAACACCGCAAGCCGCGATGGACAACTTGGCCAACGAAATGGACGATGTGATGGCACGTTTGGAGCGCTCCGGCATGGCCGTGTGTCCACCCAAGCTCAACGCCAAATCTGACCCCAACAAGTGGCTCAGCGACAAGGGTGCACCTTGGAAGAAATTGGCGAATGAAAAGCCAAAAGGCGAAACCATTGCGTACGACTCATTGTTGAACGCATGGAAGAACGGCAAGGTCCGTTAAACCAGATGGCCGTGTGGGTCACACACTCACACGGCCTTTTTTTGTTCGTTCTTGATTGATGGAGCGTTAGATTTCTATGCCAACCCAAGCACAGCCGCAGCTGACACGACGTGAAGATCTGTTGGCGCAGCTTGACCCTCAAGCGGTGTATGACATCGCCATTGTGGGTGGCGGTGCAACTGGTTTAGGTTTGGCATTGGATGCGGCCGCACGCGGCTACCGTGTAGTTCTTGTCGAATCGAATGATTTTGCAAAAGGCACATCATCGCGATCAACCAAACTAGTGCACGGAGGTGTACGGTATTTGGCGCAAGGCAATATTGCTTTGGTACGAGAAGCGTTGCACGAACGCAGCACACTTCTACACAATGCACCACACATCGCGCAACCACTCTCATTTGTGATGCCGTCTTATGCGTGGTGGGAGAAACCTTTTTACGGGATTGGTTTAAAAATTTACGATGCTTTGGCTGGCAGGTCTGGCCTTGGCGATACAGAATTCTTGTCATGTGAAGAGACCTTGGCGTATCTTCCCTCTGTGCAAGCAGATCGCCTCAAAGGCGGCGTGAAGTATTGGGATGGCCAATTCAACGATGCCAAATTGGCATTGGCGTTGGCACGCAGTGCGGCACTCGAAAGTGCATTGCTGTTGAATTACATGCAAGCCAAATCTTTGCTGTACTCAGATAAAAAAGTCTCGGGTGTGCGATGCCAAGACACGCTCACGGGGGCTGCGCATGACATTCAAGCACGTTGCGTGGTCAATGCCACAGGGGTCTGGGTCGATGCTTTGCGTGCGCAAGATGGGGATGTACAAGCGATGGTGGCACCGAGTCAAGGTGTTCACATCGTGGTGGACAAAAAATTTCTACCAGGCCATGCCGGTTTGATGATTCCCAAAACAGCCGATGGCCGCGTGCTGTTTGCAGTGCCTTGGTTGGGTAAAGTTATTTTGGGAACAACAGACACGCCTCGATATGACTTGGCCAAAGAGCCGTTGGCTTTTGAGGAAGAAATTGATTTCATCCTGAACGAATCTGCGCGTTATTTGCGAGATGCTCCTCAGCGAAGCGATGTTAAAAGTATTTGGGTTGGCTTGCGTCCACTGGTCAAGCCCCCCGAGAAAACAGGCCAAAACACCAAAGCACTGAGCCGTGAACACACCGTACTGGTCAGTGACTCAGGCCTCGTCACCGTCACAGGAGGCAAATGGACAACCTACCGAGCGATGGCTGAAGATGTTCTTCAAAAATGTTTTGACAGCACGTTACTCATGCCCAAAAGTAGGTCGTGCACCGAAATACTCAAATTAGTAGGTGCAGAAAATTTGAGTGATTTACCCATATCCATCTGTGAACCGGAAGGATTGCATTCGTATGGCAGTGAACAGACTTGGGTACAACAATTACCCGGTCACCAGACTTGGCTAACCGATGGGTTGAGCGAAGCGATGGTGCGATTTGCTGCTCGCTATGAATATGCGGTTCATGTCGAGGATGTACTGGCAAGACGCTCTCGCTTGCTGTTCATCGACGCGCGATTGGCGATGCGCATCGCACCAACAGTGGCAGCCATTTTGTTTTCAGAAACAGGCATTGATCCAGACATTCAAGGTTTTTTGGATTTAGCAGCGCAGTACACGCTGAACTAATTCGACAATATGGGCATGAAAACTGCCCCCACCATTACCCTCGGTCGCTGGCAAACATTGCATCAAGCTGCGCAATTCATCCGCACAGAAGTGTTTGTCAAAGAGCAAGGCATCGCCCCAGAAGACGAATGGGATGCAGACGATGCCACCGCTTTGCACGCGGTGCTGTTTGATGTGACTGGACACCCCCTGGGCAATGCCCGCTTGCTACAACCATCAGTCAATGTGGCCAAGGTAGGGCGCATGGCCGTGCTGAAAGAAGCCCGTGGCCACGGCTATGGTGCTCGCCTGCTAGAAGCCTTGGTGTCAGAGGCACGTCGACGCGGCAACAAAGAAGTACGCCTGAGTGCGCAACGCAGCGCTGAAGGCTTTTATGCAGCCTACGGGTTCAGCATCGTGGGCGAGCCGTTTGACGAGGTGGGTATACCGCATGTGGAGATGCGATTGAACTTGGTGTGACGGTCGTTTCAACCGTGTGAAAATACGCGCAATTAAAACTTTAAGAAACATTTCCTTATGAAAATCGCGCACCACTTCTTACCTGTGACTTTGGCTATCGCAAGCTCAATGGCGCTTAACACCCAAGCCATGGCGGGTGATTTGAACAACGTCAGCGCTCTCAGCCAAACCGAGTTTTTAGCATTGAGCAAAGACTTGGCGGCAGCCACCAGCACCAAGGCGATTGAACCAGCTGCGCCATTGGGCCTGACAGGTTTTGATGTCAGTGCGTCAACCACGATGACACAAACAAAAGCGGGCGCTGCTTGGCAAACCGCAAGCGGTGACAGCATGAACAACCTGATTCAAACCAAGTTGTCGGTTAGTAAAGGCTTGCCTGGTGGCTGGGATGTGGGCGGCTTTGTGTCCAAAGTGCCTTCGACCAATGTGTCGGTTGCTGGTGTTCACGTGAAATACGCCTTGCTTGAAGGCAATGCCATCACGCCCGCCATTGCCCTGCGCGGCAGCCACAGCCGCATGGGTGGCGTGTCAGGCATGGAGCTCAACAACACGGGTCTGAATGTGTTGATTTCCAAAGGCTTTGTGGGCTTCACACCTTACGCGGGTGTGGGCACGGTTTACTCCAATGCCAATGCCAAAGCCACAGGCAAGAGCGATGAAAGCTTCACACAAAGCAAATCGTTTGTGGGCGTGAGCTGGAACGTACTGCTGGTCAATCTCTCGGCCGAGTACGACCGCACGGGCAAGAACGCATCGGTGGGCTTGAAGGCTGGCGTGCGTTTTTAAGCACGCGGCAGCTTAAATATCCTCACGCAAAGCGTAGGGCAGTGGCAGCAGGCTCAGCACTGGGCCATCTGCCGCCCCCAAATGCAAGCTGCTGTTTTCAGTGGCACTGAGTTGCAACTCAAGCACCGCCACATGGCTTGCGCCATCGCTGGCGGCTTGTGCCACCAAGCCGCATGGCTGCGTCGCGTCTAAGCTAGAAAACACTTCTTGACCCGCGGTGAACGGTGCCGCACTTTGCGCAATGAACCCACGGCGCTTCAAGGTGCCACGGAACTGGCTACGGGCCACCACCTCTTGACCGGGATAGCAACCTTTTTTGAAGTTCACGCCATCGACTGATTCGTAGTTGAGCATCTGCGGCACAAAGGCTTCGAAGGTGGCCAACTCGACCCACGCAATACCGCTCATCACTTCACCCACTTGCCACAGGTTTGCGCTGAGGGCTGGACCTGTGGGCGCTGCCACGTCTTTGGGCGCGAGCCAAAAAGCGCGTGGTTGACCTAGGGCAGGGTAGAGGGTTAGTACGTCGGCAGCATCCGCTACGTGGCGTTGCCATGCGTCTGCGGATGCACCATTCAATGCCGCCAGCGCTGCATCACCTGCCAGACCGAGCAACTGAAATTCATCACTGGCATCGCTCAGCTTGGCCTTGGCACGCAGCACAAACATCGACAAGCGTTTGACGGTTTGAGCCATCAGGTCTTTGCGGCAAATCAGCAGCACTTCTTCGGCGGAACGTTTGTAAAC
>CANBUY010000200.1 GCA_947372745.1 Comamonadaceae bacterium | reverse complement strand
TCACTTCGCCCTGCCCCGTCGATGATGATCCACCGATTGCCGTCAGGGTTCAAAATTTTCAAATCCTTATCCAGCGTTGGCCGATCCATGCCGACTACGGCCACAGTGTCTTGATCTGTTGCTGCCCGCCAGTCTCGGGCGCTTCCTTGGGAATCCGCATCGACCAGGACAACATCGAACCCTTGCAAGACGAGTTCACGGGCAACACAGGTGGCAAGGGTGGTCTTCCCTGCCCCGCCCTTTTGAGAGAGAAAAGCGATTGTTGGCATAGTTCGTATGATTGAATGAAAGTATGAATGAATGAATGCAATCATACAGAAGCAAGCAAGAAACGCAAAACTTTTTTGAAAAATTGCTCGCTGTTCAAAAACGCATTTAAACGCCCGTAGAGGCGTTTTTCTTGTTTTGCAGTAGTCAGGGGTGAATTGAGTGAAAAAACGCGGCTATCGCCCGATTTTTTGCTATCTAGCCATGTCCCCTGCCCTGTTTGTCTCTGTCATGTAGCGAAGCGAAATCACACAAGGGCGAAGCCCGATCGTGCAACTCTCAAAGTTGCACCTGTGTGTTTATTCTTTAAACCTTTAATACTTTAGAGACCCCGTAACTCCTTGATTTTAAAGGAAAAAAATCATCGAACTATGAGGAGAACCTAGCCAACTATGAGGATGACCTAGTGAACTATGAGGAGAACCTAGCCAACTATGAGGACGACCTAGTGAACTATGAGGAGAACCTAGCGGGCTAAAAAAACCGCTTTGTGGTGCCTACAGAGATCGAACTATGAGGAGAACCTAGTAAACTATGAATGAAAATTTGACTCCTCATAGTTTGTTCTTATACTTGCCGATATGTGAAAAATCCAACACATGAGCATCGACGATAAATCCCTCACTGTTAGACAGTCCAACTCGCTCATAGATGCGAGCTACCGCATTGCGTCAGTAGGGGAGGGGAG
Organism: Comamonadaceae bacterium; assembly: GCA_947372745.1. GTDB lineage: Bacteria > Pseudomonadota > Gammaproteobacteria > Burkholderiales > Burkholderiaceae_C > Rhodoferax. The sequence continues at coordinate 6,716 of CANBUY010000200.1, read as the reverse complement.
GTTGATTCGTGCCTTGATTGCGCAAATTAGCCCCAGCGATGAAGACTTCAAGCTCTATCGTGTGTCGGTAACAGACTTCGCACGGCTTTTTGATATCACAGGCGAAGCGGCATATGAGCAGATCAAAAAAGCCGCCGATGAATTGACGAGCCGAAAGATCAAGATCGAGAAGGGGAAAAGCTGGCTTTTCATGAACTGGCTTTCGTCTGCGGAATATGTGCAGGGGAGTGGGTATGTTGAGCTTTGTTTTGATAAAAAACTCAAACCCTACCTGTTGCAGCTCAAGGGCTACTTCACGCAATACGAGCTAGAAAATGTCGTGAGCTTTAAAAGTGCGTACTCAATTCGCATTTTTGAACTCCTCAAGGCGGAACAATTTAAAGCCGCAAGAAATGGATATTTCAAGAGGACTTTTCACTACGAAGAGTTGAGGGGGAGTATCGGGATTGAAACGGCTGAATATGCCCTGTTTGCGGACTTTCGCCGATATGTGATTGAAATTGCCGTTCGAGAAATTAACGCCTCATCCAATCTCGAAATTGTGCAGGTGGACTACCCAAAGACAGGCAGAAAAATCACGCATATCGTTTTTCACTGTGAACCAGCCCGACAAACCCGCCTTAATGTGGATGAACCACCGCCAGTGCTTGAGGCAGTCGAACAGTCACGAGAAATCCCAGAGGATGTGCGTGACCTGGTGGCAATGGGCATTGACGAGGGAACCGCCTACAAATGGCGGAAGAAGTATGGCGTGAAACGCCTTACAAGAAATCTCGCATACACCCGAGCCATGCAGAAGGCTGGAAAAATTCGAGACAGTCTCACAGGTTTTCTCGCCCGAGCCATTGCCGACAATCTTGGGAGTGCGTGGGAAGAGGAGCACAAAGAGAAGCAAGAACGCCACAAGGCCAATGAAGAGGCACAAGCTACCAAAGAGGCCGAGGAGCGACAAAAGAGCGAAGCACAGCGGGCATGGATTGAATCCACCCTTGCCCGCTTTGCCACCCAAAGTGACGACCGCAAAACCGAGCTTCGCCAAGCCTATGCGACCACCTTATCCGACATTACCCGCAAGAGCTTCGATAAAGACCACGAACACGCACCCATGCACCGCATGAAGTTTGCCAAGTTCTTTGAGGCACAAGAAAAACAATAATTCATACATTCATGTTTTCATATAAGTATGAAAACATACGCCCGAGAATGACCATGAGCCTGCACCTGTTCCCGTCCTTGCCCCTGTGGGTGTCGTTTCTCTTCTATGGGCTTTGCATGGGGGGAGTGTGGCGCTGGTGGAAGAGTGGCAACCGAGGATGCTTACTCGTCATCATCTTTTGGTACGCCTTCGCCGTGGCCATCATTTTTTGGTGGGCATCGTTGAGCGTCCAGCCGAACAGCATATGGGCGGCTTTTTTTGTTGGTGCCTCTATTCCCTATGCCCGAAGACTTTGGGAGCATGAGACGACACAAGACACCTTGTATTTTTTCGGGCGGACTTGGCATTTTTGCGTGGACATGGTGGAACGCTTCGAGGTGTGGAATCGTGCAAGGCGTGAGCACCCAGCCAACTCACACGACGAACCACCACGCCAAAACACCCGCCACCCGCATGAAGGGGCAGGGGAGAGGCAACCCTACGATGAAGCCATGAAGCGGGAGCAGGCACGGCGGGAAGCCGAAGCCCGAGCGAGAAGGGAACAGGCAGAGCAAGCACGGAAAAACGAGCCACCACCACGACAAGAAGGGCGTGATCCACGAAGCCCCGAGGAAATCCTTGGACTCAAACGCCCATGGACACAAGACGAGCTGAGAACCGCCTACAAACGAGAGGCAGGACGCACCCACCCCGACAAGTGGATAGGCAAACCCGAAACCATACGGCAGGCAATGGAGGAAGAATACAAGGCGATACAGGAGGCGTATCGCTTGTTGCAATCGTGAGTTGACCAGGAGAACTCTGTCGCCAAAAACCAAGGGACGAAATAGGCTGAGATACCGTACCGTTCGCACTCAAAAAGACAAGGATTTCCCTCTGGCGAGTTCCTCCTTGCTTTTTTCATTGACGCGAACGGCCGCGAGACCGCGCCTATTTCTTAACCCTTCATTTTTATGACCAAGGCAAAATTTCTCCAGACCCTCGCACGATTGACCAAAGGCTATGACCTCTACAGCCAAGAAAACGAGGAAGACCCACGCATTCACGCCGCCCTCTTTGATATCGCTTGATGTGCCAATTGGTACATTACCGAATACGATCCCAAGACGCATATTGCTTTTGGCTATGTCACAGGACTTCAATTTGACGAGTGGGGCAGTATTTCCATTGATGAACTTTTAGAACTCAAATGGAATGGCATTCCTCGCATTGAGATTGATCGTTATTTCAAACCCGTATGCTCCAGTGATATCACGGGTTCATGGTTTATAAAATAGAGAAAATGGCGTGACTGCAAAGTCACGCCATTCTTCATTCATGGTGATTCACCGCACAAAATTTGTGCATTTGTTCAACCACAACCGCCCGTTTTTTCTTTCCCTAGCAAGGCTTGGCCATGGTGCAAGCAGGCACGGCGGGAAAGAAAAATTGGCGGCACGGCTCCCCTGAAAGCATCCCCAACCCAAGGTGCATAGCCACACCACAAGCCACACGAAGTTCAAGACCTGTTGGCTTGCTTTTCGCCTCACTTTCTCTACACTCGTGGGCTACGGCGGAAGCGGTAGCAAGATTGCAATGTCGTAACGACTTCCCCGGTGCCAGCCTTCGGCGTGGCACGGGAAAGCCGACGAATTGCCCTCTTGCAAGGGCGTTGCCCCTTGACCCCACAAGGGGGCGTTGCCCCCTTTGAACCCCCGAGATTTTCTATGCCCATCACCGACCAACGCAAAGCCTACAACCGCGAATATGGCGAGCGGGTGCATCGTGTCTCTGTGACCCTCACCCCCGAGGAATACTCAAGCCTCAAACGAGATGCAAAGGAGCTGGGGCTACGCCCCACGAGCCTTGCCCGAGAACTCATTGTGTCCCCCAAGGGGACACCCAGCACCCCGCCCGAGATCATTCAAAAAGAACTCGCTGAAATCCGTTTTTTGCTTCGCAACACGGCGAACAATATCAACCAAATCGCCCACTACTCGAACACCATAAAACGCCTTGTCGATGAAAACGGGCTTTTGTTGGAAGTGCAGAAAATGGAGCAAGCCGTATTTGCATGGGTGGAAGCGAAACGCCATCCAAAATAGGCACACCGCCTGAGAAAACACATAAGCCCAAAGCCCGAAAATGATTATCAAATCCATGAGCCGCAAACACCCGAGTTTTGCCCAGCTCATTGACTACATCGAGGGTGAGGCGAAATTGAAAAGTAGGGCGTTTTCCATCCACCACAACACCTACAGCCGAGACACGGAAAGCCTTAAGCGGGAATTTGAAGCCAACGCCCGACACCTACGGCAACGGAAAAACGGGGTGTACCTGTATCACGAAGTCGTGAGCGTTTCGAGGACGCAGCACCTCACGGAAGACGAACAAAAAACCATCCTCAAAGCCATCACCCAAAGCTACATCGAGGCGAGGTGCAAACGCAACCTTGCGTATGCCGTGCTTCATGAGGATACCCACAATTTCCACTTCCACATCGTCATGAGTGCCAACGAAGTGGGGGAGGAAAGCCGAACACGGCTATCCAAAGCCCAGTTTGCCGACATCCAAACCCGCCTTGAAGCGTGGGTACTCAAAGAATATCCCGAGCTGGAGCAAAAGGCGGTATTCCATAAAAACCAGACCCAAGCCGAGCGGAGCGAGCGGGAGGCGAAACGACAGCACTTGTCCGACAAGGGCGAGCAGATGAAACGCCGAGGAGCGAAGACCGACAAACGCGACCAGGTGCAAGAACGCCTCACGGACATTTTCGAGACCGCCACCGACCCCCGCCACTTTTCCGACCTCATGGAAAAGGCAGGGTTCGCCTTCTACACGAGGGGCAAAACGCACGGCATCACCGACCGAGAGGGCAATAAATACCGCCTTGCACGGCTGGGGCTTGCCGAGGCATGGCAGAAACTGGATGAAAAAATGAAATCATACTTTCATTCAGAAAAGACCAAGAAGAGCGAAAACGCCCACCAAGAGGCAAAGCCCACACCAGAGACCGCCACCACACGGCCACAGGACGAAGCACGAGACAACCGCACGACCAACACCACCGAGCAAGACCCTATCCAAACCGAGGCAGACAAACGCCTTGCCGAAATGAAAGCCATCCGAGCCAAGCGAGCCGCCAAGCAACAGGAGCAGGCAACCGCCAAGAAACAAGATCGAGAGCGATGAAATGCCACCTCCTATGCCCAGCGTGGGCGAGAGAGAAAAATTCCACTCACGCCCCGTTTGCGAAAGGTTTTGAGCGACACGAAACACCGCACCGCCGAAGTAATCGCCGGCGTGGCCACGAAACACACCACGCGGCGAACCCTGCCGACCACCACCGCACCTAACCGCCTCAAAATCAGCCCATGGAGCAACTTCTAAAAATATTCTTTCTGCCCTTTCGAGCTATCGGGGTGGCACTCTTGTTTTTGTTCCAACGGGAATTTTTCAGGCGGACGGAAGGGGCGAAGCTGGCAGGCAAGCGGGACTATGGCGACAGATTGAACGCCCGTAATACGGGGATTCTCATGGACGGGGACACCCTCAAAATGTCCGAGCGGGAGAGCTTCCAAAATGTGTGCGTCATTGCCCGTGTCGGGGCAGGAAAAACAAGCCGTTACATCATCCCCAATGTGATCGAGCGCGCCCGCCATCCGTGCAGTTTGGTGGTGAACGACCCAAAAGGCGAGGTGTACGAAGCCACCAGCGGCCACATGAAAAAGCACGGCTTCCGTGTCATCGTCATCGACCCCGAACACCCCGACCGTTCACACAGGTTTAATCCACTCACCGAAGCCCGCGACCTGATCGAGCTGGATCAAGTCGCCGAGATCCTGATTAAGGCAGGGAAGGGCGGACACAGCCAAGGGGCAGGCGGTGGCAGTGGGGATTTTTGGGCGCAAGGCGCCATCCGTTTTGTGGCGGTGTTTCTCGGATGCTTGAGAAATGCTGGCCAAGACAACGAGGGATACAACACCCTTGCCAACCTCTACTACCTGTTTCAGAACTTTGGCGACGATGGAAGCGCCCTTGATGCCTTCATGGCACGCTACAGCGTGAACCCCGACGACCCGAGCGACCGCAGATTGTGGAATGAATGGCAGGGCGTTTTGACAGGCAACAAGGAAGGCGTGCAATCGTTCGTTTTGAATGCGATCACGGCACTATCCGCCATGCGACAAGAACACATCGCCCGAGTGACCAGTGAAAGCAGTTTCGCCCTGGAGAACTTGCGGACACAAAAAACGATCATCTATTTCATTACCCCGCCACAACACGCCGAGTACTACGGTTTCCTCACGAGCCTGTTTTTCCGCAGTGTGTTCAATGCCCTCATGCGGAAACTGCCACCGAAAGACAGACGCACGCCCTACCTGCCGTGCTTCGTCCTCTATGACGAATTTGGGCATTCGACCATCCCGAATTTTGTATCTACCGCCAACACCATACGAGGCTACCGAGTGAGCCTGTCTATCGTGCTACAGAGCATTGCCCAACTCTCAGCCCGTTATGGCCACGACTACGCCCAAAGCATCCAAGGCGGGTTCAACACTGCCATAGCCTATGCAGGCAGTGACCCCGAGACTGCCAGTTACTTCGAGCGTGTCATGGGCAAAACGAGGGTGTACCAGTACCACGACACGACCGCTGGCCAAGGACACCGCACCGCCACCAGTCACCACGAGCAGTACCGAGAACAGAACCTCATGAATGCTGGAGAAGTCCGCACCATGGCCAGTGATGCCGTGTTGATCGTGTCGGGCAACGCTCAACCTGTTTTGATCCCCTCGAAAGGCTACTTCGAAGTGGGCAGGCTCAGGAGGGCAACGAGCCTACCGCCTGTGCCTGTAGAGGTAGACAGAGCGAGGCGGCTGGAGTGGGTGGGGCTGTAAGGGGGTGAAAAAGTGACTAGGGTTTACCCCCCCCCGTAAAAATTGCGAAATTCGTGGGAAAATGGTTTGATTTTTGAGAAAAATTCGTAGTATTGGACGACTTTAACCTCAAATTATGAAACAAAACAAGTTGTTGATTGTCGGTATGTTGGTGTTGCCAATACTCTTATCTGCGTGTGGTGGTGAGTGAGTGAAAGACACCAATGTTACTCAAACAGTCAGTAATTCAAAAAATGATGAAAGTCCGACAACTTGACCAGTTTCGGTTGTCAAAAAAGTTTTAGATGAGGCCTATGATGAGCGGAAAAAAGATATATCAGATAGGGCAACATTAAAGCAAATCAAGACCTCATTAGAGGCCTATATTGTTGATGTAAATGGTACATGAAGTGTATTTGAAAAACAGTCTGGATGTATTGAAGATTTGATAAAAAATGTGTGCGATAAATGGCAATATTATTGCGCTTGAATAAATGACATGAAAATGATGCCGACGTGAATTTGTAAAGATGGATGAGAGTATAGGATAATTTCTAAAAATGGCACACCAATTTTTGTTTTGGCTGCAAAGATGAGAAACGAAGAGTTATCAAACTTTGATGGTGCAAATTTTTTTACGGCTACCGTGGATGAATTCCAAGACAATTTGAATGGAAAACTAAACAATGTTCAAAATCAAA
>CANBUY010000199.1 GCA_947372745.1 Comamonadaceae bacterium | reverse complement strand
ACTTGTAACAGGGAGTCGACGAGGCGTTGGCCGCGCCATTGCTGAACATTTTTTGGCTGGTGGAGCAACGGTACTAGGATTTGCTCGCGGCGCCCCTTCGTTTGAACACCCTGCTTACCACCACTTCGAAGTCGACGTAGGCGATCCGGAATCCGTTCAAAGAGGCTTTGCCGACTTGAAGAAAGTCACCGATTCAATACAAATTGTTGTGAATAATGCAGCAGTGCTAACTAGCCAGTATGCCATGATCATGCCTCCTGCTGCTGCACAGGCGATGGTAAACGTCAACCTGATGGGTCCATTCATGGTCTCACGCGAAGCGGCCAAAATGATGCGTAAGCGTAAATGGGGGCGCATTATTAATATTGGCTCAATGGCTGCTAGCCTCGAGCCAATGGGAGATTCAATGTATGCCGCCTGTAAGGCTGGTCTTTCGACATTGGCAAACGTTATGGCCAAGGAATTCGCAGCAATGAATGTTACTTGCAATACACTCGGTATCAATGCCATAGAAAGCGATATGTTGGCCCAGTTGCCCCGCGAAAAAATCAACGCCATCATTGCGAGCCTGCCAGTCCCAAGATTCTCTCAGCCAGATGATATTCTGAACGTCATAGACTTTTTGGCTTCCGAGCGCAGCTCAAGCATCACAGCGCAGACTATTTTTCTTGGTGGAGTAAATTAGGATGGTAGAGCCAGTTGGCAACTGGGGTGGAGGCAACATTTGGAGAATTACCAGTGGCGAATTCCCTTCGAATGCCTACATTTGCGCCGCTGACGTACCGGGCGGGGCGATCTTAATAGACGGCGGACTGGATCCACTTGCCATAGATAACGCATTCACCGAGTTACGGCTTCAACCTTTTCAAATTTTTTGCACACATGGCCATTTCGATCATGCAGGCGCCGCTGAGTTTTTTCAAAAAAAATACCGTGCCCAAGTATTTTTACACGGTGCCGATAAAAAGTTATTGAAAGCATCAAATTTTCTTTTGATGGCATTTAAAATATCGGCACGCATAAAATATCCCGACATCACTGCAGTAACTGATGGCTTCGAAATCACTGTAGGTGAGCAAAATCTCATTTATCATGCTGCGCCTGGGCATACGGCTGGTTCTTGTGTAATAGAGTTTGGCAACGCCCTTTTCACAGGCGATACAATTTATTGTCGGGGCGTCGGCTTGTCGCATTTGCCAGGTGAGCAACCAGAAATTTTAAAGTCGAGCATTCTTTCGCTTTGGCCACTCTTAACTAGGGATAGAACTGTCTACCCTGGTCATGGAGGCTGCGCTAGCGGTGCATCTGTACGAGAAAATAACTTCGCATTGCTCGAATTTCTCGGAATTTCCAATAATGAAAACAAGGTAGTTGAATTATGAGTAAGCAAAGCGGAGTGGCAATCGCCGGAGTTGGCCACCACTTGCCTGACCTGATCGAAGACAATGAGACTCTGTGCCGCAACCTCGACGTCACTCCCGACTGGATCATTGAAAAGACTGGAATCAAACGTCGTTACTTAGCTCGCCCCGGGGATGCTGCCTCGGATTTCGCGACAAAGGCAGCGCAGCGGGCACTAGACTCAGCAGGTTTAATAGCCACTGAAATAGATCTCATTATTGTCTGTACTTTCTCGGGCGATTATATTTTCCCGCCAGTCTCTGCCAAAGTTCAAATGCTTCTCGGCGCCTCAGGTGCGCAAATTTTTGACTTGCAAGCGAATTGCTGTGGCTTTGTTACTGGGCTGACTACAGCGTCAGACCGGATGAAGGTTGATCCCAGTGTCCGCAATGCATTAGTAATCGGCGTTGAGATTAATTCACGCTATATCGACCGTGCTGACGTTAATTCAGCAATCTATATGAGCGACGGTGCCGGCGCTGTAGTGTTGAGCCACACCGAACCGGGCCTCGGGATCTTGGGCTCTGCATTTCATACCGATAGTTCAAATTTCGAAGCTGTCCGTATGCGTGGTGGAGGTTCAAGTTTTCCTATAATGGGACGAAATTTTGACCCTTCCGTCGACCAAATGGAAATGAATGGTATCGCAACTTGGAAACAGGCGATTACCCACTTGCCCAACGTAATTCGGCGCGCTTGTGCAAAATCTAATATTGATCCAAAAGAGGTGGACTTCCTGATCTTCCATCAGGCGAACTTAAAAATGATTGAATATATCGTACGGAAGATGGGATACGATCTAGCTAAAACTTTCACTAATGTCGAGGAAGTAGGCAATACTGGTGCCGCTTCGGTAGGTATTGCTTTAAGTGAAGCAGTAGCGAACTCATGCCTTAAAGAGGGGCAATTGGTTGTGTTGGCGGCAGTTGGCGCCGGTTTTAATTTTGGCGCATCAATCTGGCGTTGGCACACGCCAGCAAAGAAAGGTGCCTGAAATGTTTAAAGATTTTGACTCAATTTCCATCGGTGAAAAACATGCACTGGTAAAGACGATTACCGAAGCAGACGTTCGTAAGTTCGTGGAGATGACAGGAGACGATAATCCATTGCACGTCGATCGCGCATACGCGGAAACGACGGCATTTAAAGATATCGTTGTGCACGGCATGTTAGGTGCCTCTTTCATATCGACCGTGATTGGAACCAAGCTACCTGGTACTGGCGCGCTATGGGTTTCTCAGAATATGGAATTTTTGTTGCCCGTACGCCTAGGCGACGAACTAACCATAAGCTGCACCGTCTTGAAAAAGCACGACCGCGAACGAATGCTTGAACTCGACACAAGCATAGTCAACCAGAACCAGCAACTTGTGTTAGCTGGACAAGGCAAGGTCAAACTTCTAGTAAGCACTGAGCCTGAAGCAAGTGGCGAATTGGAACAGCGATTGCAAGTTGCTATCGTGACAGGAGGTGCCGGCGGCATTGGCAAGGCGATTTGTATGCGTCTTGCTCGCGATGGCTATAACGTTGTTGTAAATTATCGCGGCCAATCTGACCGCGCTGCGCGCATCGTTGAGGAAATCAATGCCGCTGGCTCAGTTCGCTCAATTGCAGTTCAGGCAGACATTGCCACCGAGGCCGGTGCTGACAAGCTTTACCAAGCAGCCCTAAAGGCATTCGGCGGTGTCAGTGTACTGGTCAACAATGCCTCGCCCCACATAAACCCAAAAACTTTTCCCACTACCGCCTGGAGCGACATTCAGCAGCAACTCGACGTTCAAGTCAAAGGGGCGTTCCTAATGACGCAGGCTTGCATACCTGGCATGGGAACCCGTCGCTGGGGACGCGTCGTCAACATTACTTCACAAGTTCTTGATAGCTCTCCTTCGTTGGGTTGGACTGGCTATGCGATGGCAAAGGGAGCACTTGCCGTATTTTCAAAATACATGGCGGCCGAATTAGGACCTCAAGGCATCACCGTCAACTGCGTGTCACCGGGTATGTGCGAAACAACATTGATTGGAGACATCTCGGAAAAGTCACAACTTATGATTGCACGTCAAACACCAATGCGTCGACTTGCGAAACCAATCGACGTAGCCGCTGCTGTCGCATATCTTGTTTCCGATGACGCTAACTTTGTTACAGGCCACACCATAGCCGTAAACGGTGGGATGTCGATGCGATGAGCGAACAATTGCAAGACTTGGCATTACTCGCTAGTAGCGAGTGCACCTTGAGTCAAATGATGGGCGCGATTGCTCGACTCGAACAACATGGTCAACAACACCGACTGTCAGTAGGAATATCTTCGTCGGTCACAGTTGATATGCTCGGCGTGTACTTACGCAAGCATGGCCTGTTGGCCAGCGTACAAATGGAAATCACACAGGGGAATTACGACGATCCGATCGGTGATGTCGACTTACTTTTGCACGCCGGCGTAGATCAGATGGTAATGATCCCATTTTTCGATAATTTGATGCCCTCATTCGAGGCACAACTAGGCACACTTGATGACGAGGCGATCAGCGCAAAGGAAGAGCAGTTGTCCTCGCGCTATCGCCTCGCATTCGAAAAAGCGGCGACCATGAAGATGGTGTTTGTAACCACATACCATCGTATGGGAGCAGCGCTGATTGATGGTACAGGCTTGGTCGATTCAGTAGTATCTCGCTTTAACCGCACTTTACGTGACACCGCAGCGGCCTTCCCCAATATTCGCATCATCGATAGTAATGACATAATTCAGAAACTTGGGTCAATAGCCGCATTTGACTTTCGTTTCTATTACCGGAACAAGGCTCCTTACTCAGGTGCTTACATGAACGAACTAGCGCGGCGTATTGCGCTCGCTTCTCGCAGCTTTGGAACCGCATTTCACAAGGTACTTGTATTAGATTGTGACAATACCTTGTGGGGGGGTGTAATTGGTGAGGACTTGCTAGGAGGGATCAAGCTTGGCCCCTACGACTACCCCGGTAATATATTTTGGCGCATGCAACATGAATTTTCTGCTTTGGAAAAAAATGGCGTTTTACTTTGCCTTTGCAGCAAGAACAATCCTGCCGATGTTGACGAGGCGATACGCGACCATCCAGATATGGTGCTGCGTAACGAGCAGTTTATTGTCAAACAAGTCAACTGGAATGACAAGCCATCTAACTTACGTGCAATTGCACAGGAACTGAACCTCGGCCTCGATAGCATCGTCTTTGTTGATGACTCATCGTTTGAGTGTGAGGCCGTACGCCAGCAATTGCCAATGATAACGACTGTCCAAGTCCCAGCAACACTGTCGGATTATCCGCGAGTTGTCGCCGGCATCAAAGACTTGTTCCTAGCTGGCGGGGTTAGCGCTGATGCGCAGTCAAAAACGCAACAATATCGTCAGCGCGCTGGTGCAGAGGTGTCGAGAGCAAAATTTGATTCACAGGATGCGTATCTTGCATCACTTGAACTTTCAGTTGAATTATCGCGTAATGCACGCCCTTCCTTGGTGCGTATCAGTGAACTTTCAATGAAGTCCAATCAGTTCAACCTTACTACACG
>CANBUY010000198.1 GCA_947372745.1 Comamonadaceae bacterium | reverse complement strand
TTTGCTTCGGCTGCAACGGCTGCATCTGCAATTGCCTTCGCTATTGCTGCATCTGCAATCACTTTGGCTGCTGCAGCATCTGCAAGTGCTTTTGCTTCGGCTGCAACGGCTGCATCTGCAATTGCCTTAGCTATTGCTGCATCTGCAATTGCCTTAGCAGCCGCAGCGTCCACTAAAGCCTTATCCGCCACGATCGACGTTAAGTCTTGCGCTGCGGTAGTAATGGTGACCGTACCCACCACCGTAACTGCGTTGGTTTGACTAACCGAACCCGCGCTGTTTGTAGCAAGATTACCGCTAACACTAGTGGCGCCAAAGCTAGTGCTACCTGCGTTAGAGGTGTTAGTGGTTAGATTATTGGTTGCACCACTGACCACGAGATTGCCTCCCGAATTGATCGTACTGTTTCCCGTAGCTTCCAGCACAACCGTGGGTCCTGAAATGTCGCTCAAGGTAATATTTCGCCCGGCTAATGTCAGCAATCCATCTTGATCGTTAGAGTGATTGGGTAAGTTGATATCTCCGATTCTTGACACGATCACACTACCATTAGTTGCACTCAAATTGCCGCTAGGGATTTGCGTGATATCGCCCTGCGCCTCAATACTGAGCGGGCCAAGCGCACTTACCACGCCCAACTGAATGCCCCCATGAAGGGCTGACACATCAATGGCTTGACCTGAAAGATGATTGATTTCCAAGTCGCCCACAGCCTGAGCAATCAACACATCACCGCCAACAGCAATCACACCATCGATGGTTTGCATAAACGATTGGTTGACCCGCAGGTTACCTCCGCTCACAATGGCGCCGCCCGTTTGATTCAAGCTGTTGACGCTAATGCTGCCTGTGCCATTGAGCACGCCACCTGATTGGTTCAATATTTCAGATGACAACAAGGTTGCCACATTCAAGGTGCCAGCCATCAAACTCAAAGCACCACTGCTGGTGATGCCGTCCACATGCACTGCGCCGGCTTGCGCGGGCAAGGCAAAGCTATTGTTAAAGCTCACGTTAACGCCCGCGGGAATAGTGACGTTTGCCACGTTGGCCAAATCGGGCACCGCACCGCCAGCCCAATTGACAGGGTCAAACCAATTGCCTGTTGTACCGCCGACCCAAGCCACAGTTTGTAGTCGGTTGATACTACCCACTGCGTCGTTTGTTATCACGTTGTAGTTGCTGCCTGAGTTGCCGTCCTGAACGACGTAGCCGTTATTCAACTTAAGTGAACTGACATCTGCCCCCAACACGTTCTTAGTGGCGAACGACTGGCTGGCTCCCGTCAAGGTGTCGGTGCCCATCAGCCCAGATACTTGGATCGTGCCGGTTGAGTTTGTGTTGCCGTCGTAAATTTTGGTGTCAGATACTGCACTCAGGGTGAGCGGTGCTTTGGCAATTGTCAAACTGCCATTTACATACGCTACGCTGTATTGCGCATTCGTCGATGTCACTCCGCTTGCAGTGATGGCATAGGTACCTGCGTTAATGGCCCCTTGCGATAAGCCGCCATAAACTAAGGTACCGGTGAGGTAAGTCAAGTCAACTCCAGCATAGCTCGCCCCTCGGTTGCCAAAGTAGGCTAAACCGTCGTAAGTTTTGCTATCGCTGAGCGCAGTGATCGTCACCTTTTTCATCAAGGCATTCAACACGGGCATACCACTTGCTGAAAGCGTCCATACGTTAGAGTAGTTCCAACTTGAAAAATCAATAGCTCCGCCAGTGCTGACCGCAAAGCTGCTGATAATGCTGTTAGCTGCACTCGTGCCCGCCAAGCCACCGGTGCCAGCTGCGCCAACCACAGTGCCTGTGGCAAAGCTATTGCGAATAAAACCAGTAGTGAGGCCCCCTACCAAGCCTCCTGTACCTGCAGCACCCACGACATTACCCACGGTGTACACATCACTCACGTTACCCGTGGTCATGACGCCAGCCAATCCACCTGTGCCTGCAGCTCCGGCCACATCCCCAGTGGTGTAGCTGGCACTGAGATTGCCTGTCGTGATCACGCCCACCAAACCACCCGTCCCCGCATCGCCTACCACCGTGTTGGTGCTATAGCTGTTACTGATACTACCTGTGGTGAAGACGCCCACCAGTCCGCCAGTGCCAGCATTGCCCGTGACCGGGCCAGTGTTGTAACTGTTACTGATCTCGCCAGTTGTGATAACACCCACCAAACCGCCAGTACCTGCATTGCCCTTGACAGAACCTGTGTTGTAACTATCGCTGATCGTGGCCGAGACGGCTGTGCCGAGCAAGCTGCCTGTGCCTGCCGCACCCACCACGCTCCCGCCAATCAAGCCCACATGGCGAATTTCTGCTAATTGATCCGCCGTACCAAACATACCCACATTCGGGGTGGCTGGCCGATTGATGGTGAGCTGCGAAACTGAATGACCCAAACCATCGAATACGCCAGTGAAGGGCGCTGTTGTTCCAACGGGGTTAAAGCCCGCATTGGCGTTCCAAGTCGATGTGGCGCTTGCATCGATATTGCTGCCCAAAGCGAAGTGCCCGCTCAGGCTACCTTCCATACCCTGCAAATCAGTACCCGTAGTACTGCCCTCATCGCCCAAGCGATTGATCACCACATAGTGCGTTCCTGCAATCGCCAAGCTGGGAGCGGCACCTGACAAGGTGATAGATGCGCCACTACCTAATTTGAATGCACCTGAGCCACTAGCAGCCTCAGCACCCAAACTTGTATTGGGGTTGATGACCAGACCTGCACTGTTGCCCGTGCCTACAATATTCGAATTGACGTTGACGTTGTTGGACGCCGTAAGGGTGAGCGTCGTGCTGGCGCTCCAGGCAACAGCATCGTTGATGTTGACGTTGCCATTACCTGATGCGTTGCCGGCAATGCTCTGCAAAGTTACCGAGGTGGTACCCAAGTTGGTCGAGAGTGTTGAGCCGCTGATGTCGCCTCCTACAGCAGCAACGTTGTAGTCTTGGGGGTCTACTAACCAAGCACCAACTTGACCTGTTTTTGAACGTGTATCTACTACTGCCTCGTTCGCGACCTTCACATGTGCAGCCGATGTTTCAATAAAGCCGCCATTGCCACTCACAGGTGCACTGGCGTCCAGTGTGCCAGCCACGTTCACCGTGCCAGCCTTCATACCGCCGATCAAAGTGATCACGCCGTCTTGATTCAGCATACTGTGAGCTTCTATGTGGCCTGTGTTGTTCACCACGCTTGCCAGTAAGCTGTCTCTAGCGCCTGCGTTTAAAGCCACACGACCACCGTCGGCACTAATCATGCCGCCGTTTTCTATCAAACTGTTCAACACACTTTGGTCTACTTGAATGCTAACCAAGCTGTTGCCATTGAAGTTAAGGGTGACCGCACTCCCCGCCCCCATCACCATTGTGCCTAACTGCGCTGTGATGATGCCTTGGTTACTGACCTGATTACCCAACAGCGCCACATAGCCACCTGATGCTGCAGTAATAACACCAAGGTTGATCACTTGGCCCGCGCCACTGCCACTAAAAGCACGTGTGGAACTGTTGACATTGATATCGTTTATGTCCAAGGTAGACGCAACCAAGGCGCCTACATTGAGCACTGCGTCTTTGCCAAACAACACCCCATTGGGATTGATTAAAAAAACCTGACCATTTGCATTGATATGGCCCATGATTTGGCTGCCGTTGGCATCAAAAATTCGATTCACTGCCACGGCACTAGACGAGGGCTGAACAAAATTCACCGTCTCTTGCGCCGTTACATTGAACTTGTCCCAACTCAGCGATAAATTGGGCGTTGACTGCTGAATGGTGGTTGTCGCACCAGACGTGCTGATACGTCCCGTACCAGCAACCACTTGACCACCCTGTGGACCTGCCAAAGTGTGTGACGTGTGCCATGCGATCCAATGGCCGAACAACAGCGCAAAAACTCTACGCTTTTTGTATTTTTTTATTTTCATAGTGACCCAATTTCTTGCCACACACCCATAAAGTGGCATGAATGCGTTGCCCAAATTTCAATTAGGCGCGCAATAAAACTGAGTCGGTCACAACGACATACGCCATCGATGGACCAAAATCCTGCTGGATTAATTTTTTTAGGAGAGGTAGTCTTTGTAGTGAACTTGGTCGTTCACTTATTTAAAACCAAACAACTTAAGTTGATTCAGAAGATGGGCGCAGTCGCTGAATTTCCCCATGCGTCAATGTAACCCTTAAAACCAATAAGTCAACTAAAACTATGACGTATTGACTAAGTGTGACGTGCTAAACATAGTAAAGAGACAAAACCTGATCTGTTTAGATTTCTTTCGCCTGATGCATAAAAAACTTGCTCACGTTGCGTGAGCATATGGATTTTTGTAACCTGATTCAATCCGGTTTATCGCGATGAATAAATCAACAAGTTTCAGTTTTGAAGAGGCGAAAAAAATGCTTCCAAGGGAAGCATATGTCCAACTCTTAAAAAGTAAATTCTGAAAACAACCTAAGTTATTGGTGGCATTCAGCTTTGGCAAAAATGGTGGGCGATGCAAGTTTCGAACTTGCGACCCCCACAGTGTGAATGTGGTGCTCTACCCCTGAGCTAATCGCCCATTTTTACCGTTTTTCCATCTCTGGAAAGACCGTGATTATGCCACAGAATTTTCCACTTTTCGCCAAACTGTATTTCCACCGCTCGATTTATCAAGCTGAGCCAACACATCTGTGTGCTGCGCCATCTCTTGCTCTGTAGCAGCAATCACGGGCAGTTGGTAGCTGCTGAGGTCCACACGCTCTGTAGTTCGGGTTTGTTCGTCATTGCTCTCCACCTCCATGAGCAAAGCGTCTTGGCCGCGCGTCATGTTGATGTACACATCGGCCAACAGCTCGGCATCGAGCAAGGCGCCGTGCAATGTGCGACCAGAGTTGTCCACCTCTAAGCGGTCGCACAAAGAGTCAAGCGAGTTGCGCTTGCCCGGGAACATTTCTTTGGCCATCACCAAGGTGTCGGTGATGCCATCCACAAAAGTGGTGAAACGCGGACGGCCTTGCAGCTCTAGCTCTTTGTTCAAAAAGCCTACGTCAAACGGGGCGTTGTGAATGATGACTTCTGCGCCTTCGATGTACTCCAGAAACTGATCGACCACCTCAGCAAACTTGGGCTTGTCTTTCAAAAACTCATTGGTGATGCCGTGCACGCGCAAAGCGTCTTCGTGGCTGTCACGCTCAGGGTTCAAGTAGAAATGCAAGTTGTTGCCCGTGAGCTTGCGATGCAGCAGCTCAACGCAACCAATCTCAATGACGCGGTCGCCGTTCTCGGCCGAGAGGCCTGTGGTTTCGGTGTCTAGAAAAATCTGGCGCATGGTCAGTGGTTTTCTTTCGCGTGGTTGATGGTGTACTTTGGAATTTCCACCACCAAGTTTTGCTGCGCCACGATGGCTTGGCAGCTCAGGCGTGAATTGGGCTCCAAGCCCCAAGCACGGTCGAGCAAGTCGTCTTCGTTTTCATCGGCCTCGTTGAGCGACTTGAACCCCTCGCGCACGATGACGTGGCAGGTGGTGCAAGCGCAGCTCATGTCGCAGGCGTGTTCGATGTTGATGTAGTGCTCCAACAGCACTTCACAGATGGTGCTACCAGCAGCAGCTTGAAGCTCAGCGCCATTTGGGCAGAGTTCGGCGTGGGGCAAGATTTTGATGATGGGCATTTAGATGTTCTCGATGTTTTGTCCGGCCAAGGCGTGTTGAATGCCTCGGTTCATGCGTTGTGCGGCGAAAGCTTCTGTGCCTTTGGCCAGCGCTTCGGTGATGGCCTCAATGGCGGCTGCGTCCTCTAGCTTTTTGGCGTCTAGCGTGGCAGCCATCAGCGCGTCGATGCGTGCGCGGTCTTCGGCAGACAGCAAATCGCCATCGGCTTGCAAAGCGCTTTGCGTGGCCAGCCACATGCGGTCGGCATCCACGCGGGCTTCGACCAAAGCACGCGCTTTGATGTCTTGCTCGGCGGTTTTGAAACTGTCTTGCAGCATGGCTGCAATTTGGTCGTCCGACAAACCATACGACGGCTTGACGGTGATGTTGGCGGTCACGCCGCTGAGCTGCTCTAACGCGCCCACGCTCACCATGCCATCGGCATCGACCGTGAAGGTCACGCGAATGCGTGCTGCACCTGCGG
>CANBUY010000197.1 GCA_947372745.1 Comamonadaceae bacterium | reverse complement strand
GAAGCAACCACGACCGTTTTGGTCGTGGCGCGCGAAACACCTTCGGGCGTGGGCTGTGCTTCATAGCCTTGCAGCAAAGCCACAAACGTGACGGTCACACCGAACACGATGCTCTTGACCACGCCATTGCCCACGTCTTTCCACACATCAACGCCGCCTTGCATCTGGCTCCAGAACGAGCCGGCGTCCACGCCAATCATCAACACACCGACCATCCAGCCGCCCAAAATGCCCACGGCGCTGAACACTGCCGAGAGCAAAGGCAAAGCGATGATGCCGCCCCAAAAGCGTGGGCCCAAGATACGGCGCACGGGGTCAACCGCCATCATGTCCATGGCGCTGAGTTGCTCACCCGCTTTCATCAGACCGATTTCAGCGGTGAGCGATGTACCCGCCCGGCCTGCAAACAACAAGGCACTGACCACGGGCCCAAGTTCGCGCACCAAGCTCAAAGCCACGAGCAAACCTAGCGCTTCCGCAGAGCCGTAACGCTGCAGGGTGTAGTAGCCCTGCAAGCTGAGCACAAAGCCTACAAACAAGCCCGACACCGCAATGATGGCCAACGAATAGTTGCCCAAGAAATGCACTTGGTCACGCACCAAGCCAAAGCGGCGCATGTTGCTGCCAAACAAGCCGATGAGGCGGATGAACAGACGCGCACCCAAGCCTAAACCAGCCAAGTAGCTTCGTACAGCGAAGCCTACATTTGCCACGAATTTCATTGCTCGCCCTCCACGCCAAAATCTTGCGCCACGGATGGGCCTGGGTAGTGGAAACGCACAGGGCCATCAGGCGCTGCGGTGACGAACTGTTTCACCAACGGGTCGGTGCTGTGACGCACTTCATCGGGTGTGCCTTGTGCGGCGATCTTGCCGTTGGCGAGCACAATCACTTGGTCGGCAATGTGGAAGGTTTCATCCAAATCGTGCGACACGATGATGCTGGTCAATCCGAGTGTGTCATTGAGTTGACGAATCAAACGCGCAGCTGTGCCGAGAGAAATTGGGTCCAAGCCAGCAAACGGCTCGTCATACATGATGAGTTCTGGGTCAAGCGCCATGGCGCGGGCCAAAGCCACACGACGGGCCATGCCACCTGAGACTTCGCTGGGCATCAAATCGCGTGCGCCGCGCAGGCCCACGGCTTCGAGCTTCATCAACACGATGTCGCGAATCATGGATTCGCTCAGGTCGGTGTGCTCGCGCAGTGGGAAGGCCACGTTGTCAAACACGCTCAAGTCAGTGAACAACGCGCCAAACTGAAACAACATGCCCATGCGGCGACGCACAGCGTACAAATCGGTTGGGTTGAGTGACGCCACTTCTTGGC
Organism: Comamonadaceae bacterium; assembly: GCA_947372745.1. Taxonomy (GTDB): domain Bacteria; phylum Pseudomonadota; class Gammaproteobacteria; order Burkholderiales; family Burkholderiaceae_C; genus Rhodoferax. Next base: position 1,817 of record CANBUY010000197.1, on the reverse strand, counting down.
CATCAAACGTGAGGCTGCCTGACTGGGCCGTGTATTGCCCACCAATCAAGCGCATCACCGTGGTTTTGCCACCACCCGATGCACCCATGAGCGCTGTAACTTTGCCTCGCGGAATGGTGAGCGAAATGCCATCCAAGATGACACGCTCGCCATAGCCAAAGCGAATGTCGCGCAGTTCGACCAACGCATCAGAGGTTGTATTTAATGGGGAAGTGTTAGTCATAGAAACAAAAGCCGACCTATTGATAAAACAGGCCAGCTTTTGCTATTTTAAAGGCAAGCCATTGCTGGCTTGTAAAGTTGACAAGTTAGCGAGGTAAGTCGCTCGCACCCATCAAGAATTCGTCGACCGAACGTGCAGCCTGACGGCCCTCACGAATGGCCCACACGACCAACGATTGACCGCGGCGGATGTCACCAGCGGCAAACACTTTGGGCACGTTGGTGGCATAGCCACCGGTGAACTCAGTCGTTGCCTTGGCATTGCCGCGTGCATCTTTCTCAACGCCGAAGCCTTCCAAAATAGTGGCCACGGGGTTGACGAAGCCCATCGCCAACAACACGAGGTCGGCTTTGATGATTTCTTCGGTGCCCGCCACTTCAACCATCTTGCCGTCTTTCCATTCAACGCGAACGGTTTTGACGCCCGTGACTTTGCCGTTTTCGCCGACAAACTCTTTGGTCGAAATAGCGAATTCGCGCTTGAGCAAACCTTTTTCGGCGCTCTCGTCATGGCTAGAGCTGGTGCGCAGCTTCAGCGGCCAGTATGGCCACACCAAAGGCTTGTTCTCGTGCTCGGGTGGCATAGGCATCACCTCGAACTGAACCACGCCAGCAGCGCCGTGGCGTGTGCTAGTGCCCACGCAGTCAGAGCCGGTGTCGCCACCGCCGATGACCACCACATGCTTGCCGTCCGCGCGCAATTGGTCTTTGACCTTGTCGCCACCGTTGACCTTGTTTTGTTGGGGCAAGAACTCCATCGCGAAGTGAATGCCAGCCAAGTCGCGGCCAGGGGCTGGCAAGTCGCGTGACTGCTCTGAGCCACCGGTCAACAACACAGCGTCAAAGTCTTTTTGCAGTTGCGCAGGAGTGATGGTTTCTGTGGCCCAGTTGGTGACCTTAGAACCCTTGGGCAACTCGCCCACCATCACATTGGTGCGGATGGTCACGCCTTCAGCTGCTAGCTGCTTGGCGCGGCGGTCGATGTGCGACTTTTCCATCTTGAAGTCTGGAATGCCGTAGCGCAGCAAACCACCAATGCGGTCGTTCTTTTCGAACAAGGTCACGTCGTGACCGACGCGTGCCAACTGCTGTGCAGCGGCCATGCCGGCAGGGCCTGAGCCCACGACAGCAACTTTCTTGCCTGTCTTGTGCTTGGCGGGCTTTGCCACCACCCAGCCTTCATTCCAAGCTTTGTCAATGATGGCGTGCTCGATGGACTTGATGCCCACTGCGTCGCCATTGAGGTTCACCACGCAAGCCGCTTCGCAAGGTGCGGGGCAGATGCGGCCAGTGAACTCGGGAAAGTTGTTGGTGCTGTGCAGCACATCAATCGCGTTTTTCCAATCGCTTTGGTACACCAACTCGTTGAAATCCGGAATGATGTTGTTGACGGGGCAGCCGTTGTTACAAAACGGTGTGCCGCAGTCCATGCAACGGGCAGCTTGATCTTTGGCTTGTTTGTCGTCCAAACCAATCACAAATTCGTCGTAGTTTTTCAAGCGCTCTTTGACGGGCTTGTAGCCCTCTTCGATGCGCTCAATTTCCATAAAGCCAGTGACTTTTCCCATGATTCAAATCCTTTTGCTTGGTCTTAG
>CANBUY010000196.1 GCA_947372745.1 Comamonadaceae bacterium | reverse complement strand
AGCCACCCAGCGGCGAGTGCCCATGCCCGTTCGTGAGGCGGCGACAGCGTGGCCAGCAAAGGCTCTTGCACCTGATCTACTTGCACATCCACGCGTCGGGCTTGCGCCAGCCACGCGTGCAAATTGGGCAGCTCGGCCTTGGCTAACAGCGATGCCTCGGGTCCATGGGTGGTCCACAGCGAGAAGGGAATCAGGGTTGTGTCGCGCGCAGCGTTAAGTGGCACAGAGGTCAGCACAGAAGTCATAGCCTTGATTGTCCGTGATGCAGCCAGACGCTTTGAAAAGGCATGCTTTTCACTACGGGATAATCGAGCCCACATGCAAACCACCTCATCCAAACTCCCCTACGAACTGCTGATTGGCTGGCGTTACACACGCGCCGGCAAAGTAGCGGGCCGCAACGGTTTTATTTCGTTCATCTCGGGCGTGTCCATGCTGGGCATTGCGCTGGGCGTGGCCGCACTCATCATTGTGTTGAGCGTGATGAACGGCTTTCAAAAGGAAGTGCGTGACCGCATGTTGGCCGTGGTGTCACACATCGAGCTGCTCGCCCCCGGCGGCGAAGGCTTTGCGGATGTGAATGCGCTCATCACCCAAGCCAAACAAAACACCGAGGTGGTGGCAGCCGCGCCTTTCGTGTCGCAACAAGCCCTGATGGCCCGTGGCGAAGACATGCGCGGCGCCATGGTGCGCGGCATTGACCCCGAACCCGAAACACAGGTGAGCGACTTCACCTTGCAAATTCCCCCCGCAGTGCGCGCCACCTTACAAGCCGGCAGCTTCAATGTGGTGTTGGGTGGCGAACTGGCCATGGCGATGGGTGTGCGTGTGGGCGACCAAATCACCCTCATTGCCCCAGGTGGGCAAGTGACTCCTGCTGGCGTGATGCCTCGCCTGAAGCAGTTGCACGTGTCGGGCATTTTTGATTCGGGCCATTACGAGTACGACGCCTCACTGGCGCTGCTGCACATCGACGACACACAACGCATCTTCCGGCTAGAAGCGCCCACGGGCGTGCGCCTGAAAATCAAAGACAGCCAGCAAGCTCGCAGCGTGGCTTATGACTTATCGCTGCAGCTCGGCCCCGATGTCATCGTGCGCGATTGGACGCGCCAAAACCGCACATGGTTTGCCGCGGTGCAAGTGGAAAAACGCATGATGTTCATCATCCTCACGCTCATCGTGGCGGTGGCGGCGTTCAACCTCGTCACCACGCTGGTGATGACGGTGACTGACAAACGCGCTGACATTGCTATTTTGCGAACGCTGGGCGCGAGCCCCAAAAGCATCATGGCCATCTTTGTGGTGCAGGGCGCGACAGTAGGCGTGCTGGGCACGCTGGGCGGGTTGCTATTGGGACTGAGCGTGGCGTTCAACATTGACGTGATCGTGCCTGCCATTGAACACTTGCTGGGGGCGAGCTTCTTACCGCGCGATATTTACCTCATCAGCCGCATGCCCAGTGACCCGCAAGCGGGAGACATTTGGCCCATCGCCATCATCTCCTTGGTGCTGGCCTTCTTGGCTACGATTTACCCCAGTTGGCGCGCTAGCCGTGTCAACCCTGCCCAAGCCTTGCGCTACGAATGAGGCTTGCTATGACACACCACACACCTGTTCTCATTGCCAACAACATCAGCCGCCGCTTCACCGAAGGTTCGCTGGATGTCACCGTGCTGCAAAACGTTGATTTATCCGTCAACGCAGGCGAAACCTTGGCCATCGTTGGCTCATCTGGCTCAGGCAAAAGCACCTTGCTGCATGTCTTGGGCGGCTTGGACGAGCCCACCACCGGTAACGTGTCATTGATGGGCCAGCCATTGGCAGGACTCAGCGCTGCCGCATTGGGCGATTTACGCAACCAACACTTGGGCTTTGTGTATCAGTTTCACCATCTGCTGCCAGAGTTCAGCGCACTCGACAACGTGGCCATGCCCTTGTGGATTCGCCGCATGGACCGCGCAGCTGCCAGCGCCCAAGCGCAGACCATGCTCGAAGCGGTGGGCTTAGGCCCACGCATACACCACCGCCCTGCCGAACTCTCAGGTGGCGAACGCCAACGCGTGGCGATTGCCCGTGCGTTGGTCACGCACCCTGCGTGTGTATTGGCTGACGAACCCACCGGCAACCTCGACCGCAATACGGCCGACCAAGTGTTTGCCCTCATGCTGCAACTGGCACGCGAACACAACACCGCCTTTGTGCTGGTGACGCATGACAACGCTTTGGCTGCACGCTGCGACAGACAGATGCACTTGAACTCTGGAAAGCTTGCTTAAGCCTCAAAAAGTAACACCTTTTTACATAACTTAATACTTTTAATTTCACTTTTGTGTCTAATACGGCACATGAACAGTTTTCAAGACCATTACGCCGTGCTGGGGGTTGCCCCCACTGCCGATCCCGAAGTGATTCGGGCGGCCTATCGCGTTTTGGCGCAGCGCCACCACCCCGACCGCAACGCCCACACCGATGGCTCGGCTATGGTGCGCTTGAACCAAGCCTATGCAGTGTTGTCATGCCCGTTACGCCGGGCGGATTTCGACATCTTGCAACGCCGTATGCACACGCATCGGCAATTCAACCGCTTTGACAGCTACACGCACCAAACTGCGTCTAGCGCAAAGCGTCACTCTGTGGTGCTGACCACCTACGACCATCGCGGTCGATTACACGCCTACGCATAACAAGCCTTTAATCAGCCGTTGAACAGACGTCCACGCGCGTTTTGCGTGATGGCTGCCACACAGGGGTGCGAAATACGGCGCTCCACCGACACTGCAAAAAACTCTTCCACCAGCTCTTCGCTGCGGCCAATCACTTCCACGCCGTATTGCGCCACGGTTTCCTTTTCTAAGATGCCGGGCGACATGAACACGCCTCGCCCTTCGCGACCAAACGCCGTCATCAGCGCGCCATCATCAAATTCACCCACCACACGCGGCTGAATTTTGTGGCGCACCAGCCAGCCATCGAGCTGCTGACGCACAGACGAAGACGACCCTTGAATCAACATGGGCGCGTCGTGCAAGCACTGCGGAAACTTGCCCTTTAATGTGGCGCGCAA
>CANBUY010000195.1 GCA_947372745.1 Comamonadaceae bacterium | reverse complement strand
GTAAAAGAAGGACTTGAATCGTGAACATTAACGCAACCCTGTTCCTGCAGGCCATCGTTTTTGCAATCTTGGTGTGGTTCACGATGAAATTCGTGTGGCCTCCCATTGCAGCTGCTCTTGATGAGCGTTCTGCAAAGATTGCACACGGCTTGGCTGCTGCTGAACACGCAAAAATTGAACTCTCCAATGCGCACAGAGAAGTGGAATTGAAGCTGGCTGAAACCCGCAACGAATCCACTACTCTGTTGGCTGATGCAGAGCGCCGTGCCCAACATTTGATCGACGATGCCAAGGTTCGCGCCTCGGAAGAAGCGAAACGAATTGTGGCTGCCGCTCAAGCAGAAGCTGCACAAGAAGTCGTGAAAGCCCGTGAAGCCTTGCGTGAGCAAGTCGCTGTGTTGGCTGTTAAAGGTGCTGAGCAAATTCTCCGCAAGGAAGTCAATGCCAGCGTCCACGCCGACTTGTTGGGTCGCTTGAAGACAGAGCTGTAAGAGGAAGATATGGCTGAACTCGCCACCATTGCCCGTCCTTACGCTGAAGCTTTGTTCCAAGCCTCCCAAGCCGACCTGAGCGCTACTGCCGTATGGTTAGATGAACTCGCCGCAATCGCAAGCAATGCGCAGTTGATGCAATTTGCTGACAACCCCAAAGTCACAGCCGAACAAGTCTTCGGTTTGATTCAGGGCGTGGCGAAAGCGCAGTTGTCACCTGCAGCACAAAACTTTTTGCACGCCGTGATCGACAACGGACGACTGAGCGCAATGCCCGAAATGGCTGCTCAGTTCCGCGATCGCGTGAATGCACAAGGTGGTACGTCAGATGCCTTGGTTTACAGCGCGTTTGACATCGACGCAGCGGCCTTGGCCAATGTGACGGAATTGCTGCAAAAACGTTTCGGCCGAAAGCTCAACGTTTCTGTGACGCTACAGCCTGAGCTGATTGGCGGTATTCGCGTGGTGGTGGGTGACCAAGTGCTCGACACTTCGGTCAAAGCCCGTTTGGATCAAATGAAAGTTGCGCTGACTGCCTAAGCCTTTGGCTTGAAAGCAGTTGGCCCTTACAAGAAAGAAGGAAAGAGTCATGCAACTCAATCCCGCAGAAATCTCTGAGCTTATTAAGACTCGTATCGAAGGTTTGGGCACCGATGCCAACGTTCGTAATCAAGGCACCGTTCTTTCGGTGACCGACGGTATCGTTCGCGTGCACGGTCTTTCAGACGCGATGCAAGGCGAAATGTTGGAATTCCCCAACAACACATTCGGTCTGGCCCTGAACCTCGAGCGTGACTCGGTCGGTGCTGTGATCTTGGGTGAGTACGAGCACATCTCTGAAGGCGACATTGTCAAATGTACAGGTCGCATTTTGGAAGTGCCCGTTGGCCCCGAACTGATTGGCCGCGTGGTGAACGCTTTGGGTCAGCCTATCGACGGCAAAGGCCCCATCAACGCCAAGTTGACTGACGTGATCGAGAAAGTTGCGCCAGGCGTGATTGCTCGTGAATCCGTGAGCCAGCCTATGCAAACTGGTTTGAAGTCCATCGACTCCATGGTTCCAGTGGGCCGTGGTCAGCGCGAGTTGATCATTGGTGACCGTCAGACAGGTAAAACTGCTGTGGCGATCGACGCCATCATCAACCAAAAAGGTCAGAACATGACCTGCGTTTACGTCGCGATTGGCCAAAAAGCCTCGTCGATCAAAAACGTGGTGCGCGCTTTGGAACAAGCTGGCGCGATGGAATACACCATCGTGGTCGCCGCTTCTGCCTCTGAATCTGCAGCGATGCAGTACGTGTCTGCCTACTCAGGTTGCACGATGGGCGAATACTTCCGTGACCGTGGCGAAGACGCTTTGATCGTTTATGACGATCTGTCTAAGCAAGCTGTGGCTTACCGTCAAGTGTCTTTGCTGTTGCGTCGCCCACCAGGCCGCGAAGCTTACCCTGGCGACGTGTTCTATCTCCACAGCCGCTTGCTCGAGCGTGCAGCCCGCGTGAATGCCGACTACGTGGAAGCCTTCACCAAAGGCGCTGTCAAAGGCAAAACAGGTTCATTGACGGCTTTGCCAATCATTGAAACCCAAGCTGGTGACGTGTCTGCCTTCGTGCCAACCAACGTGATTTCAATCACTGACGGTCAAATCTTCTTGGAAACGTCGTTGTTCAACGCCGGTGTCCGTCCTGCGATTAACGCCGGTATCTCGGTGTCTCGCGTGGGTGGTGCAGCGCAAACGAAATTGATCAAGAACTTGTCCGGTGGTATCCGTACCGACTTGGCTCAGTACCGTGAATTGGCAGCATTTGCCCAGTTCGCTTCTGACCTCGACGAAGCCACACGTAAACAGCTCGACCGCGGTGCTCGCGTGACTGAATTGCTCAAGCAAGCTCAGTACAGCCCACAGCCGATCAGCTTGATGGGTGCGACTTTGTTTGCTGTCAACAAGGGTTACCTCGACGACATCGACGTCAAGCAAGTTCTGAGCTTTGAACATGGCTTGCATGCTTACCTCAAAGACAAGCACGCAGCATTGTTGGCCAAATTAGAAGCCGACAAAGCCATGGACAAAGATGCCGAGGCTGACATGAATGCCGCTATCGCAGCGTTCAAGAAAACCTTTGCTTAATTCCTACCTGACCACACAAGGAGCCTCTAATGGCAGCAGGTAAGGAAATTCGCGGCAAGATCAAATCGGTGGAAAACACCAAGAAGATCACAAAGGCCATGGAAATGGTGGCCGCGTCCAAAATGCGCAAAGCGCAGGAGCGCATGCGCGCTGCGCGTCCGTACAGCGAAAAAATTCGCCATGTCGCGGCTAACCTCGGCAAGGCCAACCCTGAATACGTTCATCCCTTCATGGAGATCAACGATGCTAAAGGTGCTGGCTATGTCGTGGTAACCACAGACAAAGGTTTGTGCGGCGGCCTCAACACAAACGTGTTGCGTCTTTTGTCACACAAGTTGCGCGATATGCAAGCTGAAGGCATGACGGCGCAAGCCGTCGCCATTGGCAACAAAGGTTTGGGCTTTTTGAATCGTTCAGGTGTCAAGGTTGTGTCGCACGCGACACAACTGGGTGATACGCCGCATCTGGACAAATTGATTGGCCCCGTGAAGGTTTTGCTCGACGCTTATGTCAACGGCGAAATCAATGCGGTCTACCTGTGCTTCACACGCTTCATTAACACGATGAAGCAAGAAGCCGTGATTGAGCAATTGCTGCCTTTGTCGGCTGATTTGCTCAAGACTCACGAAGTGCATAGCACATGGGACTACATCTACGAACCTGAGCCGCATGTCGTCATTGACGAGCTGTTGATCCGTTACGTGGAAGCTTTGGTCTATCAGGCCGTGGCTGAAAGTATGGCGTCCGAGCAATCGGCACGCATGGTGGCGATGAAGTCCGCGACCGACAACGCTGGGAACGTGATCAACGAACTCAAACTGGTTTACAACAAGACGCGTCAAGCTGCGATCACGAAAGA
>CANBUY010000194.1 GCA_947372745.1 Comamonadaceae bacterium | reverse complement strand
ATCTCTGCGTATTCAACAACCCTGTTGACTTGCAGATCCTCTTTCCCCGGTGCCTTAAGAGCGAGAACGATATCGGATGCCCATTTGTACGCACCTACGGCCTCAAATGGCCCATAGCGCTTCACCAGTGATCTTGTTTTAGAGTCCATTAGCATTCTGCCTCCCCTTAAATCATCATCATATTACTACAATCAACTAAATTCTACACGTTTAAAATTTAAACATATAAAAATTGCAACAAGCTAGAATTATCAGTAATTGAAAATAAAATATGTTGATGAATTACGTGATGAAGCAAAAATTTATACATCTTGAACAGCTACTTTTTTGGCGAGGGGTGGTTAATCGGCGTGACCTCATGCTCCAGTTCTCCCTCTCAGAGTCAACTGCTGCCAGTACATTTCGCGAATACAGCAAGGCGCATCCAGGTGTGCTCGTGCTCAACAGAACAAAGCGCTCATATACGCCAATACCTGGTTTTATCCCCGCCCACTACAAGCCTGATATAGCCCATTGCGAACTGACAACAATCGGTTCTGGTCTACGAATTGAAGTTAAGAATGGCGTTTTAGCTGCATTGAGTCAGTCGATTCGGAACTCCATGACACTCGAAATCGAGTACGTTAGTATTTATGGCGTAGAAAGTAAGCGTGAGATAGCACCTATGTGTTTAATCAATATGGTGGAAGGTTTCCCGCCAGCCCTTCATGCTTGGTGTTTTTTGCGGGGTCAGCCTCGTACTTTTCAGACATCGCTGATTCGCACCGCCGTTGTTAAAAGATTGGCGCCACCTGAAGTACTGGCGTCGACGCTTGAAATAGGAACAGTTACATTCAAAGGCATCTTTTTTGAGCTTCCCCGGGAAGCTATTTATGCAGCTGCTGGGCAATTAATTGCGGTTCCAGAGCTTAGGGACGTGAATGCACTAAGAGTAATTTCAGAGCTCGCTTCACAATTGGAAACTGAATGGGTGAAGCTTCCTTAAGTAGGTTGACTTATATCTATCCAGACGGTTTTAACTTCGGTCGAAACAGCATTAAATCGACACGAGTCTTTTGGACTTACGTGTCTGCATCATTAAGAAAAACGGATTTTCAAACGAGATTTTTTAGCACTACTCGCGTAGTAACCTAGAACTTTAAAGGGCTGCGGTAATTGTCGGCATCAACCGCTGATTTGTTGGTTAAAGCGTGTCAAGTTTGTGTGCTTAACCTTATAAATTTAAGCAACCTAGGCATGAAAGCAACGCCTCAAGAAGTTAAAACGACGATTGATAAAATATGTTATCAATGGTTAAATGCGTGCTGTTAGAGCTTGCTCACGTCTCACCTCGCTGTCTGGAGCTTATGAACATCCCACCGTTTCGTGCCCTTTTGATGACCATGTTTATCACCCCTGCTCGGTTGAGTGACTCGGGAGCGCCGGGCATCAGCGCAAGACGTCATGGATGAGTTCAACCCATCCACGCTGGTCGTGCCCAGTGGCTCGCTGGAGCGTGGTAGCCGCCTGCTCACCGCGCCAGAGTTTCAACGGTTGGCGGCAGTGCCGCCGGAGGTGCAGTGGTTTGCCAACCTGTCGTGCGCGCAAACCCGGCGCGCTTACCAAAATGATCTGCGCGCCTTCATGGCATTCACCGGCATCGTGCAGTCGCAAGAGTTCCGACTGGTGGCGCGCGGCCATGTCTTGGCCTGGCGCGCAAGCCTGGAGCAGCAGGGTTTGGCCAGCGCCACGATCCGGCGCAAGCTGGCGGCCTTGGCCTCGTTGTTTGACTACTTGTGCGAAGCCAATGCGGTGACGCACAACCCGGTCAAAGGGGTGAAGCGCCCCAAAGTCGAGAGCTACGAAGGCAAGACACCGGCGCTGAGCGCTGATCAGGCGCGTGCCTTGCTGGCGGCACCCCCGAGCGACACGCTCAAGGGCGTTCGCGACCGGGCTATTTTGTCGCTGCTGTTGTTCCATGCCCTGCGCCGTGAAGAGTTGACCAAGTTATTGGTGAAGGATTTCAACCAACTGCGCCGGGGGATACCGCATCTGCGGGTGCAGGGCAAGGGGGGCAAGTTGCGTTATCTTCCAACCCACCCCAGCACCTTAACCTTGGTCGCGCAATACCTAGCGCTGGCAGGGCATGGTCACGAGTCAGATGCCGCCTTGTTTCGGCGCAGCCGTGGATCCAAAGCGGGCTCTCCAGTCCTTGCCTTGACACCGGGCGCTGTTTACGCCGATGTCGTGGTGTTTTACATGAAGCAGTTGGGCATTGTGGGTGACAACATGGGACCCCATGCCCTGCGCACCACCGCAGCAACCAGCGCATTAGAGCATCAGGCCGACATTGCCCAAGTACAAGACTGGCTAGGGCATGCCAACATCAGTACGACAAGGGTTTATGACCGGCGCGGCTCCCATCCAGCGGATTCTCCGACTTTTCGGGTGACGTACTGAGGACGCTGGCTCACGCTTAATTGAATGGTGGATTTGACCTGTTCATCGGGAGAGCAGCTCAACGTAGGCTTGGTAGCTGTAACTGCGGTTCTTTTTCTGCCCAGTCATTTCCAACACGATGCCCAGGTCTTCCAACACCTTCACAGCAGCTGTTGCGGTGGGAAAGCTCGTACCCAGTTGCTGGCGAACGTGTTCAATGGTGAAGCGAGGCATCACCGGCAGCATCTCGAACAAACGATAACTTGTCGGCCCCGCCTTGAGGGACTGCAACAGCCGTTTACGGTCAGAGGCAATGAGGCTGGCGACTTCGATGATGTTTTTCTCTGCATCGGCCGCGGCGCTTGCCACCCCCTCCAAAAAGAAGGTCACCCAGGATTCCCAGTCGCCGTCGGTACGAATGGTCGACAAGAGGCGGTAATACTCAGCCTGGTGCTGCTTAAGATAAGCGCTGACATACAGCAAGGGCTCCGACAGTACCCCCCAATGTTCGAATAAGGCCGTGATCAGTAGGCGTCCGATGCGCCCATTGCCATCAAGGAAGGGGTGGATGGTTTCAAACTGAGCGTGGATGAGCGCCACCTTCACCATGGGCGGCAAATCCGTCGCTGTATCGTGGATGAACCGCTCCATCTCGGCCAGCAATTCGGCCACGCGCTCTGGTGGCGGCGGCACAAATAGGGCGTTGCCAGGACGTGTTCCGCCGATCCAATTTTGCGACCGACGCAATTCACCAGGCTGCTTCCCCGCGCCTCGCGCGCCGTCGAGCAACAGCCGATGGGCATCGCACAGCAGCCGTACGCTGAT
>CANBUY010000193.1 GCA_947372745.1 Comamonadaceae bacterium | reverse complement strand
TTACAAAGGCAAGGGCATCCGTTATTCGGATGAGAAGATCACGATCAAAGAGACCAAGAAGAAATAAGGAGCTGCACCATGTTGACCAAAAAAGAGCAGCGTCTTCGCCGGGCACGTCAAACTCGCATCCGTATCGCCAACCAAGGCGTGGCGCGTTTGATGGTGAACCGCACCAATTTGCACATTTACGCCAGCGTGATTTCTGGTTGCGGCACCAAAGTGTTGGCAACTGCATCTACGGCAGAAGTCGATGTGCGCAAAGCGCTTGGCGCAACAGGCAAGGGCGGCAACGTCAATGCTGCGCAAGTGATCGGCAAGTTGATTGCTGAAAAAGCAAAAGCTGCTGGCGTTGAGAAGGTTGCGTTTGATCGCTCCGGTTTCGCTTATCACGGTCGCGTCAAGGCTTTGGCCGATGCAGCCCGCGAAGCTGGCTTGCAGTTCTAATCGAATTGGAAATTACAAATGGCTAAATTTCAAGCTAAAACGCAGGGTGATGGTCCCGAAGACGGTCTGCGTGAAAAAATGATCGCGGTCAACCGCGTCACCAAAGTGGTTAAGGGTGGCCGTATTCTCGGTTTCGCAGCTTTGACTGTGGTCGGTGACGGTGATGGTCGCGTTGGCATGGGCAAGGGCAAGTCGAAAGAAGTGCCAGCTGCCGTGCAAAAGGCGATGGAAGAAGCGCGCCGCAACATGACCAAAGTGTCGTTGAAAAACGGCACCATTCACCACAAGGTGCATGGTCACCACGGTGCAGCAAACGTCATGATGATTCCTGCACCTAAGGGTACCGGCATCATCGCAGGCGGTCCAATGCGCGCTGTGTTTGAAGTCATGGGCATCACTGACATCGTGGCAAAGAGCCACGGTACGTCAAACCCATACAACATGGTTCGTGCGACTTTGGATGCCTTGAACAATGCAACAACTGCTTCGGAAGTCGCAGCCAAGCGTGGCAAGACCGTCGAAGACATCTTCGCCTAATCTCGGAGCATTCGATGACTACCCCACAAACTGTGAAAATCCAACTGGTTCGTAGCCCGATTGGTACTAAAGAATCGCACCGTGCCACTGTCCGTGGTTTGGGTTTGCGCAAGCTCAATTCAGTGAGCGAGTTGCAAGACACTCCAGAGGTGCGCGGCATGATTAACAAGATCAGTTATCTGGTCAAAGTGCTGTAAAGGTTGAAGATGGAACTCAATAACATCAAACACGCACCTGGCGCTAAACACGCCAAGCGCCGTGTCGGTCGCGGTATCGGCTCCGGTCTCGGCAAAACTGCCGGTCGTGGTCACAAAGGTCAAAAGTCGCGTTCAGGCGGCTACCACAAGGTCGGTTTTGAAGGCGGTCAAATGCCTTTGCAACGTCGTTTGCCTAAGCGTGGTTTCAAGTCAACAACTTTGAAATACAACGCTGAAGTGACATTGGCTGCTTTAGAGCAGTTGGGCGCCGCTGAAGTGGACATGAACAGCTTGAAAGAAGCTGGTTTGGTCGCTCACATCGCACGCGTTGTGAAGGTCGTCAAAACTGGCGAACTGACAAAAGCTGTGAAGTTGAACGGTATTGGCGCCACTGCTGGTGCAAAGGCCGCGATCGAAGCTGCTGGCGGCACTGTCGCTTAAGCAATCAAATTAGGAATAGCACTCCGTGGCAACGAACCCTTCATCCGTCGGTAATGCAGATAAGTTTGGCGATTTGCGTCGCCGACTGATCTTTTTACTGTTGGCTTTGGTCGTTTACCGCGTGGGTGCGCACATTCCTGTGCCCGGCATTGATCCCAATCAGCTCCAGCAGTTGTTCAAAGGTCAGCAGGGTGGCATTTTGAGTTTGTTCAATATGTTCTCAGGTGGTGCTTTGTCGCGCTTCACTGTGTTCGCATTGGGCATCATGCCTTACATCTCTGCATCGATCATCATGCAGTTGCTGACTTATGTGTTGCCTTCGTTAGAGCAACTCAAAAAAGAAGGCGAAGCAGGTCGTCGCAAGATCACGCAGTTTACGCGTTATGGCACCTTAGGTTTGGCTTTGTTCCAGTCTATGGGTATTGCCTTGGCTTTAGAAGCCTCCGCAGGTTTGGTGAATGTGCCTGGTTTTGGCTTTCGTATGACAGCGATGGTGAGTTTGACCGCCGGAACAATGTTCCTGATGTGGTTGGGCGAACAAATCACTGAACGTGGTTTAGGTAACGGTATATCTATATTGATTTTTGCAGGTATTGCAGCTGGTTTGCCCAATTCTGTTGGCGGTTTGCTTGAATTGGTTCGCACAGGTGCCATGAGTATTTTGGTTGCGTTGTTGATCGTTGTCGTTGTGGCAATGGTGACTTACTTTGTTGTGTTCGTTGAACGCGGCCAGCGCAAAATCTTGGTGAACTATGCGCGTCGCCAAGTTGGTAATAAGGTTTATGGTGGTCAGTCATCGCACTTGCCACTGAAGTTGAATATGGCAGGCGTCATTCCTCCCATCTTTGCTTCTTCGATCATTCTTTTACCTGCCACTGTGGTCAGCTGGTTTAGTTCCGGTGACAGTATGGTTTGGCTCAAAGATATTTCTGCAGCATTGGCACCAGGACAACCTGTCTATGTGATGTTGTATGCCGCAGCAATTGTTTTCTTCTGCTTTTTCTACACAGCGTTGGTTTTCAACAGCCGTGAAACAGCAGATAACTTGAAGAAAAGCGGTGCCTTCGTTCCTGGAATTCGTCCAGGTGAACACACTGCGAAGTACATTGACAAGATTTTGGTTCGGCTCACCTTAGCAGGTGCTGTGTACATCACTTTTGTGTGTTTGTTGCCCGAGTTTTTGATTTTGAAATACAACGTTCCGTTTTACTTCGGTGGAACTTCGTTGTTGATCATTGTGGTGGTCACCATGGACTTTATGGCTCAGGTGCAAAACTACATGATGAGCCAGCAGTATGACTCACTGCTCAAGAAGGCAAGTTTCAAAACAACGCTCGGTTGAAAGACTGAAATAAAAGGTGTCTCATCCCTTTGATGGGGGTGAGGTAAAATTGGGTTTTAGGAGAATGAAATGAGAGTTTCGGCTTCGGTCAAGAAAATTTGCCGCAACTGCAAAATCATCCGCCGCAAGGGCGTGGTTCGTGTGATCTGTACAGATCCACGCCACAAACAGCGTCAAGGCTGATTGAACTGGTTTAAAGAGG
>CANBUY010000192.1 GCA_947372745.1 Comamonadaceae bacterium | reverse complement strand
AAAGACGTTTTTCGCCGGATGCTCAGCGGTGGATCCGCCCTTTGGATTTCTGGCCTTTGCTGGTGTGGCATGTTCACCTTCTTCATGATGGCCATCACCCTGACAAGTGTGGCTAACGTGTTGGTCACGATGTCGATTGGCCCCTTGCTGACCGCTTTGTCCGCTCGACTGTTTATCGGACACAACATCCCCCGCCGTACCTGGTTTGCCATTGTGCTGGCCGGCTTCGGCATTGCTTATATGTACGGCAGTCAGATGGGGGAGGGCGTTAGTCTTACGGGCACCCTAGTGGCCTTGTGTGTCCCTATATCTGGGGCAGCTAATTGGACCGTCACCCAGCATTCCCACGCCAAAGGGCATGACGTCGATCTGATTCCAGCGGTATTGATTGGCGCTATTTTTTCTTGCCTGTTGACTTTGCCGCTCGCTCTGCCATTTCAGGCATCAGGGCACGATTTGGGGCTATTAGCCGGTCTCGGTCTGGTACAGCTTGCTATTCCCTCAACGCTGGCCGTGCTGTGCACGCGTGTGCTTAAGGCGCCTGAAGTTTCCTTGCTTGGACTGCTCGAGGTTATTTTTGGTATTTTGCTGGCTTGGGTGGGCGCCAACGAGGTGCCGGGCCCCAATGTGCTGACCGGTGGAATTTTGGTGATCGGTGCCTTGGCGATCAATGAATTAATTGGATGGAGAAGTAGAGCATGAATGAAGCAATCAACCAATCGACTTCCGCCTGTTTGGACGTTTTGACCGAAGTCCGTGGACAGGTCGGTTTCATCACTTTGAATCGACCCAAAGCACTCAATGCGCTTTCGCTTGAAATGATTCGTGCCTTGAGCGCGTGCCTGACAAGCTGGTTAGATGACTCCGAAATCAAGGCCGTCGGCCTGCGTGGAACCAACAAAGCGGGTCCTTTTGGGGCTTTGTGTGCGGGCGGTGATATTCGTTTTTTTCATCAGGCCGCTTTGGCTGGCGACCCGGTTCTTGAGGATTTCTTCACCGAAGAATATGCCCTCAATCATTTGATTCACCGCTTTCCCAAACCTTTCATAACTTTCATGGACGGTATTGTTATGGGCGGAGGCATGGGTTTGTGCGGTCATGGCGCTGAGTTAAGTGTTGCCAGGCAGGGTAGAAAAATTCGCTTGGTGACTGAGCGCACCAAAATGGCGATGCCTGAAACCCAGATCGGTTTATTTCCCGATGTAGGCGGCGGCTACTTTCTAAGCCGTTGTCCGGGTCATGTGGGTGAATGGCTGGCACTGACAGGTGAGCTTTTAGGTGCAGCGGACGCCTTGGCCTTTGGTTTAGGCGATGCAGTCGTCCTTGTTGAGAAATTACAAGTAGCATGGGATGATTTGGCCGAACTTGATCTCAACGATGCACGAAGTATCGATCACTGGCTTGCTATGTATTCAGTAGCTGTTCAAGCCGATTCATTAAGGCCTAGAGTTCAAATAGATCAATTTTTCTCATTGCCGTCTGTGACCGATATCGTTCACGCCCTTGAGGCGGACGATACCCCTTGGGCGCAGCATACTGCGGCCACCTTGCGCAAGCGTTCACCACTGATGCTTCATGTGACCCTGGCGCAAGTTCGACGCGCGCGAACACTCACCTTGGCCCAAGACCTGCGCATGGAGCGAAACATGGTGCACCACTGTTTTAACCCTCTGCACTTAGAGCGTAGTGCTCTTGAGAGCGAAACGGTTGAGGGCATCCGCGCGCTCGCGGTGGATAAAGACCACACGCCTCACTGGAATCCACAACGGATTGAAGACATCACCCCCGAAATGGTCACGCCTTTCTTCATTAGTCCCTGGACGCCTGAATCACATCCATTGCGTGGATTGATCTAAACGACACGGGTCGTATTTTGGAGGTACTTAGGTGCGGTGCACCTTCATGGCGCGAGCCACTTCGCGTTTGCCCTCGCGGTCCTTGATGGTGTCCCGCTTGTCGTGCTCGGCCTTGCCCTTGGCCAGCGCAATTTCGCATTTAATCTTGCCGGCTTTCCAATGTAAATTAATGGGCACAAGGGTGTAACCTTTTTGCTCGACCTTGGCGACCAGCCGTCTGATTTCTTCACGGTGCAGCAACAGTTTCTTGGTGCGTACCTTGTCGGGGCTGATGTGGGTTGACGCTGTATTGAGCGGGTGAATTTGAAGCCCAATGATGAACAACTCGCCATTGCGGATCACCACATAGCCATCGGTCAGCTGCACCTTGCCTTCGCGCAGGGATTTAACCTCCCAGCCTTCCAGCACCAGCCCGGCCTCAAGCCGTTCTTCAAAGAAATAGTTGTAGGCCGCTTTTTTATTGTCAGCAATACGGGTAGCGGTTTCGGGTTTCTTGGCCATATGTTCAATGTGGGGGTGTAAGTTGTGCGTACAAGGCTTGACTACAATCCCGCGCAGACCCCTATTCTATGAAAACAGTAAGCAAGTCCGTCCTGATCTGGTTCAGCCCGCAAGAAATGTATGTTCTTGTGACCGATATTGATCAATATCCCCAATTTTTACCTTGGTGTGACCGTGCTCGGGTGATTGAAACCGATGCTGCCGGTATGACGGCTGAGATCGGCATTGCCTTTTCCGGCATCCGCCAAACCTTTACCACCCGAAACGAGCACATTGAAGGCCAACGGGTGCTGATCAACCTGGTCAATGGCCCTTTTTCCAAGCTTGAGGGCGAGTGGAATTTCCTGCCCTTGGGCGATGGCAGCCAAAGGGCGTGCAAAGTTGAACTCACACTTACCTACAGTTTTGCCAATGCAACTTTGGGCAAACTCATAGGACCGGTGTTTGACAAAATAGCTGGCAGCATGGTGGATGCATTCGTTAAACGAGCCAGCCAGGTCTATGGCGACTAGTTTGATGCTTCAAATCTGTGTTGTTTACGCCCCTAAAGCGCGGCTGGTCCATGAAGTAAATCTATCGATGCCTCTGGGTAGCACCGTGTTACAGGCCTTGCAGGACAGTGGCTTGTGGGCTCAATTATCAAAAA
>CANBUY010000191.1 GCA_947372745.1 Comamonadaceae bacterium | reverse complement strand
TCCTGACCGATGAGGCCGTGCGCCACGCCGTGCTGCAAAGCCTTCTCGAAAAAAGGCCGTGCGTCATAAAGAGAGACAGAGGCTTGTGGGGCAGCGAATGGCTTGGGCATGGTGGGCGCTAGAAGCAGAGTTAACGGCTTAGATGGCGGATTCTTCGTCGGATTCTCGGGCGGCGGGCGTGGCTTTGCCGCGGTCGGTGTCCCCAGTTTCTACGCGGTTGTCTTCCTCTTCGGCTTCTTCCTCGTTTAGGGCGGCGGCAAACGCTCGGGCTTTGGCGCGTAAAACAATCAGCATTTCAATGAAGAGGTCGGCGCACTGGTAGCGCAAGATCCAGGCAAGCTCCATCCAGTCTTTGTCTGCCACTTCGTCTTGTTCAAGCTGCGGCTTGACGTAGGCCGAGGCCAGCAAGGCGACCTCGGTCAGCATTTCGCCGTCGTCTTCCATCGTGTCAAACGTGCCCGTGCGGGCAAAGGCTTCGATGCGGCTCCATTTTTCTTCGAAATAGTCGGCCAGCGCTTCGCTGCCACCTTCCAGATTGCCCATGGCTTCCAGAAACTCAACCGGGTCCGCGTCTTCGCGGAAGATGACCGAGTTGACCATGCCGCGCAGGTGCGTGCGGGTCAGGTCTTTGTATTGCTTTTCGATCACCACAGCGCGGGCAAATTGCTCGGGGGTGACGGCCATGTTGATGATGGATTCCTTGGAGTTGTCGTACTCGCGAATCACCGCCAAGATGTCTTTGGGCGGAAGTTGGGCCAGCACCACCATCAGGGCGCCGTCGCCTTCGGCGTCGGCCAGTTCCACCAGCGCCATTTCGGCGCCGGCAATGTCGCCAGCGGCAATCAGGCTTTGGGTTTTTTCAATCAGGGCGAGGTGGTTCATGGGGTGTTCCTTATCAAGCAGTCAATAGCCATTAATCTTTGCGGTCAAAACCTTGCTCAACCATCCAGTCGGCGCCGGCTTCTTCGCGGGCTTTGGCTTCTTCCTCTTCCTCGTCGTCAAAGGCGTTGCGTGCTTCGTCTTCTTCGTGGTCGTCGTCACCGTTTTCTGTTGAGCTTTGAGCCGCAGGCTTGTGGTCTGCCTTGCCGTACATGTACTCCAGGCCGGCCGCAACTGACAAAAACCAGTCACCCTTGGGTTCGTCCAGCAGTTTGTCCACCAGTATTTGAGCCCAAGGCGTCAGTTGAATCGACTCGGAGACCACGTCCCAAGTGGGGAGGTCTTCGGACTCATGGCTAATGACATGGTCCATCGCCGCATTGGACTTGAAACGAAAGCCTTGGTGCAGCACCACTGACACCATCTCGGGGCTGAGTTCCATCATCTGAATCAAAAAGCCCAACTCTTTACGACGCTCAGCCAGGCGCTGGCGAAGCACATCACGGCCTTCGGAGTCAAAGGTCAAATCGTCGATTTCAGCTTGGTAAGCAGAGCGCAGGTGTTGGAAAAATGGAGAAATTTTCATGGTGCGTCCCTTTTAAAGTAGAGCGTTAAAGTAGTTTTGCCAGATGAGCTGGGCCGTCTCGAGCGGGTTGTCCAGCAAATTTCGACGGCGGTTGTCATCGTAGGCCTCACGCTTTGCATCGTCAGACAATAGGTCGTAGGCCTCTTGCACAGCCCGAAAGCGCGCGGGTGCTTCACTGGAAAGGTTTCTGTCCGGGTGATACTGGGACGCTTTCTGGCGAAACGCTTTTTTAATATCAGCCAGCGTGGCGCTGCTGTTAAGGCCAAGGCTGGCGTAATGGTCTTTCATAGGAGCCCTTGATGCCGCTGGATAGAGCAAAAAACCCGCTATGCCAATGAAACATGCGGGTTTAGAGAGAGATTAATACTGATGTCACCTAAATGGTGCCCGGGGCCGGAATCGAACCGGCACGCCTTTCGGCGCGGGATTTTGAGTCCCGTGCGTCTACCAATTCCACCACCCGGGCGACGCTAAGTGCAGCCCTAAATTATGGCACAGTGTTGAGTAAGAAATGCAAGGGCATTAAAAATTTATTCACAATTAATGCCTTTCCCAACCGGCGGGGTAGTCAGGCCATTTGGTTGACGTGATTGCCTTTGGTTTCTGTGGGTTTTGAAACAGCATGCGGTGGCGCTGGTGGGTGGGCGGCTTTCACAGCCTTCGTGGCTTGGGGCCCGTGGTTGTCGTGCTGCGCCGCTTTTTCACGGATGGGCGCCGCCTGATGCGGTGTTGGCGCTGCCGCGATGGATGAAGTGTTGGACATGGTGAAAAATCCTTACAGGGGATCTGTTTATTGGGCAGTGCTTGAGCTGATTAAGTCAGCAGGCATGATGGCTGTCTTATTGGCTTGATCACATTCTGGAAGTTACGTATTTGACTTCAAATTTCTATTTCACGCAATAAAAATGGATGTCTTCACCACGAACTTCTTCGGGGTCCCGGACCGGGGTCGGGCTTCGAAGACTCGGGGCCAGCACTTTGTTTCCGGCCAAGGCCCATACATCGTATTTCAGGGTGACGCCGCCGTTCCAGTCCCCCATTATTCCCAGTGTTTCATATTCATCCCAAGTGGGCAGGCGTGCTTTGATGGAGGTACACAATTTCTCTGCCATCGGGGCGGAAGGCGCGTGGGAAACCGATGATCCAGAGGTGCCAACCAGTGTCAAGTGCTTGCCATTGATGGTGACCTCCGAAGGGAAGCGGGTGGTCTGAAACTGGTTGAACAACATCAATGCGATGCGGTTTGCGGCCCATTCAACCTCACCTTTGGCGCTGAAGTTTACGGTTTCGCCAGTGTTTAGGGTGACATGCAAGGTCAGCAAAATTTCATTGTTGCAACTGGGTGCGTAGGCATAGGTTCCCCATCCGATGCCAGAAATCTGCGCTAATTGCTTGCGTTCCAACTGGCCTTGACGTTGTTGGTCTTTCAGGGTGGTCAATAAATCTATCAGCGTGTTTGGGTTGAAGAAGCTGATTTTTTTATTTTTTGGATTGACTTCTCTGTAAATTTGATCGAGTGAGGCTTTCAGCAGGGCTTCGAGCGTGACGTCCATGCCAAGGCCTAAGCTGGCCGCTTGGCGTTGTTTGTCGATCAAATTGTCCAAGGTGACGATTACGTCTGAGGCCTCTTCCGCTTGTGCCCCC
>CANBUY010000190.1 GCA_947372745.1 Comamonadaceae bacterium | reverse complement strand
GCAGGCCGTCCAACGTGGCGGGCAAGTGGCTGCCAGCACGCTCGATGCATTTGCGCACCAGGCTAAAACCATTGGAGTGAACGCCGCTGGAGGCCAAGCCCAAGACCACGTCACCAGGGAGAATGCCGGCGCCCGTCAGGATTTTTGATTTCTCAACGGCGCCTACCGAAAATCCGGCCAAGTCGTACTCGCCCGAGGGGTACATGCCGGGCATTTCAGCGGTTTCGCCACCAATGAGGGCACAGCCTGACAGCTCACAGCCGCGTGCAATACCGCCAACGACCGATGCGGCGGTGTCCACATCGAGCTTGCCGCAGGCAAAGTAATCCAGGAAAAACAGGGGTTCCGCACCTTGCACCAGCACGTCGTTCACGCTCATGGCCACCAAGTCGATGCCCACGGTGTTGTGCATGTTCCACTCAAAAGCCAGCTTGAGCTTGGTGCCCACGCCGTCAGTGCCACTGACCAAGACGGGTTCTTTGTACCGTTTGGGAACCTCAAACAAGGCGCCAAAGCCACCGATGCCAGCGAGCACGCCTTCACGCATGGTTTTTTTAGCCAGCGGTTTGATGCGTTCGACCAAAGCGTCGCCAGCGTCAATATCGACACCAGCGTCTTTGTAGGAAAGGGGGGTTTGAGCGTTAATAGTGGTCATTTAATTTGGTTTGGCGGAGTCGGTAGGACTTAGCCCGATAGAATTTGCGTTGATTTTAAAGGTTTGTACTCGCCCTTCTTCATGCAATTTACATCTACCCAAAAAAGAGCCCTGGCCTGGGGCTTCATTTTCGCCCTTGTTTTAGGGGCTATCTGGCAACTCGGTCCGGTTTTGACGCCTTTTGTCATGGCCGCCTTGCTGGCCTACGCCCTGACGCCGCTGGTGGATTGGCTGGATGACTTGGGGCGCCGGCGTGTGCCACGTCTCATGGCGG
Source organism: Comamonadaceae bacterium (assembly GCA_947372745.1). Classification (GTDB taxonomy): domain Bacteria; phylum Pseudomonadota; class Gammaproteobacteria; order Burkholderiales; family Burkholderiaceae_C; genus Rhodoferax. The sequence goes on along the minus strand of CANBUY010000190.1, from coordinate 2,290 downwards.
TATTGATCGTCGAACTCCTGTTTGTCGTGGTCATTTTGGGCCTTGCCCTGTTGATCGTGCCCATTCTTGCGAAGGAGCTTCCCTTGCTGCGCGAGCAGGTCCCTGTGCTGCTTGAAGGCCTCAATAATTCACTCAAACCATTTTTAGCGCAATTTGGCGTCAACGTTTCGCTAGATTTAGCCAGTCTCAAAGCATTCGTCCTTAAATACCTGAGCGCCAATGTGGAAGACGCACTAGGTTCTCTCATGGCCTCTCTCAAGCTGGGCGGCAGTGTGGCGTTTACATTGCTCGGCAATATTATTTTGATTCCGGTGGCTTTGTTTTATCTGCTGATGGACTGGCACCGGTTTGTGGCGCGTGTCACTAACTTTGTACCGCCCCGTTTGCGTGCAAGTTATGACAGTTTTACCAAAGAGGCGGATGCTGTGTTGGGCCAGTATTTGCGCGGTCAACTGCTCGTCATGATGGCACTTGCCATTTTTTACAGCTTGGGGCTCGCACTCTTTGGCTTGGATTTGGCTTGGCCGATTGGTATTTTTACCGGTTTGGCGGTTTTCATTCCATACATCGGTTTTGGTTTGGGTTTGATTTTGGCCACGTTGGCCGGTTTGCTTCAGTTTGCAACAGTGACGGGACCTTCTCATGTACTCGTCATGGTGGCCGTGGTCTATGGCTCCGGGCAATTAATCGAGAGCTTTATCTTGACCCCACGTTTGGTGGGGGAGCGGATTGGACTGCATCCACTGGCTGTCATTTTTTCCTTGATGGCCTTTGGGCAGTTATTGGGTTTTTTCGGTGTTTTGGTGGCATTGCCCGTCAGCGCCGTGCTGTTGGTAGCCTTGCGGCGAACCAGTAGCCGATATATGACCAGCAAACTCTACCAAGGCTAAGGTTTAAACATGAAACAAATTGCCCTGGATATTGGCTGGGCCACTGGCCCGACATTGGCGACCTTCTTCGCCGGCCCCAATGAAGAAGCCTTGAGTCACCTAAAGCTATGGCTGGGAAACCCGTCAACCCATGGCTTGCGCTCACCTGTGCCCGTTTATTTATGGGGTGAGGGTGGTAGCGGAAAAACCCATTTGCTGAAAGCGGTCAAAGAGGCACTGAGCGAGCAGGGCGCCACCGTGGGCTGGCTGGATGCCTCGGTGTTAACACCGCCTGACTACGATGAGCAATGGGCCGCCGTGTTGCTCGATGAGGTGCATTTGTACACCGCCGTTCAACAGCATGCGGCGTTCAATTGGTTCATCAACGCCCAAACTTACCAGCGCGGCGTGCTCGCGGCCGGCAACTTGCCGCCTGCTGATTTGAAATTACGTGACGACCTGCGAACCCGTTTGGGATGGGGTCACATATTTCAACTGCAGGTGCTTGACGAGACCGAGCGCCGCGCGGTGTTGCGCTTGGCAGCCGACACCAGAGGCCTGTTTTTGAGCGATGAAGTGATGGATTTCATGCTGAGCCGCTTCAGCCGTGACTTGGGCAGCCTGATGGAGTTGCTTGATCTGATGGATGGCTACGCCTTGCAAACCAAGCGGGGCATCACCATTCCCCTGATTAAATCAATGATGGAAAACAGCTAAACCCATGAAACTGGCCCTTTTTGACCTAGACCACACCTTGCTGCCGATCGATTCGGATTACTCCTGGGGGGTCTTTACAAGCACCATTGGCTGGACAGATCCGGTCGATTTCAATCGTCGCAATGACGAGTTTTTTGCCCATTACCGCGCCGGTACGCTCGATATTCATGCGTATGTGCGCTTTGCTACGGCCGCCGTAAAGCAAAAAGGCGCTATCGATTCAGAAGCTGCTCACGCCCTGTACATGGCCTCTGTGGTCCATCCGGTCATAAAGCCGCAAGCCCTGGCGCTGGTTCAGTCGCACCAGCAAGCGGGTGACGTGGTGGTCATCGTGACGGCCACCAATGAATTTGTGACCCGCCCCATTGCCGATGCGTTTGGCGTCCCGGAATTGATTGCTGTCGAGTTGGCGCGCGACTCTGCGCCGGGTGGTACCGGTTGGATCACGGGTGAAATCAAGGGCGTGGCCTCAATCCGCGAGGGCAAAGTGACCCGCGTGGCCGATTGGCTTGCTAGTCGTCAGCTGGATTGGTCGGATGTGGAAACCACTTTTTACACCGATTCAATGAATGATTTGAGTCTTTTGGAAAAAGTGACGCACCCAGTGGCCACCAACCCGGATGACCGTTTGCGTGCCCTCGCCACCGAGCGTGGATGGCGCATACTCGACCTGTTTTAAAATGCATTGAAATAGTTGGCTCTTT
>CANBUY010000189.1 GCA_947372745.1 Comamonadaceae bacterium | reverse complement strand
GCGGTGCAGCCCAATAGGGCCGCCGATAAATGCGAGCCATGCGGCGATGGTTTTGTTTTTCATGGCTCTATTATGTTTGCGGCGCACTGCGGTCGCCCCATCCCAGGGCTTTGTCCATCATGACGACATCCAGCCATCGGTCAAATTTCCAGCCGCAGGATTTAAGCGTGCCAACGTGTGCAAACCCGGCGGAGCGGTGGACACCAATCGAGGCCGCGTTGGCCGAGTCACCAATAACCGCAATCAATTTTCTAACGCCGGCTTTTTCAGCTTGGGCCATGAGTTCGGTTAATAGCAAGCGTCCCAAGCCCCGGCCGTTCGCCTCAGGTGCCAGGTAAATGGAGTCCTCGGCTGAAAAACGGTAAGCAGGTCTCGGTTTGAACCAGTTGCAGTAGGCAAAACCAAGAACGTTGTCACCTTCAACCGCCACCAGGTAAGGCAATCCCTTGCTCAAAACATCTTCCCGTCGGGCACGCATGTCTTCAGGCGTAGGCGGTGTGACCTCGAAAGTGCCGGTTCCGTGCAGCACATGGTGGGCATAAATAGCGGTGATGGATGGGATGTCTTCTGGGAGGCTTGGGCGTATGAGGGTCATAAAAATTGAAAACGTTATAATGTGAGGCTATCTAGTGTGTCGCTGACCGGGTGGTCATTGCGCGTGTCTCAACGCTAGATTAAATACTGAATTACTTGGCGGAAATAAACTTCCGTCACCCAAAGGATAAATCATGGTCGTTATTCGTCTCGCACGCGGTGGTGCAAAAGCTCGCCCTTTCTTTAATATCGTTGTGGCTGACAAGCGCACCCGTCGTGATGGCCGTTTCATCGAGCGTATTGGTTTTTACAACCCTAGCGCTACTGTTAACGAAGAAAGCATCCGTATTGCCCAGGATCGCTTGACTTACTGGAAAAGCGTTGGCGCACAGGCATCTCCCACAGTGGAACGCCTGATCAATCAAGCCGCTAAAAAAGCAGCCTGATTTTATGGTGATGCTGCCCGGCCTTGAGGCCGCCGAATTGCCGGCGGATGCTATAGAAGTTGGGCGCATCGCTGATGCCTGGGGCATTAAAGGCTGGTTCAAAGTCCTGCCGCACAGCGCCGATTCAGAGGCGCTTTTTTCATCCAAGCGATGGTTTTTGATGCCCTCAGAACGAGGTGCCAAAACATTTTCTGGCGTCGCAAAAATAACCATTGCCGAAGCCAAGATTCATTCCAACACCGTGGTGGCCACAGCACGTGGTGTTGAAGACAGAACCGCTGCCGAAGCATTGCGCGGTGCACGTATTTTTATTTCCCGTGGCAGTTTTCCTGCGGCTGAGAAAGATGAGTACTACTGGGTTGACCTGATTGGCTTAAATGTCGTCAACCGTGAAGGTGTCGACCTGGGTGTGGTTAAAGAACTGCTTGCAACAGGCGCCCAAACGGTGCTCGTGATGGACTTCGAGCAAGACGGCAAGGTGCAGGAGCGAATGATTCCTTTTGTATCGGTCTATGTTGATGACGTGGATTTGCCGGGTCGTCGCATTCTGGTGGATTGGCAAGCTGATTTTTGAGCGTCGGCGTATGCGTTTCGACATCGTCACTCTTTTTCCTGAGCTGTTTGGCCCACTTTTGACCAGCGGTATTACGCGCCGTGCGTATGAATCGGGTCAGGTTGAGGTCAAGTTCAGCAACCCGAGAGATTTTGCTGAAGGCAATTACCGGCGTGTTGATGATCGCCCATTTGGTGGCGGTCCTGGCATGGTCATGATGGCCGAACCCCTGACCCAATCCATTCTTCATATTCAAGTCCAGCGTACAGCGCCTGCGCCTGTGGTTCTTTTTTCCCCCGTTGGTCGACGCCTTGATCATGCGATGGTCACCCGCATGGCTGAAAGCCAAGGGGCAATTTTGATCTGTGGACGTTACGAGGGTTTGGACCAGCGATTTATTGATGAGCAGGTCACGGAGCAGATTAGCTTGGGTGATTTTGTGTTGTCCGGTGGTGAAATTGCGGCAATGGCCTTGCTTGACGCCGTGGCCCGCCTGCAACCTGGTGTGTTGAATACAGCGGGAAGTCATCAGCAAGACAGCTTTAATCCCGAGTTGGATGGTTTGCTGGACTGTCCGCATTACACGCGCCCCGAAACCTGGTCGGGACACGCGGTGCCCGAGGTGCTCTTGTCGGGGCACCATGTGAATATTGAGCGCTGGCGCCGTGAGCAGCGCTTGGCGATCACCATGAAATTCAGACCTGAGCTGGTCGTTCAGGCGCGAAACTCCGGGCTTTTAAGCAAATCCGACGAGGTTTTCCTGGCGAAATTAGCCGCCACCTGAAGGGTGGGCTGAGCCTTGGTTTCGATCGGGCTATAATGTTAGGCTAACCGATCCTCTGGCTGGCCGTTTTGGTAATAAATTTATTGAAACACTTGTGTCAATCCCGACACTGGCGCGTCCAAGATCATTTGAGAAAATTATGAATCTGATTCAAATACTTGAGCAAGAAGAAATTGCTCGTCTGGGTAAAGTTATTCCTGAGTTCGCTCCTGGCGACACCGTGATCGTTAGCGTTAATGTCGTTGAAGGTACACGCAAGCGCGTTCAGGCCTACGAAGGTGTTGTGATTGCCAAGCGTAATCGTGGTTTGAACAGCGGCTTTATTGTTCGCAAAATTTCAAGCGGCGAAGGCGTTGAGCGTACGTTCCAAACGTACAGCCCCCTGATTGCTGGCATTGAAGTCAAACGTCGCGGCGATGTTCGTCGTGCCAAGTTGTACTACTTGCGTGATCGCAGTGGCAAGTCGGCTCGTATTAAAGAAAAATTGCCAGCTAAGAAAATCAAGACAGCCGCTGTTTAAAGCGTCTCGTTTTATGAAAACCGCCCTTGCGAATGCATGTGGCGGTTTTTTTGTACCTAATATTTGAAGCTTTACTTGTCGTGACGATAAAACCGCCAGACCAACGTCTTTTTAAATTGCCTCCGTTTGACCCTCGCCTCGTGCCAGTTGACCGTATCGATGCGCATTTGCCAGCCGTTCCTCTTGACGCCCTGTTGCCTGCTGCATTGCGCCAACGCTTTGAGCGTCCGCCGGTCTGGGTCCCCGAGTTGATGAGTGAGAAGATGTATATGGACCGTGCGCCCATGCATGCGGCGGTTCTGTTGCCTATCGTCATGCATGCGCGCCCGACAGTGTTGCTCACTGAGCGAACACAACACCTCTCAACCCATTCCGGGCAAGTTGCATTTCCAGGCGGATAAGTTGATGCTGATGATGCCGATGCACGGGCGACG
>CANBUY010000188.1 GCA_947372745.1 Comamonadaceae bacterium | reverse complement strand
CACATCGACGCCAGCCGGCACGGCCACGGGCATTTTTCCAATACGGGACATTTTCAGTTTCTCCTCAATGTCACGCTTTAGGCGACGTAGCAGAGCACTTCGCCACCGACACCGGTAGCGCGCGCTTTGCGATCAGTCATCACGCCTTGAGGGGTAGTGACGATTGCCACACCCAGGCCGTTTTGAACTTGCGGAATGGCATCGCTGCCACGGTAAACACGAAGACCAGGGCGACTGACGCGCTCAATGCGCTCAATCACTGGACGGCCAGCGTAGTATTTCAGTGCGATTTCCAGAGTAGGCTTGCCGTCTTCAACGGTAACCTTCAAACTGTCAATGTAGCCTTCATCTTTCAACACTTGTGCAATAGCCACTTTCACTTTGGAAGATGGAACGCTCACAGTAGCTTTAGCCACCATTTGCGCATTGCGAATGCGTGTCAACAAGTCGGCGATGGGATCACTCATGCTCATATATAGGTCTCCTACCGCTTACCAGCTGGCTTTGGTCATGCCAGGGATTTCCCCAGCAAAAGCCATTTCACGAATCTTTGCACGCGCCAGACCGAAGTGCTGGAACGTACCACGGGGGCGTCCGGTAATAGCGCAACGGTTACGTTGACGCGTCGGATTAGCATTGCGAGGCAACTTTTGCAGAGCCAAACGTGCAGCTGCGCGTTCGTCTTCTGTGCGCTTCACATCGCTTGCAATCGCCTTGTATTCCGCGTGTTTTTTCGCGTACTTGGCAACCAGTTTGTCGCGCTTGATTTCGCGCTGAATTAAAGCCATCTTAGCCACAGGTCACCTCAGTTCTTGAAGGGGAAACGGAAGCCAGTGAGCAGTGCTTTGCACTCTTCATCGGTCTTGGCCGTTGTGGTGATACTGATATTGAGGCCGCGCAAGGCATCAACCTTGTCGTATTCAATTTCAGGGAAAATGATCTGCTCTTTTACGCCGATGTTGTAATTTCCACGGCCGTCAAAAGCACGACCGGAGATACCCCGGAAGTCGCGAACACGGGGCAAAGCCACGGTGACGAAACGATCCAAGAATTCAAACATCTGCACACCGCGCAGAGTCACCATGCAGCCAATGGCCTGGTTTTCACGAATCTTGAAACCAGCAATAGCTTTCTTGGACATAGTAACCACAGGTTTTTGACCTGCAATTTTGGTCAAGTCGCTTACTGCGTGATCCATAACCTTCTTGTCAGCTACCGCTTCACTCACACCCATGTTGAGCGTGATTTTTGTGAGGCGAGGAACCTGCATCGGAGACTTGTAGCCAAATTTGGCCATCAGCTCTGGTGCTAATTTTTCGCGATAGTGTTGTTGCAAACGAGCCATGCTTATGCCACCTTGATTTCTTCGCCGCTGGACTTGTAAACGCGGAAGCGTTTGCCGTCAGCTGCAATCTTGATACCAACCCGATCAGCCTTACCGGTAGCAGCATTGAAAATGGCTACGTTGGACTGGTGAATTGGCATTGACTTTTCAACGATGCCACCAACCGTACCCTTGAGAGGATTTGGCTTAGTGTGCTTTTTGACTACGTTGATACCTTCGACGAGCACATAAGAGTCGTCTTTACGCAGAGCAATCTTGCCCCGCTTACCCTTATCGCGCCCAGTGAGCACAATAATGTCGTCGCCTTTGCGAATCTTGTTCATGGCGCGTCCTTACAAAACTTCAGGAGCCAAGGACACGATCTTCATGAACTTCTCAGTGCGCAATTCACGCGTGACGGGTCCAAAGATACGGGTGCCGATAGGCTCTAATTTGGCATTCAGCAATACCGCTGCATTGCCGTCGAATTTAACCAAAGAACCGTCGCTACGACGAATACCTTTGGCCGTACGAACCACTACCGCACTATAGATCTCGCCTTTTTTGACGCGACCGCGCGGAGCAGCTTCTTTAATACTAACTTTGATGACATCACCGACACTTGCATAGCGACGCTTCGAACCGCCGAGCACTTTAATGCACAGGACAGACTTTGCGCCGGTATTGTCGGCAACTTCTAATCGAGATTCAGCTTGGATCATTTCAATTATTCCCAACTTGCACTAGAGGCCTCAGTTACTGCTTACGCAGCTTCCAACAACTTGTCTAGTCAGTCTTGGGCCCGTCGTCCACAGCATGAACCACTCACACTGCGTCTTTTGGGCAGACACTTCATACTCTTTCGAGCGAAGCCCACAATTATGCACTAGTTTTATTCTTGGCGCCAGAAATTTAAACAGGTAAATGTAAATATCGCTCCGTCAGCTCGAGAAATTGACTTATTTGTGGATCGATATTGTTCTCTTCTTCCAAAATTCGCCCAACTTGAGCCGCTACATCCCTTGCGAGACGCGCATCCAGAAACAACAAACGAGATCTTCGCGCCAAAACATCTTCTACGGTGATGGCATATTCGTACCGTGCCGCAAACCGAACCATGGCTTCTGTCAGACCTTCACAAATAACAACATCGGCCCCTGCCAAACTAGTTACAAGCGACTGTTCATCGCCATAAGAATGCAATCCAGGCGACAAACTTATAGATTCAAATGCAATTCCCGCCTTATTTGCGCCTAGAAGAGCTAAATGTTTGGTCACTCCTTTGCTGCGCTTTTCAATCAACGAATTTTCTGCACACATGTCCAGCACGTCTTCAGCCATGGCTCTATAAGTCGTCCACTTACCTCCCGTTACGGTGACCATGCCACTGCGGCTCACCATCACTGTATGTTCACGACTCAGTTTTTTTGTATTTTCGCCATCGCCCTCTGGCGCCTTCACCAAAGGTCTCAAGCCCACCCACACACTCTTGACGTCACACCTGGTTGGCGCTCGCCGCAAATACCGTGAAGATTCACCAAGTATGAATTCAACCTCTTCTTTTAACGCAAGAGGCTCTAATTCAAGGTCATTTCTGGGTGTGTCTGTCGTGCCAAGAATAACTTTACCCAACCAAGGCACGGCAAACAAGACGCGCCCATCGCCTGTTTTGGGTACCATCAACGCGACATCCGATCCTAAAAATGATTTATCCACCACCAGGTGCACTCCTTGGCTGGGCGCAACCATGGGCTTGGTGGGCTTGATTTCACCGCCCGGCACCGCTGCACCATCTTTTTCACGGAGTTCATCGACCCAAACGCCGGCAGCATTCACGACACACCGTGCATTTATTTTGTATTGATTGCCTGTCAAGGCGTCTTCGCACAGCAGGCCCGCAACTTTGCCCTCTTCATAATGGAGCGCAGCCGCGTGGCAATAATTAATCAGCAAGGCGCCATAGGTAGCGGCCGTTCTAGCCAGTGCCAGCGCTAACTTGGCGTCATTGAACTGACCATCCCAATACTTGACGCCCCCCCTCAACCCATCTGGCTGAGCCGAAGGTAACAGGCCCAT
>CANBUY010000187.1 GCA_947372745.1 Comamonadaceae bacterium | reverse complement strand
GGCATTGCCCGGCTTTCTATTTTGTACCGCGCTTATCGCGCTTTGGGTGACGCAAGTAAACTTTGAATTTCGTATTGTGGATACAGGTGCGTGACATTGCGTGTGAATTCTGTATTGAACGCCGCCCACGACCGGAAAACGGCGGGCACCGGGCTTTGCAGCACTTCAACCATTTCCAGCCCACTTTGCGCGTCTGTTGACAGCGTGGTATCGAGCCAGGTCAGGTACTCGTGGGTTTGTTTGAGTGGGGAGGTGTCAGTCCGAACCGGGCCGTGGCTGGGCACCACATAGTTCAACCGGGTGCCGGGTAGCAGAGTCGCCAAATCGATCTCTAATTGTTTCAGGCTGGCCAGCCAAAACGGGAGCTTGGCGTGTGGCGTGGTCGGTATCCGGTTGGCAAAGGCAAGGCCGCCGACAAAGGCCACGCCACTGCTCAAATCCATCAGCACCAAGTCAGAGGGCGTGTGCCCTTGGTAGGTCCGCAATTCAAATTGACGATTGCCCAGCGTCCAGCGACCTGGCGTTTGCAGCGTGTTGGGGGCCAGGGTCTCTGTCCCTTTCATCCAGTCACCGCAGGCTTTGTAGAGGTTGGCCTCATAACTACTGGACTCGCGCGCCATCCCTTCCATCGTTTCCGCAGTGGCGCGTCGGGGCACATCGGCAAAGGCTTGGTTGCCCAAAAAATAGTCAGGGTGCAAATTGAGATGAATAACCTGCGTTACGGGTTTTGGGGTGGTGCGTGCTATGAGGGCGCGCAATTGCTCCCCATAGAGGCGCGAGGGCCCGGTGTTGATGACCAGCACGCCCGCATCAGTTTCGATAAAGCCGGTGTTGATGATGTTGCAGCCATTGGCGGGGGAAAAGTCGGCGTTGTGGCCCTCGACCACGTAGATGCCTGGGGCCAAGGCGCGGGCCTTGAGTTGGTAGTCCAAGCTGCTGCGGTCTTGCGCGCCGACCAGTGAGGCCAGGCACAGCAGCAAGACCCCCGCTATGTGGCCCAAGGTGGGCGTGTTCAGGGCTTTATTCAATTTGAGCCGCCACACGGTTGCCATTGTTGTCGGTGCCTGAGAGCACCAACGGGCCCTCCACACGCTCGGCAAAGTCAAAGGAAAACACCGGGTTTTCGCTGATGGGCTCAAACAGTTCTATCCTTAAAAGCGGCGCGCCGCTGCGGCTGTTGACCTGCAAGCGGTTGAGGTAAAACGCCGGAATACCACCCACCAGTCCGGTGTCCATGGGGTGCATCACGCGCAGGCGCAAACGAGCCCCTAGGCGGTTGTTCAAGGCCGGATCGGGCGACTGATTTGGGCTGAGGGCGCTTTGATCAAACACACGGCTGGTGACCAAGCCCAGTGTTTTAGACCAGCTGCCATCTTGTCTCGTCGCGCCCGCCACCGTGCAGCCACCACCAGACGATTCAACCCAGGTGCTGCCAACGTGCCAGACGCCGTCTTTTGTTTTGGCGGCTGCCCGCACCGGGCTGGCCTGCTCCAGCTTGAACCGGAACGATACCTTGGGGAGCAGGGTTTGTTGGGGGTAGTAAACCAAGACCTTTTTGATCGGGTTACGGTCGACCATCACCACGATCTGGGTCACCTCGGACAAGCCATTGGCGTCCACGCTGATGGGCACGTTCATCGGGTCTTCGGCAAAGGCCGGGCCGCTGACTTTGACCCGTGCGTCAAAAACATAAGGCTCTCCCCCTAGGTAGAGCTTGTGCAAGTCTGGCCAAGCAAATGACTGGTAGGGGTCGGCTGCGTTGAGCTCAGGGGTTTGTGCCTCTACCTGCAAGACGCCCATGGCGGCCATGGCCATGGGGAGTAAAGAGATAAATTTCAGGTGTGTCATAGAGGCGCAATTTAGCTGCAATAGGCGGAAATAAGCAAGGGCCGTGCCGCAAGGGTAGTCGCTCATCTGTCATGCATTACCCTGATACCGCCTGTCACCAAGGTGGCGTGGGCTGATTGTCGGCGCAGGCTGTTTCGTTTATGGTCATGACCCATGAACACACTTGATTTTCTGGTTCGCAAAGACCAACTCACCACCACCGAATGTCGTAGCACCCCTGACCAGCCCTTAAGCGAGGGCGAGGTTCGGCTGCGTATTCAAAAGTTTGCCCTGACCGCCAACAATATCACCTACGCCGCTTTTGGTGAGGCCATGAATTACTGGTCGTTTTTCCCGGTGAGCGCACAAGATGCACCTGGATGGGGGCGCATTCCCGTTTGGGGTTTTGGTGTGGTGATGCAGTCGCTGCACCCCGGCGTGGCCGTGGGCGAGCGCTTGTATGGGTACTTCCCCATGTCCAGTCAGGTAGTGCTGGCGCCGACGCGCTTATCAAACGCCGCCTTCTCAGACGGGGCGCCACACCGGGCGGCGCTGCACCCGGTTTACAACCAGTATTTGCGCTGTGCAGCCGACCCTTTTTATCGTGCGGAGATAGAAGACACGCAAGCCCTGTTGCGACCCTTGTTCATGACCTCTTGGTTGATTGATGATTTTTTGGCTGATAACCAGTTTTTTGGCGCGCTAGAGAATTCCTTTACGCGCCCGGTGATGTTGCTGTCCAGCGCCTCCAGTAAAACCGCCTATGGCACCGCTTTCCAATTGGCGCAACGCGAAGGCATTGAGATCGTGGGGTTGACCTCGGCGGCCAATGTGGCCTTTTGCGAGGGCTTGGGCTGCTACCACCGGGTGCTGACCTATGAGCAGTTGGACCAAGTGGACGCCGATGTGGCGTGTATTTACATCGACTTTGCCGGCAACGCCGGCCTGCGTCGCGCCATTCACACTCGTTTTAAGCAGTTGCGCTACAGCTGCTCCATTGGTGGCACGCATGTGGCGCAACTCGGTGGCGCCAAAGACTTGCCCGGCCCACGCGCCACACTCTTTTTTGCACCCGCGCAAATCAAGAAGCGCAGCGCAGACTGGGGCGCGGACGTGCTCGGGCAGCGCTTGCTGGCGGGCTGGCAAGCATTTATTGCCCGTGCGCGTGACCCGCTCAAACCTTGGCTCTTGATTGAACAGCATCACGGGGCCGAGCCTGTGGCGGCGGCCTACCAGCAGGTTCTGGCAGGCAAGGGCGACCCACAAAAAGGCCACATTTTGTCCTTTAGTTAGGGTCTCACTGGACGTCTAGATTGACACGCGTCAAGGCGTTACAGGTTGAAGTCGTTGAAACTTTGCCGTCAGCCCCATCGGGCATGATGCGGGTGAAGAAAAAATAACGAGGAGACCCATGAAGTTGGCATTGCTGTCAGACATTCACGCCAATAGCCAAGCCTTTGAGGCTTGTCTGGCCCATGCGCAGGACCAAGGTGCGCAGCAGTTTGCGCTCTTGGGCGATCTGGTCGGCTATGGGGCAGACCCGGTCGCGGTGGTCGAGCGCGTACAAGGCCTGGTGGCGGGCGGGGCCCTGGTCATCAAAGGCAACCACGACGAGATGGCGGTGACGCCACCGGGCGACACGGGCAACCTGGGCAGC
>CANBUY010000186.1 GCA_947372745.1 Comamonadaceae bacterium | reverse complement strand
CGGCCTGACCGTGCCCGTGATGCCAGACGGCGCTTTCTATGCCTGGGCTGACTGCACCCAAGCCTGTCAAAAACTCAAAGTCAAAGACAGCTGGGACCTTGCCTTTGAGATCATGAACCGCACCCATGTCGCGGTCACACCGGGGCGCGACTTTGGCACGGCCAACGCCCACCAATTTATTCGCTTCTCCACCGCCAGCTCGATGGCGCAACTGCAAGAAGCTATTGCACGCTTAAAAGTCCTGCTGGCATGAGCACCAGGCCCCCTTCGCCACCAGCCTTTAAATGGCCACTTCGCATTTACTGGGAAGACACCGATGCCGGTGGCATCGTGTTTTATGCCAATTACCTGAAGTTTTTTGAGCGCGCCCGAACCGAATGGCTGCGGGCCAAAGGCATCGAACAACACCAACTCCGTGAGGCCACGGGGGGCATGTTTGTGGTGAGTGATGCCCAGTTGCGCTACCTCTCGCCGGCCCGACTCGACGATGAGCTCATCGTGACCGCCACGCCGCAAGAGATTGGCCGCGCCTCCATGACCATTTGGCAGCAGGCTTTTTTAAAAACGCCTGAGCAAACAAAACTGCTGTGCGAAGCCACTATCCGCATCGGATGGATCAACGCCGCCACTTACAAACCGGCGAGAATACCGCCCACCTTATTGGAAACCCTGCTATGAACCAAGACCTGTCCATCCTTCACCTCGTGCTCAATGCCAGCATCGTGGTGCAAGCCGTCATGGTGATTCTGGTCGTGATCTCCGTGTCCAGCTGGGCCGCTATATTTCGCAAGCTGTTTGACCTGAAACGGGTGAAATCGCTTAACGACGACTTCGAGCGTGACTTTTGGTCGGGCACCAGTTTGAACGACCTGTTTGCCACCGCCACTAAAAATGCCCGCGACTCCGGCCCCATGGAACGCATCTTTGCCAGCGGCATGCGCGAGTACCAAAAACTACGCGAAAAACGCATCACAGAACCCGGCACCTTGATGGATGGCGCACGCCGCGCCATGCGCGCCAGTTTTCAGCGTGAGATGGACGTTGTGGAATCGAACCTTTCGTTTCTCGCCTCTGTCGGTTCGGTCTCGCCTTATGTGGGCTTGTTTGGCACCGTTTGGGGCATCATGCATTCGTTCACCGGCCTGGCCTCGATGCAGCAAGTCACCTTGTCTACCGTGGCGCCCGGCATTGCCGAAGCTTTGGTCTCTACTGCCATCGGCCTCTTTGCGGCTATTCCGGCAGTGGTGGCCTACAACCGCTTTGCCCGCGACATTGACCGCATCGCCATCCGGCTGGAAACTTTTACTGAAGAGTTCTCGAATATTTTGCAGCGCAATTTAGGCGCCCAGTCGGCCTCGGGCCACTAACTCAGGAGACAGATCATGGCTTCTCTTGTTAGCCGCGGCCGAGGTCGTCGCACCATCAATGAAATCAACATGGTGCCTTTTATTGATGTCATGCTGGTGCTCTTGATCATTTTTATGGTGACGGCCCCGCTCATCACCCCCAGCGTGATTGACCTGCCCAGCGTCGCCAAAGCTGGCAAGCAGCCCGACCAGGTGATCCAGATCGTCATCGCCAAGGACGAGGCCATCGAGATGAAGGTGAACGAAAAAACCACCCCCATCACCCTCAAGGCCCTTGCAGCATCTGTGGCACAAGCTCAGCAGGGCATCGCCAATTCGGCGGTGGTGATCAGTGCTGATAAAAATATCAAGTACGAATTGGTGGTCAAGGTGATGGATACGCTGCAAAAGGCTGACATCAAACGCGTGGGCCTGTCGGTGCAACTGAGCCACGACTAAGCCCCCTTTCACTTCAAGCCCCAACTCATCGCCGATGACCGCTGCACACGCTGCTGAACGTTTTGAATTTGCGCCGCCCCCGTCCAAGGGCTTGTGGCGCGGGCTCGGCGTTGCCTTGCTGGCCCACGCTTGTTTGCTGGCAGCCCTGAGCTTGGGCGTTCAATGGAAGACCAACACCCAGACCTTATCCGCTGAAGCCGAGTTGTGGTCGGCTGTGCCGCAAGAGGCCGCACCCAAACTCGTTGAGTTGCCCCCCGAGGCTCCCACACCGCCGGAGAAAGTGGAGCCCGTCAAACCAGCGCCACCTCCACCAACACCACCACCCGTGGTCCAGCCTGCGGCGCCCAAGGCCGACATTGTGATGGCCAAAGAAAAACTGCGCCTCAAAAAGGAGAAGCAAGAAGCCCTGGAAGCGCAGCGCCTGGCCCAACTAAAACTGGATAAAGCCGAGAAACTCAAGCAAGAGAAACAAGACAAACTCCAGCAAGCCAAGCTCGACAAAGAGAAAACCCTGGCGGAGGCGAAGAAAAAGAACAGCCAGGAGGCCAAGCGCAAAGAGGCGCTTAAAGCCGAGCAAGAAAAGCTGGATAACCTGAAAATTGAAATTCAGCGTGAAGCCAACCTGAAGCGCATGGCCGGTCTCGCTGGCGCCACCGGCGGAGCCGATGCCAAAGGCAGTGCCCTTCAGGCCTCGGGCCCATCGCCAAGTTATGCCGGCAAACTGCGTGCGCGCATCAAACCCAATATCGTCTTCACCGACGATATTGCGGGCAATCCGACGGCTGAAATCGAGGTTAAAACAGCCCCGGATGGGACCATCGTCAGCCGCAAGATGATCAAATCAAGCGGCGTGAAAACATGGGACGACGCGGTCTTAAAAGCCATCGACAAAACGGATGCCTTGCCCCGTGACACCGATGGGCGCATACCCGGCACGCTGATTATCAGCTTCAGGCCCAAAGACTAAGCTATTAACTTAATAGCTGGTTAAGCATGTAAATAGGGCCTTAGAGCCCTATTTCAATCATAAACAATCGCCGCTTTCCCTTGATCAGCCTGCACCCGCCAGGCGGCCAGGGCTTCATTGCTGGGGAAAAACTTGGCGGCCTCGCCCAGCTGCAACTCAGCCGCCGCAGCGCCGTTCTCGCCTTTGAGCGCCACCGCCAAACGCACCGACAGGCCCCGTAGCAAGTCACCCTGCTCGGTCTCCTCACGCTGCGCCGGAAACTCCTTGACCATGCGCGCCACGTCCGGCAATTTGCGTCCAGCGCCAGAGCCCACCACCACGCGCAAGTACTTGCCAAAACGGCAGCGCGCCTGATCCAAGTCCCAAATTTGGGTGACGGTCAGTTGCAGCCCGCCTGAAAAACGGTCCAGTTGCTGCTTGCCCATCACAATCACCAGCTCATCGTCTTTGAGCAAGTTTTTGTGCGCGTTAATCAGCGCCTCGTCGGCCCGGGCTTCAATCACGCCAGTTTTGTCGTCCAGCTTGAACAGAGCCAACTTGCCGCGCTGCCCATTGATCACCCGAAAGTCGGTGATGATGCCGGCCAGCAACTGCGGCTCGCGGGTGTCAATCAAGTCGTCAATCTGGCGCTTGGCAAAGCGGCGCACCTCGAGCACCACCTCGTCAAACAAGTGGCCTGACAAATAAAAGCCCACCGCTGTTTTCTCGAACACCAGGCGCTCTTTGATGCCCCAAGGCATGGCGTCCACCAGCTCAGGCTCTTGGGTGCTGGAGCCGTGGTCGTCTTCGCCACCCATGTCAAACAGGCCGGCCTGGTTGGCGTTG
>CANBUY010000185.1 GCA_947372745.1 Comamonadaceae bacterium | reverse complement strand
GCAGCAAGGAGCCGAACAGGTGCACCGCTGCTGTGCCCTGCGCCAACCCATAGCGCTGTTGAAAGCGCGAAAGTCGGTCAGACTGAGGGTTTTAATCTTCACGTTGCGCTGCCCTTGGAGGGCTTCACGCGGGTACGGACTTTGGGTTTGATGGGCTGAGCGGGCGTGGTATCTGCAAGTAGATCGGGGGAGGTAGGCACGGGCAGGTAGTTGGCCTTGCTAACCACCTTTTTGCCTGTTTTTACCTCTAGCGCTTTACGGGCATTGCCCGCAATGGTGCCGCCCTCTTTGGCTGAGGTTCGGTTTTCATCAAAACCCAGGGCATCGCTGCGGCGAGCAATCTCGGTGGTGCTGGCTTCGCCCAGCATGGTGAAGATCAGCTCCAAGTCGGTCATGTGGTCGCGCAGGTTGTTGCCGGTTTTGACCTGATCCAGCTTTTTGAGCTGACTGTGCTCGCCGGGCGTCACGCCAAAGGTGGCGCGGGCGATTTCGGCGGTGAGTATCGAATACTCTTTGCCCTCGGCCACGCCGCGCGCCTTCCATTCATCGGTCAGCTCCCCGCGCACGGAGATGGAGCGCAACCGCTTCTCGATCCACGCCTGCGGATAGCCCTTGGCCTGGTACAAGTCACGGGCGCGGGCGCTGGCCAGCTCGGGGTTTTCGATTTCCTTCACCCGCTCGTAGCCCACCTGCGCCAGCCAGCGTTTGAAGGGTTCGGCCTTGGGCGACGGAATGGATTGGATGATTCGGAACAGCCCTTCAGTGTTGGCGCAATTCACGCGCTGCGCGCCGCCCGCCGTCTCAATCCGAAGGGGGGTGGCAATTTGCCCCCACCCTTTGGCCAGCTCCGGGTCACGACGGCGCAGGTCTTTGACATAACCTTCTGGCTGCACCGAATCGGACAGTACGCTCACCACGTCAACAATGGCAAACCACCACTCCTCGTTGTGCCAGACCCTACGGATGCTTGCCTCCTGAAAAACGGCGATGTGGTTTGCGGGTTCTGTGGCCGTTTTTACTTTCTTGTTCATAACATTCTCTTTTTATTAGACACGGACCCACTATTTTTTAATAGCTGCTTGCGCATATTCCACGGCCGATATCAGCCTATTTCATGCCAAGCCTTCTATCAGTCGCACTCCCTCCAACGTTTTACGAATTAGATTTATCACACCTGAAAGCTGCAGGAAATCCAGTCTGGCCCATGTCATTAAAACTGTCTCGCTTCAGTGTAACGTGATGAATTTTTAGTCATCGGCAGGTTATTCAGTGCATGCTTTTGGGCTTGTTGCCGTCGCCGTTCAAGTTGTCAGCTATCCAGCCAAGTCGTTCGCACAGTTTGTCGGTCTTGGTGCATACCGATCATCAGTGCGGTGCTTGTTGCAAGATTGGTTTGCCGTGCGGTTCCGATACCAATGAATCGCCCTGCTGATCAGCCCAAACTCAGCCGCCTTGCGCGCAGCGGGTGGTTTTGAAGATTAAGTGCCCAAAAGCCCGCTAAAGCCCTGTTAGCGTGCGTAAGCAGCTATAAAAAACATAACGCTTTTGATGCCTGCAATCGTCAGCAGCAGAGAGCCGAACAGGTGCACCGCCGCTGTGCCTAGCGCCAAAGCGTAGCGTTGCTGCCCCAGCATGCCCACCACCTCGGCTGAAAAACTGGAGAAGGTGGTGAGTGCGCCCAAAAAGCCGGTCACCAGCAGCAAGCGCCAGGTGGGGTCGAGGTCCGGCAGGGCCTGGAACACCGCCACGCAAACCCCTATGAGGTAGCCGCCAATGAGGTTGGCAGCCAAGGTGCCAAAGGGAATCAGCGCACCGGGGTTGAGCCAAAGCCCCAAACCCCAGCGGGCGAGGGCGCCGACACAAGCGCCAATACAAATTGCAAGAACAGACATCATGGCGCCATCATAAAGGGCGAGGACACCGGTTCCCCAATCCTACATTTTGCTGGGCAGCCAGGTCACGATGCCGGGGAAGATGTAGATGATGGCCACAGCGGCGCACATCAGGAAGAACATGGGCATGGTCACGCGGGCAATCCAGGTCAGTTGGCGCCCGGTCATGCCTTGCAAGACAAACAGGTTGAAGCCCACCGGCGGGGTGATCTGGGCCATCTCCACCACCAGCACAATGAAAATGCCAAACCAGATGGGGTCAATGCCGGCTGACTGCACCGTGGGCATGAGCACGCCCATCGTCAGCACAACCATCGAGATGCCATCTAGGAAACAGCCCAGGATAATGAAGAAAATGGACAGGGCCACAATCAGTTGCGCCTTGCTTAGGCCCAGTGTGGCAATCCATTCGGCCAGATGGCGCGGCAGGCCGATGTAGCCCATGGCCAAAGTCAAGAAAGCGGCGCCCGCCAAAATCAGGGCAATCATGCAATACAGGCGGGTGGCACCCATCAAGGCGTCCCGAAAGGTCGTCCAGTTCATGGAGCCTTGCAGGGCAGAGATCACCAGCGAGCCCACCACGCCCACGGCTGCGGCCTCGGTCGCGGTGGCAAAGCCGGAATAAATAGAACCCAGCACGGCGGCAATTAAGGACACCACGGGGATCAAACTGCGCGAGGCCGACAACTTTTCCATGAAGGTGAACTGGCCATCGGCCGCAGGCACTTGGTCCGGGTGGCGCAGCGCCCACACCATGATGTAGCCCGAGAACAGGGACGCCAGCAAGAGGCCGGGCAAGACGCCGGCAATGAAGAGTTTGGAGATCGAGACTTCTGCGGCCACGCCATACACAATCATGATGATGGAGGGCGGAATAAGTAGCCCCAGCGTGCTGGCACCGGCCAGCGTGCCAATCACCATGTGTTCTGGATAGCCCCGGCGGGTGAGTTCGGGTAAGGTCATTTTGCCGATGGTGGCGCAGGTGGCCGCACTGGAGCCAGACACGGCGGCAAAGATGGTGCAGCCAATCACATTGGTGTGCAGCAGGCGCCCGGGCAGGCCTTGCACCCAAGGCGCCAGGCCCTTGAACATGTCCTGACTGAGTCGGGTGCGAAACAGGATTTCGCCCATCCAGACAAACAGCGGCAGCGCGGTCAGCGTCCAGCTTGAGGATGAACCCCAGACCGTCACGGCCATGGCGTCCCCGGCGGGTCGCGATGAAAAAAGCGTTACAGCCAGCCAGGCCACGCCGGTCAGGCTGAGGCCGACCCAGACGCCGCTGCCCAAAATCAGCAACAAGGCCACCAGCAGGGCGACGGTAATAGCGAGATCATTCATGTTTTTTTACTCGCTGCGCAAGGGTTCGTCGTTGGTGGTTTCAAGCCGTTGGCCGGTGAGTTCAAGCACCAGTTCATCGAGAAAAGCCAGGGCCAGAATCAGGGCCCCCAGGGCCATCGCAATTTGCGGCATCCAAAGCGGGGTGGCATCGTTGGAGGTTGAAATGTCGCTGAAGGTGTGCGATTGCCAAGCCAAGCGGCAGCAAGACCAGGCAAACATGATTGACAACACGCTGGCAAAACCCAGCGCCCAGAGCGCCAGTCCTTTTTTCCAGCGCCCCTTCAGACTGGCCAGCAGCAAGGTGACCCGAATGTGCTCACCGCGCTTCAAGGTGTGGGCGAGCGCCAAAAAGCCGCTGGCGGCCATCAGGTAGCCCGCATAGGCA
>CANBUY010000184.1 GCA_947372745.1 Comamonadaceae bacterium | reverse complement strand
GGTTGGCTATCTTAAAGTGTAAATGCGAGCCGCCATCCACTGTGAGCATGAGGCCATTCACAACCGGGAATGCTTAAGATCTTGCGTCCGGTAACTTTGAAGGACGATCAGCGCCTGGTTGACCAGGTCTTCAATACTTTCAGTGATGGCCAGTGTGATGACATCGGTTTCATCGGCCTGCGGTTTTTCGAGTGTGCAGAACTGACTGTCCAAAAGTCCGCTTGGCATATAGTGGCCTAAGCGCTGGCTCATGCGTTTTTGAATCAGGTCAAATTCGCCATTTAAAAACAAAAAACACACCGCCCCAGCGCGCTCACGAATGCGGTCGCGGTAAGCCCTTTTCAGGGCCGAACAGGCCACGATACGACCCTGAGTGATGGGGTCTTGGGGGTTGAGATAGCCGCCAATGCGGTCTAACCAAGGCCAGCGATCGGCATCCTCCAGTGCCATGCCGGATTGCATCTTGGCGATGCTGTCTGGCAGGTGCAGGTCATCGCCATCAACCATCTCAAAACCCAGATGAAGAGCCAAAGCCGCAGCCACCGTGGATTTTCCGCAACCTGAAACTCCCATGACGATGAGACGAAAAGGTGAAGGGGGCATATTTAAAAAGAGCTGAATTTACCGCACTGGATCGTAAAGTGAGTGCTCGAGGGGTAGATAATGGAATCAATTATCTGCTGGCTGGGTGAAACAAGCCACTACATATTTAAAGAAGTCTGTACTTCTGCCGAATCTACAAGACAAGCTTAGACTCATCTTTTCCGAGTGAAGGAATACGCCAAATGCCTAAATCCACGTCTGTTCAGACCGTACTAATATCTGCCGCTGCTGTCGCAGCCTTGTTTTCTGGTCTGGGATGGTTGGCCTACTCAGAGGGTTGGATCCAATTCAATGCACCGTCAGGGCAATCGGGTGAAGAACGCTTAACGTCTAAAAAAATAAG
The DNA here is from genome assembly GCA_947372745.1 of Comamonadaceae bacterium. Taxonomy (GTDB): domain Bacteria; phylum Pseudomonadota; class Gammaproteobacteria; order Burkholderiales; family Burkholderiaceae_C; genus Rhodoferax. Next base: position 2,678 of record CANBUY010000184.1, on the reverse strand, counting down.
TGAGCTTGATGAAAACATCACTTTTCTGTGCGAGGCCAATTACTCTGTTCCGACCAATGGTCTGGAAGGGCCTAATAAGGTCTACAAAGAAATGATGGCCGCGGGACTGGACTACAAAAACAAGGCCGGCTGGTATCAAGGTAATTACTCAATTTCAGAGTCCCGAAAAGGGGCTCTTGTTCTGCAAGGCAACAAGGCCTTTGTGAGCCGCCCCGCCATGTTTGAACGATTTGGCGTCATGGTCACCAGCGAGCAATTCACCATCGATCGCACGACTGGTGAATTCAACCAATCCTTGACGATCAAGGATGGCCGAAAAATTGAGATCATTCACGGCTACTGCGGCAAACTGACCAAAGCGCCTTTTTAAAGGCCTGACTGACACACCAGTCTTAGCGCTGAAACTGAAAATAATCCATCACTGGATTATTTTCAATTCTCACATCTGCAAGCCTATCGAATAGGACTTGCCCCCCCCGAAACTAACCCGAGGTGATCATTCGCCCATTTTGAGGCTGGACGGGTCGCGCATTCATCTTGAATGGGAAGCCACTGATCTGCTCGCGTGAAATATTGACTGGCGTTTTAAGAATGAAGAATCGCACACCCTCTGTACAAGGCGGCGTTGTCAGCGATCCTTCATAGCTAAAGAAGTCAAATTCGCGGGGTAGCAAATTACCGGGGTTAAAACTCACGTCATCCAAGACGACTTCTGGGCCTTCGGCAGCTGGCGCATTGGCCCAGAGAGTTTTGATTCCAGGGTTTTCATTGCCCTCTTTCAATAAAACACCCAACACTGCCAGTTTACCGGCCGCATTTTTATGCACAAAGTGGATCACCATCGCCGATGGTTTCCCATCAATATGCTCTTCGCTCGGCCGGTGGAAATGGAACTGAAGTAGATCATGGGGTACGCCGTCAATACGAAGCTTGCTGCCGGGCGTTACGTTCACCTGAATGGTGTGGCCGTTGTTCAGCATGCGCAAGGGACCCGCCTTGTAGTCTGCTGTCACACTAATACGACCCTTGACAAATGGGCTCTTGATGTTCAAAGGCGATTGTGACTGTCCTTTTCCGCAGGTTGGAAACTCTTTGCCCCACTTGTCGGGCCCCATCGCACCCTCATATCCCCAATGCGGCGCGGCATGAGCGTCGGCCGTTTTGACATCTTTGCCATGAGCTTTGTCGCCCGCAGGCGACGAATGGGCTGAAGCGGCGGGTGCAGCACCGTGTGCTTTGGGATCGCCGTGGCTGGCAATAGCCTCGCTGCCCGGTGGCTGCACCGCACACTCAGACATGACCTTCACTTTTTGACCCGCCGCAGCGAGACCAATTTGTGCCGCACAGATACTGTTTTTTCTGCTTCCCCAATCGGCCATTTGGAGCGCCTTGTTGAACGCATCAGTGGCGCTCGGGTCATCGCTACCATTGACCAACATGCGCAAGGCGCCCAGACTTAGCTGACGCTCAACGGAGAGCTTTTTATCTTTTTTATACAAAGACTCAACATCTTGCAGAAGGGGGCCGTTGGCGATGGCTGCTTTGACAGCATCCAACTCCAGCGCTTTTTCCTTCAAAGGATCTAGAGTTTCCTCAAGGGCATCCAGCGCATTCTCTGCAGTTTCAACTTCTTTTTCAGAGTCTTTGAGTAACTCTTCCGCCACGTCGACCTTGGTCTGAATCGCCGCTATTTCGGCAGTCGCCAATTTACCTTTTTGCAAATTGGTCCAGCCAAAATACCCCGCAGCCGCCAGGGAGAGGACAAGTACTATTTCTAAAAGAGTTCTTTTCATATCTACTTTCTACCAGGCCTGAATACCCGTTGGAATAACAATTTACGCTTGTACATCGGTTTGAACCGGGGGAACTTGAATGGATTGGTGCGTTGATGGATTTAAGGACAACTGAATCAGCGATCGGCTCTGAATGAAATACCCCGACCTTCGCTATCGAGTGCGATTAATTCCAAACGACTTGTACTTGGTGTTGGGTGATAGACAAACGCCACGCCCGAGAGTGTTTGCCCGACACGGGCACAAGTACTCAAAGGGGCTTGGTCAAATTTCAAACTCACCATAAAAAAATTACCCTTACTAGCTGAAGTTGCCGAAGAGGTAATATTTAATATACAACCTAAAAATACGTATGGTGTGCTTAACTTTTGCTGCACAAACGTTGTAGTGCTTGAAAAGCGGAGCAGCACAGCCCCAGAAAAATTTGACCCATCAATCCAGGCACCCGTCCAGTCGCCGTCCGTATCTTCGCTGCTTGCAGTTTGCGATGCATTGAAAACAGGTGGTGTTTTGGCAACCGCAGTAAACACAACGTTATTCACTGAAGGCGGTATATTCAAACTGCCTATATACGAGTTTGGAGAAGCAGCTGTGATACTTCCGCTCATCGAAACTGGTGCAATACCAGAGAAAGCTTTAAGACCAATAGGACTGGCTAAGCCATCCGTACCCAAACTTAGTTGCCCCGAATAAATAACAACAGTATGAGACGATACGAAAGTTAACCCATACCAATTAACGGTAGCAGGATCTGCTGTGGGCACAACCAAACTAACGAAGTCATCGCTCCCAATTACTCCTGAGTAAACACCCTGCATTTCAGTAGGAACGGGGATAGCGATATTTTCGTTACCGGCTTGAGGCGCACCACCACCACCACCACCA
>CANBUY010000183.1 GCA_947372745.1 Comamonadaceae bacterium | reverse complement strand
TGTAGCCATAGCCGCCATGCACCTGAATGGCCAGTGAGTTGGCCTCCAGGCACCATTCGCTGGGCCAACTTTTGGCAATCGGGGTGAGCACTTCGAGCAGCAGGCGCGCCTCGTCAGCAGCCTCGGCCGTGGCGGTGTGTTGCTCATCGACCAAGCGGGCGCAGTACAACTCCAGAGCCAAGGCGCCTTCGCAAAACGACTTTTGCGCCAGCAGCATGCGCTTCACATCGGCGTGCTCAATGATGCGCACCTGAGGCTGCGCGGCATCTTTGCCGCCCACACCCAGTGGACGCCCTTGCGGGCGATTTTTGGCGTAATCAAGAGAGGCGTAATAACCGGCAAAGCCGAGCATGGTCGCGGCAATGCCGACCCCAATGCGCGCTTCATTCATCATATGGAACATGCAGCGCAAGCCTTCGCCGGGCTTGCCTACGAGATAGCCCACTGCGCCCGCGCCCTCCCCGTTCAAGCCTGTACCCGTGCTGAGTACGGGGTACTTGCCCTCCCCAAAATTGAGCAAGGTGTTGGTGGTGCCGCGCCAGCCGAGTTTGTGGTTCAGACCGGCCAAGGCCACGTCGTTGCGCTCGCCGGTCAACTCACCTTCTGTGTTGACCATTTTCTTGGGCACGACAAACAGTGAAATGCCGCGCGTACCGGCAGGCAACTTGCCATCGGGACCAGGAATTTTGGCCAGCACCAGGTGGATGATGTTCTCAGTCAGCTCGTGCTCACCAGACGAAATCCACATCTTGTTTCCCTTGAGGCGATAACGCGCGCCCAGCGGATCACCCTCAAAGTCATCGCCATCGGGCGTGGCACGGGTGAGTACGTCACTCAGGGAAGACCCGGCTTGCGGCTCGCTCAAGCACATCGTGCCCGAGAAGCGCCCTGAAAATTCGTTCTTGGCAAACACTTCTTTTTGCAGCGCCGTGCCGTGCACCATCAGCAAATTGGCGTTGCCGGTGGTCAACATACCAGAGCCAATGCTGACGGAGGCCATGGCAAAAAAGGCATTCGCTGAGGCCTCCAGGGTGTAAGGCAGCTGCATGCCGCCCACCTCATAGTCTTGCGCAGCGCTCAGCATGCCGGACTCGGCATAAGCCTTGTTGGCGTCATGGGTGGCCTGCGGCAAGATCACTTTTTCGCCGTCAAAGTGCGGCTCTTGCGTGTCCACCAAGCGGTTAAACGGCGCATATTTTTCGCGCGCGATACGCTCGCAGGTGTCCAGCACCGCATCGAAGGTGTCGCGGGAGTGGTCAGCAAAGCGGGGCCGCTGCGTCAGGGTTTCTACCTTGAGCCAATCGTGTAATAAAAAATCAAGGGTAGGACGCAGCGACATACTCAACTCCAGTTCAATTTACAAGACTTCAAAAATCCCTGCAGCACCCATGCCGCCACCAATGCACATGGTGACGCAGACGCGCTTGGCGCCACGGCGCTTGCCTTCAATCAGGGCGTGTCCGGTCAGACGTTGGCCGCTCACGCCGTAAGGATGGCCCACTGCAATGGCGCCACCGTTCACGTTGAGGCGGTCTGCCGGGATGCCGAGTTTGTCGCGGCAATACATCACTTGCACGGCAAACGCTTCGTTCAGTTCCCACAAGTCGATGTCGCTGACTTTGAGGCCCAGGCGTGCCAACACTTTGGGGATGGCAAAGACGGGGCCAATGCCCATTTCGTCAGGCTCGCAACCGGCCACGGCAAAGCCCAGAAAACGCCCCAAAGGCTTGAGGCCTTTTTTCTCAGCCAGTGCTTCATGCATAACCACCACCGCACCGCCACCGTCCGAGAACTGGCTGGCGTTACCGGCGGTAATCAAACCACCCGGCAAAGCAGATCGCAAGCCGCTGATGCCCTCTTTGGTGGTGCCGTCACGAATGCCTTCGTCCTGGCTCACGGTGACTTGTTTGGTGGTCAGACCCATGACCTTGTCGACCACGCCCATGGTGACGGTGATGGGGGCAATTTCAGCATTGAACAGTCCGGCGGCCAAGGCAGCGGTGGCGCGCTGCTGACTGGCCGCACCATATTCGTCCATCGCGTCACGGCTGATGTTGTAGCGCTTGGCCACGTTTTCAGCGGTTTGCAACATGTTCCAGTAAATTTCTGGTTTGTTTTTCACCAACCAAGGATCGGCCAGCATGTGGGTGTTCATTTCTTGCTGCACGCAAGAGATGCTCTCCACGCCACCGGCCACATAAATATCGCCCTCACCGGCAATCACACGCTGCGAGGCCAAGGCGATGGTTTGCAAACCGGAAGAGCAAAAACGGTTCACGGTCATGCCGGAAACGGTGATGGGGCAACCGGCGCGCAAGGCAATCTGGCGCGCAATATTGGCACCGGTGGCACCTTCGGGGCTGGCGCAACCCATGATGACGTCATCGACTTCACCGGCTTCAATGCCAGCGCGGGCGATGGCGTGCTCAACGGCGTGGCCGCCGAGGGTGGCGCCATGCGTCATGTTGAAAGAGCCCTTCCAGCTTTTAGCAAGAGGGGTACGGGCAGTAGAAACAATTACAGCTGAGGTCATGATAGTGTCCTGTAGAGGGGCTTAATTGAAGGTCTTGCCTTCGGCGACTAACTTGGCCAGCAGGGGCGCAGGCTTCCAGAAGTTGGCGTCATCCAAGGGGTTTTTGGCGAATCTGTTCATGGCTTGCACCACGTTAAAGAGGCCCACCTGGTCGGCGTAGTTCATCGGGCCACCACGGTAAATGGGGAAGCCATAGCCCATCAAATACACGACATCAATGTCACTGGCCTTAGAAGCAATACCTTCTTCAAGAATATGCGCCGCCTCATTGACCATGGCAAAAACCAGGCGCTGCACAATTTCTTCATCAGAAATTTTCCGGGGGGTGATGCCCAACGACGCACGATGTTCTTCGATCATCTTGACCACTTCGGCGTTAGGCACAGCATCGCGTTTACCGGCGATGTAGTCGTACCAACCGGCGCCTGTTTTTTGTCCAAAGCGTCCTTTTTCGCACAAGAGATCAGCGGTTTTGCTGTACTTCATGCCGGGCTTTTCGGTGTAGCGACGCTTGCGAATCGCCCAGCCGATGTCGTTACCGGCCAAGTCGCCCATACGGAATGGACCCATCGCAAAGCCAAATTTCTCAATGGCTTTGTCCACCTGCGCTGGTGTGCAACCTTCATCGAGCAAAAAGCCGGCTTGACGGCCATATTGCTCAATCATGCGGTTGCCAATAAAGCCATCGCACACGCCTGAGACCACCGCTGTTTTCTTTATCTTTTTAGCGACCGTCATCACGGTGGCCAGCACGTCTTTGGCAGTTTTTTCGCCGCGCACGACTTCAAGCAGTTTCATGACGTTCGCCGGGCTGAAGAAGTGCAGGCCCACCACGTCCTCGGGGCGCTTGGTGAATGAGGCAATTTTGTTCAGGTCCAGCGTGGAGGTGTTGGAGGCCAAAATGGCACCGGGCTTCATCACCCGATCCAGTTCTTTGAACACCGCTTCTTTGACACCAATCTCTTCAAACACGGCTTCAATGACCAAGTCGGCGTCTTTCAAGTCGTCGTAGCTCAGCGTGGTGCTCAACAGCGCCATGCGCTGCTCGTATTTTTCAGGCTTGAGTTTGCCTTTTTTGACCTGCGCTTCGTAGTTCTTGCGGATGGTGGCGATGCCACGGTCCAGCGCTTCTTGCTGCATCTCCAGCATCTTTACGGGAAGCCCGGCATTC
>CANBUY010000182.1 GCA_947372745.1 Comamonadaceae bacterium | reverse complement strand
ATGAAGTCGGTCAGTGCGGGCGAATACACCGCCCCACCGGCAGAGGGTCCATGATCATGCTGATTTGCGGCACCACGCCGCTGGCCATCACGTTGCGCTGGAACACATCGGCGTAGCCGCCCAGGGAGGCCACGCCTTCCTGAATACGGGCACCGCCCGAGTCGTTCAAGCCAATGACGGGCGCGCCGACCTTCATGGCCTGGTCCATCACTTTGCAAATTTTCTCTGCATGGGCTTCGCTCAAAGCGCCACCGAACACGGTGAAATCTTGACTAAACACAAAGACCAAACGGCCATTGATCATGCCGTAGCCGGTCACCACGCCATCGCCAGGAATCTTGTTTTCTTCCATGCCGAAGTCCACGCAGCGGTGCTCCACAAACATGTCCCACTCTTCAAACGTGCCTTCGTCAAGCAACAACTCCAAGCGCTCACGGGCGGTGAGCTTGCCTTTTTTGTGTTGCGCGTCGATGCGTTTTTGTCCACCGCCCAAGCGCGCGAGTTGGCGCTTGGCTTCCAATTGTTCAAGTATGTCGTGCATGGTTTTTTCTTTCTAAAGACTTCGGAGTAGGCGATGTTTTAATTATTAATTTAATAGCTAGTCAAGCACCATTTAATTGGGCTAGAAGCATATTTCGTGCTGCAGTTGAGGCCGCGATACGGCCAGCCAAAACCTCTTGCGTGAGTTGGGGCAGCAAAGCCTTGACGGCGGCATTCTGGCGAAAAGCAAGCTTCAAGCCGGCGTCAATACGCTCCCACATCCAGGCCAAAGCCTGCTGCTGGCGGCGTGCGTCCAGCTTGCCATTGGCGGTTTGCAGGGTTTTAAATTCGGTGACGGCAGCCCAAAACTGGTCCACGCCCTCGCCCTTGAGGGCGCTAAGTTGCAGCGCTTTGGGGTGCCAGTTTTTTTCGTCATAGCCGCCAAACATGCCCAGCAACTGCATGGCTGCCGTAATTTGCAACTGCGCACGCTGGGCGGCCAGGGCGTCAATATCGGCTTTGTTGATGACGACCAAGTCTGCCAGCTCCATCACGCCTTTTTTGATGGCCTGCAAATCGTCACCCGCATTGGGCAGTTGCAGCAGCACAAACATGTCGGTCATATTGGCCACAGCGGTCTCGCTTTGGCCGACACCCACGGTCTCAATAATCACGATGTCGTAACCAGCCGCCTCGCACACCAACATGGCTTCACGGGTTTTCTCGGCCACGCCGCCCAAAGTGCCGCTACTCGGGCTGGGGCGAATGTAGGCGCTCTCGTGCACAGAGAGCAATTCCATACGGGTTTTATCACCCAAAATAGAACCGCCCGACACCGTGCTGGACGGGTCAATGGTGAGCACCGCCACCCGGCGCCCCTGCGCAATCAAAAACAGGCCCAGCACTTCAATAAAAGTAGATTTACCCACCCCTGGTACACCACTGATGCCCACGCGGAAGGATTTTCCGGTGTGAGGCAGCAAGGCCGTGAGCAAGTCATCAGCTTGCAAGCGGTGGTCAGGCCGGGTCGATTCGAGCAGGGTGATGGCCTTGGCAATCGCGCGGCGCTGCGCACTCCCGGTCGAATTCACGAGGGCGTCGACTGTCACAGGCACCTGTGTTCGGCGACTATCCATGCTGTTGACCACCGTTGGCATCATTGGGCTAAATTGGGCGATGAACCTGATGGCCTTACTCGGCCAGCGCCTTTTTGATTTGGGCCAACACGTCTTTGGCACTGGCTGGAATCGGTGTTCCGGGGCCATAAATACCTTTGACACCTGCGTCGTACAGCATCTGATAATCCTGGCGGGGAATCACACCGCCCACAAAAACGATGATGTCGTCAGCGCCTTGTTTTTTCAGCTCGGCAATGATGGCGGGAACCAGCGTTTTGTGGCCTGCCGCCAAGGTGGACACCCCAACCGCATGCACGTCGTTTTCAATCGCCTGACGGGCACATTCTTCGGGCGTTTGAAACAGCGGCCCCATGTCAACATCAAAGCCCAAATCGGCAAACGCTGTGGCTACCACTTTGGCACCCCGGTCATGCCCGTCTTGGCCGAGTTTGGAGATCATCACGCGGGGACGTCGACCTTCCACTTCAGCAAACTCGACAATTTCGGCCTTCAGCTGATTCCAGTATTCCATGGTGTCAGCGTGGGTTGACTCCGTGTCGTAGGCAGCAGCGTAGACACCAGTTACCTTTTGCGTGTCGGCGCGGTGGCGCCCATACACGGTTTCAAGCGCGTCGCTCACCTCGCCCACGGTGGCGCGCAAGCGCATGGCTTTAATTACCAAGTCGAGCAAGTTCCCGTTGTTGTTTTCTGCTGCAGAAGTGATAGCTGCTAGCGCTAGCTGGACGGGCTCTGAAGCCCGATTAGCCTTGATATTATTGAGACGGGCAATTTGTGCATCTCGCACGGCCACGTTGTCAATGTCACGGGTTTCAATCGCGTCCTCGGTCTTGAGTTTGTACTTGTTGACGCCCACGATCACGTCTTTGCCCGAATCGATGCGGGCTTGTTTTTCAGCCGCAGCGGCTTCGATCTTGAGCTTGGCCCAGCCCGAATCCACCGCGCGGGTCATGCCGCCCATGGCTTCGACTTCTTCGATGATCTTCCACGCCGCATCGGCCATGTCTTGCGTGAGTTTTTCCATCATGTAAGAGCCCGCCCAAGGGTCGATCACGTTGGTGATGTGGGTTTCTTCCTGGATGATGAGCTGGGTATTGCGTGCAATGCGCGAGCTGAACTCGGTCGGCAGCGCAATGGCTTCGTCGAAACTGTTGGTGTGCAGCGACTGCGTACCGCCAAAAACAGCGGCCATCGCCTCAATGGTGGTTCGCACCACGTTGTTGTAGGGGTCTTGCTCGGTGAGCGACCAGCCGGAAGTCTGGCAATGGGTGCGCAGCATGAGTGATTTGGGGCTTTTTGCATCAAAACCTTTCATGATGCGGCACCACAGCAGGCGCGCGGCACGCATCTTGGCAACTTCCAGGTAGAAGTTCATGCCAATCGCCCAGAAAAAACTCAGGCGACCCGCAAATTGATCCACATCCATGCCCTTGGCAATCGCGGTCTTGACGTATTCTTTACCGTCTGCCAGCGTAAAGGCCAACTCGAGGGCCTGGTTGGCCCCAGCTTCCTGCATGTGGTAGCCCGAAATGGAGATCGAGTTGAACTTCGGCATGTTTTGGGCCGTGTACTCGATGATGTCGCCAATAATGCGCATGCTGGGCGCAGGCGGGTAGATGTAGGTGTTACGCACCATGAACTCTTTCAGAATATCGTTCTGAATGGTTCCTGAGAGCTTGTCTTGCGAGACGCCCTGCTCTTCAGCGGCAATCACATAGCCGGCCAACACGGGAAGCACAGCGCCGTTCATGGTCATGGAGACACTCACTGTGTCCAACGGAATCTCGTTGAACAAAATTTTCATGTCTTCCACAGAATCGATCGCGACACCGGCCTTGCCGACATCGCCCGTCACACGCGGGTGGTCTGAGTCGTAGCCACGGTGGGTGGCCAGGTCAAACGCCACGCTCACGCCCTGCGCGCCGCCCGCCAGGGCCTTGCGGTAGAAGGCGTTGGACTCTTCGGCGGTGGAGAAGCCCGCGTACTGCCGAATCGTCCAAGGCCGCACGGCGTACATGGTGGCCTGTGGGCCGCGAATATAGGGCTCAAAGCCGGGCAAGGTGTTGGCGTGCGGCAGGCCCGCCACGTCTTGCGCGGTGTACAGCGGCTTGACGG
>CANBUY010000181.1 GCA_947372745.1 Comamonadaceae bacterium | reverse complement strand
CTGGCGATGCCATCATCCCCACCATCAAGAAAATTCAAGCCCAAGGCGTGCAAGTGATTGCTTTGGACAGCCCCGTTGAAGGCGCTGACGCTTTGTTCGCTACCAACAACTACAAAGCGGGTGAGTTGATCGGTCAATACGCCAAAGCGGCGCTCAAAGGCAAGGCACCTGTCATCGCGACCATGGATCTGTTCCCTGGCCACCCCGTGGGCGCACAGCGTCATAACGGCTTTTTGGCTGGTTACGGCCTGAAAACGCTGGACGCAAAGAGCAACGAATTGGCTCAGCCTTCAGAAGTGGTTTGTATGGCTGACAGCTTCGGCGACGCCGCTAAAGCCCAGACCGGCATGGAAAACTGCTTGCAAAAGAACGGCACCATCAACGTGGTGTACGCCATCAATGAGCCAGCAGCTGCTGGCGCTTACAAGGCTTTGAAGGCCGCTGGTAAGGAAAAAGACGTCGTGATTTTGGGCGTTGACGGCATGTGCAGCAATGGCGTGGGCAACGTTGAAAAAGGCGTTATCGGTGCAACCAGCATGCAATACCCCTTGAAAATGGCTGCCATGGGCGTGGCTGCTGGCGTGAAATACGCCAAAGACGGCAAGCGTCAGACCGGCTACACCGACACGGGTGTTGACCTCGTGGCTGCCAAACCAATGGCTGGTGTCAAGAGCATTGACACCAAGACAGCACGCGCACAGTGCTGGGGCGATTAATTTTCGCTACCAACAGGTCGCATTAAGCATGTGACCTCAGTCTGGGCCTGCTTTAATCAGGTCCATGCCTCGTAAGCCCCGTATCACGGGGCTTACGATTTCCTTTTAGTGCTTGGTGGCTGACAAATACGACCCGGCACAGATGACTAATTCAAACTCATCCCATGAACTCGCTAAAAGCAAAACTCCCCCCCATGGGAACCTTAGGTCCGGCGATAGCCTTGTTGCTCGCCTGTACCTTCTTCTCGTTTCAGCATGAAAATTTCTTGACGCTGAAGAATTTCTCACTCATTTTGCAGCAGGTCATGGTGGTGGGCACCATCGCCATTGGTCAAACGTTGATCATTCTCACGGCAGGTATTGATCTGTCCTGCGGCATGGTGATGGCCTTGGGCTCCATTGTCATGACCAAATTCGCCGCTAACTATGGCCTGAGTGCCCCGGTGGCTATTTTGTGCGGCATTGCCGCCACCGCTTTGTTTGGCTTGATCAACGGCTTGCTGGTGACACGCGTCAAACTGCCGCCTTTCATCGTGACCTTGGGTACCTTGAATATCGCCTTTGCTATTACCCAGTTGTACTCGGGCGCGCAAACCATCACCAATATTCCTGATGGGATGAACCTGCTGGGTGAAACCTTCAATTTTGGCGGCGCTCGCGTGGCGTATGGCGTGGTGTTGATGCTGGCCTTGTACCTCGCTATCTGGGTTTGGCTGCGTGATACCGCACAAGGCCGCCATATTTACGCCGTGGGCAACAGCCCTGAAGCCACCCGTTTGGCTGGTATTTCAACCGATAAAGTGCTGTTGGGCGTTTACGTGCTGGCCGGCGTTTTTTACGGTATTGCCGCCACCTTAACAGTGGCACGAACCGGGGCCGGCGACCCCAATGGCGGTCAGACCGAAAACCTGGACGCCATCACCGCCGTGGTGCTGGGCGGCACCAGCCTGTTTGGGGGTCGCGGCATCATTTTGGGCACCCTTTTGGGCGCGATGATTGTGGGCGTGTTCCGTAACGGCCTGACACTCATGGGCGTGTCCTCGGTTTATCAAATTCTCGTCACCGGTGTCCTGGTGATTCTGGCTGTGGCCACCGACCAAATGTCCCGCAAAGGAGCACGTTAATGAGCGCCCCCCAAATCGTGATGCAGGCCAAGGGCCTGATCAAACGCTACGGCCAAGTCACCGCACTTGATGGTGTTGACTTTGAGTTGCGTGCCGGAGAAATTCTGGCCGTGATTGGCGACAACGGTGCTGGCAAGTCCTCCTTGATCAAGTGCCTCTCGGGTGCCACTATTCCTGATGAAGGCGAAATCCAATTGGATGGCCAGATCATCAACTTCAAAAGCCCCCTCGATGCCCGCAAAGCTGGCATTGAGACCGTTTACCAGGATTTGGCCGTGGCCCCGGCCATGACCATTGCAGAAAACCTCTTTCTGGGGCGCGAAATTCGCCGCCACGGTTTGCTGGGCTTGTTGGGCTTTATTGATAAAAAGAAGATGCTGGAAGAAAGCATTTCCCGCATGAACGACCTCAAGGTCGGCATTCGTTCCATGACCCAAGCGGTAGAAACCCTATCTGGCGGCCAGCGCCAGTGCGTGGCCGTGGGCCGCGCAGCCGCGTTTGCCCAGCATGTGGTCATCATGGACGAGCCCACCGCCGCTTTGGGCGTGAAGGAGGGCAATATGGTGCTTGAACTGATCCGCCGTGTGCGTGACAAGGGCTTGCCCGTGGTGCTGATCTCTCACAATATGCCTCACGTCTTTGAAGTTGCTGATCGTATTCACATCGCCCGCCTCGGCAAACGTGCGGCCGTGGTCAACCCCAAGTTCATCAGCATGAGTGACACCGTGGCTGTCATGACCGGCGCCAAATCAGTCAGTGACCTGCCTGAAGAAGCGCTGGCGCACTAGTTCTCTCTGAACGGTTGAGCCCGTCAAGCCCTATTGCGCACGGGGCTTGACGCTGATCGAGCTTGCACATCTGGCACACTTGACCTGTGCGGCAAACCCGCACCAAGCCCCCAACCCAAGCGAGAGTCCCAAAATGCCAGCCACAGAAATAGTCGTCACTTCCTTGGGCATGGTGGGTGAGAAGGAGTTGCTGGTGCCGACCGGCCAGCAAGGCAAAACTTTTGCCCACCTTCAGGACTGGATGGATGGGCGTTCACCGGGCAAATCGGCGCTCAAAGACATCAGCAACACTGTGCTGATCAAGGGCATCAAGCAGTGGACGGTGCTTGAAGAAAAAGCCGGTGCCAAAAAAATCCGAACAGTTTTCAAAATTACGTAAAAATTTTGGCCTTGTGCATTTTGCGTTTGGGTAAGGCAAAATTTCAGCTGCTGCTTTGTACTTGACGCGGTTAGGCTAAGCGCCTTAGGGCGACTCTGAGGCCGTGTTTGTAGTCGCACAACGTCTGACGCTGGCAGTAACTCACGCAGCACAGGAGCAACCCAACCTTCTCAAGAAACGCATCTCACCCCATACCCTTCGCCACACCTGCGCAATGCACATGCTGCAGTCAGGCGTTCCATTCAACGTGATCGCGCTCTGGCTGGGCCACGAAAAAATGACAACGACCCACCGTTACATTGAGGCAGACCTCGCCATGAAGGAGAAGGCCCTTGCGAGACTGGAGGCCCCCGATACAAAATTCGGGCGCTACAAAGCGCCGGACTCGCTCATGCGATTTCTTCAGGCGTTATAACTATGCGCAGACTTCCTTGACCCAGAAGTCTCGTAACCATGGGGGTCAGCGCCATCCACGCTCATTCATCTGAGCATAGTTGCCACCTGAGCATAGAGACCCGTTGCAGAAATTCACAAAAATCCAAAGTTTTCAAGTGACTTGCTCGAGCAGCCGTCCGTAATTGCCGCTTTAAGGTGTGCCAATGTGTACACAAATTGCCCAAGTGATCCCCCAAGTCGTCTTGTTTCTGCGGATTACGCATGGGTGAGAAGACTGAGGCAATCCAATAAATTGCAACCCTCTAACTTGCATTTTTTCTTGACGATTTGTAATCATTCGATTACATTTTGAGCATGACTTACACGGTAAAGCGTCTTGAAGAGTTTTCTGATTGGCTCAAAGG
>CANBUY010000180.1 GCA_947372745.1 Comamonadaceae bacterium | reverse complement strand
TAACCGCCACCAGCGACCAGCGCACAAACGCGCTGCCCCATTTGCAATCCTGCATGCAAGAGTTCATCGGCACGCCCGTCAACGATTACACCCGCCACCTCAAGGCCAGGAATATCAGTTACGCCTGGTGGCACCGGGTAGTTTCCTGTGCGCTGCAGTACATCAGGCCGATTTATTCCACTGGCTGAGACACGGATGAGGATTTCTCCTGCACCCGCAACCGGCATGGGTCTCTCGGCCAAGCGTAAAACGTCAGGCGCTCCAAACGAACTAATTTCAATTACTCTCATGGTCATTCCAGGCAATAGCCCCTGAGCAGCAAGCACAAGGCGCTATTGATTTTATAGTGAATGAATTAATTAGGCGTGGTGATCAGAACCGTTTTGTACAGGACGATCCAGCAATGCCTTCATGGACAACTTAATGCGACCTTTTTCGTCGGTTTCCATCACTTTGACGCGAACGATCTGTCCTTCAGTCAAGTAATCGGAGACTTTTTCAACGCGCTCATGGGCAATCTGGCTGATGTGCAACAGACCGTCTTTACCAGGCAGTAAGTTAATCAACGCACCGAAGTCCAAAATCTTGGTGATGGGGCCTTCGTAGATCTTTCCGATTTCCACTTCAGCCGTAATCTGCTGAATACGGCGCTTGGCTTCTTCGGCCTTGGCTGGGTCGCTGGAGGCGATCGTGATGGTTCCATCTTCGTCGATGTTGATCTGGGTGCCGGTTTCTTCAGTCAAGGCACGGATCACTGAGCCGCCTTTGCCGATCACATCACGGATTTTGTCCGGATTGATCTTCATAGTGAAGAGGCGTGGTGCGAAATTGGACACTTCAGTTTTGGCTTCAGCCATCGCTTCAGTCATTTTGCCCAAGATGTGCATACGCGCTTCTTTGGCTTGCGCCAAGGCGACTTGCATGATTTCTTTGGTGATACCCTGGATTTTGATGTCCATTTGCAGCGCAGTAATACCATTGGTGGTGCCAGCGACTTTAAAGTCCATGTCACCCAAATGATCTTCATCACCCAGAATATCGGTCAGCACAGCAAAGCGCCCGCCATCCTTGATCAGGCCCATAGCGATACCCGCTACGTGGGCCTTCATGGGCACGCCAGCGTCCATCAAGGACAGGCAACCGCCGCAGACCGAAGCCATTGACGATGAGCCGTTCGACTCAGTAATCTCAGACACGACACGCATGGTTTACGGGAAGTCTTCTTTACTAGGCAAAACAGCCATCAATGCGCGTTTAGCCAAACGACCGTGACCGATTTCGCGACGCTTTGGCGTTCCCACACGACCTGTTTCGCCTGTGGCGAACGGAGGCATGTTGTAGTGCAGCATGAAACGGTCTTCGTATTCACCAGCCAGGGCGTCGATACGCTGTGCATCGCGCTCTGTACCCAAGGTCGTGACCACCAAAGCCTGGGTTTCGCCGCGTGTGAACAGGGCAGAACCGTGGGTGCGGGGCAAGACGCTGTTGCGAATTTCAATGGCGCGAACCGTGCGGGTGTCGCGACCGTCAATACGGGGTTCACCCGCCAAAATCTGGCTGCGAACAATTTTGGCTTCGATATCAAACAACATACCTTCAACAGCCACGCTGTCAAAAGGAACGCCGTCCAACTTCAAGTCAGCCATCACCACGGCATAGGCTTCGCGGCAAGCACGGGTGCGTGCTTGCTTATTGCGAATTTGGTAGGCAGCTGCTAGCTTTTCATTGGCCAGAGCGCCCACTTTGGCGATCAAAGGCTCGTTCTTTGCGGGTGCTTTCCAGTCCCACATCGGCTTGCCGGCGTCACGAACCAGGTCGTGAATCGCGTTGATGGCAATGTTTCCTTGCTCATGGCCAAAGACCACAGCGCCAAGCATGATTTCTTCAGACAATTGCTGAGCTTCTGACTCAACCATCAACACAGCTTCTTCAGTACCGGCCACCACGAGATCCATGATGGAGTCTTTGCGTGCGGTCTGGCCTGGGTTCAAAACGTATTCGCCGTTGACATAACCCACGCGAGCAGCACCGATAGGGCCACTGAATGGAATACCGCTGACGGACAAGGCGGCGCTGACAGCGATCAGGGCGGCAATATCGGCATCGACTTCAGGGTTCAACGACAACGTATGCACAACCACATGAACTTCGTTGAAGAAACCTTCTGGGAACAGGGGGCGAATAGGACGATCAATAAGGCGACTGGTCAGCGTTTCAAATTCGCTGGGGCGGCCTTCACGCTTGAAAAAGCTGCCAGGAATCTTGCCTGCAGCGTAAGTTTTCTCAAGGTAATCAACGGTCAAGGGGAAAAAGTCTTGACCGGCTTTGCCTTCAGTCTTGGCAACGACAGTGGCCAAGACCACGGTGCCGTCCATATCCAGCAATACGGCGCCTGTGGATTGGCGAGCGATTTCGCCGGTTTCCATCGTGACGGTGTTTTGACCCCATTGGAAGGTCTTGGTGACTTTATTGAAAATGCTCATTCATATCTCCTGGTCAGTTTGGGAGGTGCAGGCCACCTCACCCGAGCCCGGATTCAGCCTCACAGAACACGATGCCATTCCAGGAAAATTCAGATCGAATTCATCTGGAATGACACAGCTTCGCTCCGCTATTGCCTTCTCCGAAGTAAAAAACGCCTGAGCTAGTGACCTAACTCAGGCGTTCGTCATTCGATAATTCGATTACTTACGCAAGCCCAACTTGGCAATCAGTGCAACATAACGCTCGTGGTCTTTGGAGTTCAAATAATCCAAAAGCTTACGACGACGGCTCACCATACGCAACAAACCGCGACGACCGTGGTGGTCTTTAGCGTGTGTTTTGAAGTGAGGTGTGAGTTCGTTGATACGGGCGGTCAACAGTGCAACTTGCACTTCAGGACTGCCTGTGTCGCCGGGTTGACGGGCGTTGTCAAGGACAACTGCGGCTTTAATGCTGGATGCGATCATTTTTAATTTCCTGTTTATTAATTACTTGCGTCAGGCGCTGGAACTGCCCCCGACGTGTGCTCGACTAAATGCCAAGCCGTTCAATTATAGCTTGCAAGCTGAAATGCAGTACCTGCTTTTGATGCGCGCTAATTTTTCAACTGGCATTGATCAAAACCCCTGTTTAAAATATTTTTTATGCGACCCACTAAATCTGCCAACTTGAATGGCTTGCTAACGAAGTCCAAAGCGCCTGCATTCAAGGAAGCCAACTCGTGATTGGGTTGCGCACTAACCACAAGAATTGGTAGCAAAGCGTCAATTTTTAGGGATTTCAAGCTCTTCATCACCTCAAAGCCATCCATACCTGGCATTTGTATATCCAGAAGGATGAGGTCGTAGGCATTTGCCAAGTGCATTGCACAAACCTCCTCCGGCTTGGTTGTTGAGCTTATGAATGAAAAACCAACACCAATTAATATTCTAGAAAAAAGATTGATATTGACTGCGGAATCATCAACGATCAATATAGTTGAATTTAGGATGTCATTACTCATGCTCATGTGAAATGCAAATATTCACTTGCCAATTTTTGGTTTTTCTCAGCATATTCCATTGCTAATTCAAGCGCCTCCATAAAGCCACTGACTTTGATGGGCTTGGTAATATAGTCAAAAAAACCTGCTTTTAGCCCCCTATCAACGTCAAGATTCATTGCATTGGCACTGATAGCTAAAACAGGAATGTGTGCCGTGGCAGGATCGAGACGCAAGATCTTTAAAACTTCGAAACCATTGATGCCCGGTAATTTAATGTCCATTAATATTACATCTGGCTGCGATTCACGCGCAATCTCAATGCCGCTGGCCCCGTTTGATGCCGTCAACAAATGGATCGCTGGATAGCGAGAAATTATCTGTGCAACTAATTTCATGTTGGCTGAGTTGTCCTCAACATAAAGCACGG
>CANBUY010000179.1 GCA_947372745.1 Comamonadaceae bacterium | reverse complement strand
TCAGCTTGTGCGCATCATTACGGGTACGGGGAACAATTTTTTCAATACGACCACTGTCGTCACAAACAATTTGCGTCTCGACCGTTTCAAAGTCGACCGCCCCACGGCGCACGCGTGACTTCAGAAGTGCTTTGTAGACATCATGCAGGTTCAGCAAGTCCGTCACCCGCGCTTTGCGCTTGATAGCCTCCGGGCCGCGCGTATTGGCCAAAATAGCGGCCACTTCGTTGTAAGTAAAGCGGGCATGGCTCCACATGACGGCCGGATAAAACTGATAGGCCGAGACCTCACCGTCTTCAGTCACCATCATGTCGCACACCATGCACAAGCGCTCAAGCTCGGGGTTTAACGAACACAAACCATTTGAGAGCTTTTCGGGCAGCATCGGAATCACACGACGCGGAAAATAAACGCTGGTCGCACGGTCATAAGCATCAATGTCAATGGCCGAACCATTCTCGACATAGTGGCTCACATCAGCAATCGCCACCAACAAACGCCAGCCCTTGACGGCAGCTTTTCCCTTACCGATTTTTGTCGGCTCGCAATACACAGCATCGTCAAAATCTCGGGCGTCTTCGCCGTCAATCGTGACCAAGGCCACATCGGTTAGGTCAACGCGTTGTTTTTTATCTTGGGGGCGAACCTTGTCTGGCAGTGCCCGTGCCAGCGCAATACATGCTTCAGAGAACATATGCGGAACGCTGTATTTGCGAACCGCAATTTCAATCTCCATACCGGGATCATCCACCTCACCCAGCACTTCGATCACCCGACCAACGGGTTGTCCATATAAAGCGGGCGCCTCCACAAGCTCAACCACCACGACCTGACCTGCATTCGCAGAACCCGTGGCTGTTTTAGGGATAAGAATATCTTGCCCAAATCGCTTGTCTTCCGGGACCACAATCCAAATGCCGCTTTCCTGAAGCAAGCGTCCGATGATGGATTGCTGAGGTCGTTCAATGATTTCAACCACGCGACCCTCGGGTCGGCCTTTGCGATCGCTGCGAACGATGCGGACCTTGACGCGGTCTTTATGCAGCACCGCCCGCATCTCGTTAGGGGGCAAATAAATGTCGGATTCACCGTCTTCACGAATGACAAAACCATGTCCATCGCGGTGACCTTGAACAAGACCTAATATTTCATCCAGCATTGTGCTGGTTTGCGTGTTATTTTTGATACAATACTTTCTTTCCTGAGATGCCCAGGTGGCGGAATTGGTAGACGCACTAGTTTCAGGTACTAGCGAGTAACATCGTGCTGGTTCGAGTCCAGTCCTGGGCACCAATATAAATGATATTGAGGTCTCTTTTTAAAAGACCTCTTAATTTTTTTACAAAAAAGCCGCTGCAAAAACAGCGGCTTTTTTGTTGACTGAATACTTTCAGCCAACATATGCAATTAAAACGGTTGCGCGACGAGATCGTGACCCTGCGTTCCGACGATGCGGGCCTTGGTGAACTCTCCTACTTTAAGTGTCTTGCTGATTTTTTCAGGTGGCAACAAACGGACAATTCCATCAATCTCGGGCGCGTCGGCGTAAGACCGGCCAATGGCACCTTTTCTTCCTAATGCAGGTGCTGAATCAATCAACACCTGCATGGTGGCACCAATGCGCTGCTGAAGTTTGGCCGCTGAAATAGCCTCAGCAACTTCCATGAAACGCGCACGACGCTCTTCGCGCAATTCAATGGGCAGCATGCCACCAATATCATTCGCAACAGCGCCTTGCACAGGGCTATAAGCAAAACAACCCGCGCGGTCAATTTTGGCTTCGCGCATGAAGTCCAGCAAGTGAGAAAACTCTTCCTCGGTCTCACCAGGGAAGCCCGCAATGAATGTGCTGCGAACCACAATATCGGGACACACTTCACGCCACTGCTGAATTCGCTCAAGATTTTTTTCACCACTGGCCGGACGCTTCATGCGCTTCAAAACATCGGGGTGACTGTGTTGCAGAGGGACATCGAGATACGGCAGCACCAAACCTGACGCCATCAGCGGCAAGATGGCATCAACTGAAGGGTACGGATACACATAATGAAGTCGAATCCAGGCACCATAAGGTGCAGCCATCTCGCCCAAAGCCTGAGCCAATTCCAGCATTCTGGTTTTGATCGGCTTGCCATCCCAAAACCCAGTACGGTACTGAACATCAACGCCATAAGCCGAGGTGTCCTGGCTAATCACCAGTAACTCTTTAACGCCGCCTTCAAATAGCGCACGCGCTTCTTTTAAAACATCACCAATGGGTCTTGAAACCAGATCACCACGCATCGAAGGAATGATGCAAAAAGTACAACGGTGGTTACAGCCTTCGCTGATCTTGATGTAAGCGTAATGACGAGGTGTCAATTTGATGCCGGCAAGACCAAACGAGTTGGGGACCAAATCGATAAATGGATCATGCGGCTTGGGCAGATGGGCGTGCACCGCATCCATCACCTCCTGCGTTGCTTGTGGGCCCGTGACAGCGAGCACGCTGGGGTGCATTTTGCGCACCAGATTTTCACCACCTTCGGCTGACTTGGCACCCAAGCACCCGGTCACAATAACTTTGCCATTTTCAGCCAAAGCTTCACCAATGGTGTCCAGGCTTTCTTTCACCGCATCATCAATGAAGCCGCAGGTGTTAACGATCACCAAATCCGCACCTTCAAATGTTTTGGAGGTTTGGTAGCCCTCGGCATTAAGTTGCGTCAAGATGAGTTCGGAGTCAGTCAAGGCCTTGGCACAACCAAGACTGACGAAGCCCACTTTGGGACGACTATGAGAGGGAATAATAACTTCGGACATATAAGAATATTGATCTTCGCAAGAGCGTCAGCTTTTGATGCCAAAAACACCCAGCATCTGGTCGGTTTGTTTTTGCATTTGCTCTTGCATTTTTGAAAAAATGTTTTTTGATTGCTCTAGATTTCCACCCATCATGCCCTGAAGAACAGGCGACTGAAGGGCCATGAACTGAGTCCACATCTCAGGTGTAAAACCTTTTGACTGCTCACCAAATTTAGCCTGGATTTCAACCAATGATTGGATGTTTTTCTCAAGGTAACCACCCGCCAAGCCTTGCATGGCGTGGCCATAGAACCGAATGACGTTAGCCAACACCGGCGCTGTAAACATCGGAGACCCATTGGTTTCTTCTTCAAGAATAATTTGAAGCAAGATGCTGCGCGTTAAATCGTCGCCAGTCTTGGCATCCAGCACCACAAACAACTCAGAGTCCATCACCAATTGCTTGACTTCGGACAAGGTGATGTAACTAGACGTATCGGTATCGTACAAACGCCGATTAGGATATTTTTTAATTATCCGAGTAGAAGTTTTTTTATCAGAAGGATTTTTATTGTGCACGAAGACTCCGCTAGCTTGATTTGAAGCTTAATAAAATGTGTTGCACCGCAACACATTTTATGGAGTGCCACACCCAAATTATCTCGAGGTATACCCTGAGAGTGAGTGATTTACAGAGAGATATTTGGTAGGCGCAATTGGACTCGAACCAACGACCCCCACCATGTCAAGGTGGTGCTCTAACCAGCTGAGCTATGCGCCTAAATATTAACCAGTACAAAAATTATAGCAGCGTTATCAGGACAGACTGAGGGCGACTGAAATATTATTGTCATTTAATCCAATAAGTCATAATTGACGTTTACGTTAACGTCAATTCCTCTAGGAGAACACAATGGAAATCGCAGGTAAAGTTTTTATCGTCACTGGCGGCGCATCTGGCCTGGGCGAAGGCACGGCACGCATGATCGCGGCCAACGGCGGCACCGTGGTGATTGCTGATATGCAAGCCGAAAAAGGCGAAGCTATCGCCAAGGAAATTGGCGGCGCCTTTGTTAAATGTGATGTCAGCAATGAAGAAGACGGCGAAGCCGTTGTCGCCAAGGCAGTCTCCATGGGTAAATTGATGGGCTTGGTCAACTGTGCGGGCATTGCCCCAGCCGAAAAAACTGTGGGCAAAAACGGCGCGCATGCTTTGGCATCGT
>CANBUY010000178.1 GCA_947372745.1 Comamonadaceae bacterium | reverse complement strand
CGACGACGGCGTTTACCGCTTTGGTGCGCCTACGACCAGCGGGGCACCGACGAGTCTTTGAGTTGCTGCCTGCGCGCGGCATAGTCCGGCATGACGCTGTGCACAGTGGCCCAAAAGCGGGGGCTGTGGTTCATCTCGCGCAGGTGGCTGAGTTCGTGGGCCACCACGTAATCAATGATCGGGGGCGCAAAGTGCATGAGGCGCCAGTTGAGCCGGATGCTGCCATCAACACGGGCGCTGCCCCAGCGGGTGGCGGCGTTGCTCAAAGACATGCTGCGCCAGTTGACCTGGAGTTGCGGGGCAAAGTAGTCGAGCCGCTGGGTGAAATGAGACTGGGCCTCCTTGAGTAACCAGCGCTGCGTGGCTTGGCGCATTTGCATGGGGGTAGCCTCAAGGCTCAACGCCAGTTGCAAGGTGAGGCTGGCTGCGGCTTCAGGCGCGTGGGCCAGCAAGGCGGAGGTGGCGCGGCGGCCAAAGGATGGCGGCAAGAGCTGCACGGTGAGCGGCGCGCCGAGGTAAGGAAGCTGGACGCCGTCGGTCCAAGTGATTTCGCTAGCAAGCTGGCTTTGGTGACGCGCCTGCACATCACCGAGTTTTTGAATAATCCAGACCGCCTTTTCTTGCAAGGCGGACTCCACGGCTTTGAGCGCCACCCAGTTGGGGGCGCTGACCACCAGACCTTCTGGCTTGATGGAAAAACCGATGGTGCGCCGCGCGCTGCGCTTGAACTCGTAGGCGACCAAGGTGTGGCAGAGCGTGGTTTCGCGGTTGGCACGCGGATGCGTGAGCGGGTCAGGCTTGGGCATAGGCCTCGGGGTCGATGCGCTGCATTTCGGCTTCGATCCAGGCTTCGACTTCACGCATGAGCTCTTTGGGTTCACGGCCCACGCTGGCTATGGCCGGCCCGATGGACACGGTCACCACGCCGGGGTGTTTGACAAAGCCAGCGCGCGGCCAGCACTTGCCGGACGAGACCGCGATTGGGATGACGGGCGCGCCGGACTCGACCGCGAGGCGCGTGCCGGCGGTTTGGTAGGTGCCGCGTTCACCGCGAGCGATGCGGGTGCCTTCGGGAAACATGATGACCCAAGTGCCTTGGTTGAGCATGCGCTGGCCTTGGGCGATGACGTGTTTCATGGCGGCAGCACGGCTTTCGCGGTCGATGTGAATCATGTCCAGGCAGGCCATCGACCAGCCAAAAAACGGGATTTTGAGCAATTCGCGCTTGAACACAAAGGCCAGCGGGCGCGGCATGAGGGTGGGAATGAGCAGCGTCTCAAGGGTGGACTGGTGCTTGGACAGCAAAATGGCCGGCGCAGTCGGGCCTGCAGGCAGGTGTTCCAGACCAGTCACCTTGACCTTGACCCCCAAAAACACGCGGGTGCCCCAGATGACGAGGCGAAACCAGTTAACAGCAAACCACCACAGCGGGGTGCGGCGCACCCAGGGCGAACTGCCGATAAGGGCAAAGCCCCAGGGGATGACCGTAATCAAAATCCAGGCCATGTGAAGAAATGAGCGAATCAGGGACATTTTTTAATAACTAGTCTGCGCCACGCTATGGCCGTCACTGCGAGCGCAGCGCGGAAGTCCATCGTGCCGATCCAAACCCTTTCCAGCAAAGAAGAATCTCGAAACACGAAGATGGACTGCCGCGCTGCGCTCGCAGTGACGGGGGTAAAAACGTGCTTGACCAGCTCATTTTTTATTAACATTAAAAGGCATCATGAAGGCGTGGAAAACGCTTTAAACGGCAGCCGTTTCGCGGGCAATCAGGAAGTCGGCGAAGGCGGCGAGGTCGGTGTGGGTGCGCGTTCCGACTGGGAAGGTGTCAGGCAAGGGGCGATTTTTATAAGTTGCGCCCTTGCCGGTTAGCACCAGGTGCGGCTCACAACCCACCGCAATACCGGCCAGAATGTCACGGGCGGAATCGCCCACGGCGGGCACTTCGCGTAGATCGACGCCAAAGCGCTCGGCAATTTGCTCAAACAGGCCGGGCTCGGGTTTGCGGCAGCGACAGGCGTCTTCGGGGCCGTGGGGGCAGTAAAAAATGGCGTCCACTTTGCCGCCGACAGTGGCCAACAGCTTGTGCATTTTGGCGTGCATCGCGTTGAGCGTGGACACGTCAAACAGGCCGCGCCCCAAGCCGGACTGGTTGGAGGCGACCACCACATGCCAGCCAGCATGGTTGAGGCGGGCGATGGCCTCAAGCGAACCCGGCAGGGGCAGCCACTCTTCAGGCGTTTTGATGAAGTCGTCGCTGTCTTCATTGATGGTGCCGTCGCGGTCAAGAATGACCAGCTTGAGGTTGGCCGCGATCATGCGGCCAGCCGGGACAGGTCGGCCACGCGGTTCATGGCTTCATGCAGACTTTTGAGCAGACCCTGGCGGTTCAGGCGCAAGTCCATCTCTTCGGCGTTGACCATGACGCTGTCAAAAAAGGCGTCGACCGGCACGCGCAAGGCAGCCAGGGTTTGCAGCGAGGCGGTGTAGTCGCCGGCGTCAAACTGGGCCTTGGCCACAGGGGCAACGACTTTCATGACCTCAAACAAAGCGATTTCGGCGGGCTCTTTGAGCAGGATGAGGCTGACATGGGCATCGACCTCTCCGGCTTTTTTCAGGATGTTGCCCACGCGCTTATTGGCCGCAGCGAGCGCAGGGGCCTCGGGCCGCGCGGCAAAGGCGCGCACGGCTGCCAGGCGCTTGGGGATGTCGCCCAGACGCTGGGGCTTTTGCGAGACGACCGAGTCAACCTCTTGCGGGCTGTAGCCCTGCTCGCGCAGGGAACCGGCGAGGCGGTCAAACATGAAGCTTTGCACGTCATCGACCAGCTTGGTGTGGTCTGGCGTGATGAGCGTGCCAAAAGGCAGGGCCACTTGCGCCAGGAGTTGGCCGAGGTCAAGGCCGAGGTCTTTTTCCACCAGCATGCGGATGATGCCGAGCGCGTGACGGCGCAGGGCAAACGGGTCTTTGTCGCCCGTGGGGACGTTGCCGATGCCAAACATGCCGACCAGGGTTTCGAGCTTGTCGGCCAGCGCGACGATGAGGCCGGTGCTGTTGCGGGGCAATTCGTCCCCGGCAAAACGGGGTTTGTAATGGTCTTCAATGGCCAGGGCCACAGCATCGCCGAGGCCGTCATGGCGTGCGTAGTAGCCACCCATGATGCCTTGCAGTTCTGGGAATTCGCCGACCATGTCGGTGAGTAAATCGGTTTTAGCCAGTTGGGCGGCGGTGTCGACCGCTTGCAACTGTGCGGCCATGCCCAGCTGAGTGCCAATGGCGTGGGCAATGGCGCGCACGCGGAGCACGCGCTCACCTTGGGTGCCGAGTTTGTTGTGGTAAACCACTTTGTCGAGCCCGGCCACACGGGACGCCAGGGTTTTCTTGCGGTCTTGGTCGAAGAAGAATTTGGCGTCGGCCAGGCGCGGGCGCACCACGCGCTCGTTGCCACCAATGACGGCGCTAGCATCCTCGGGGCTGATGTTGCTCACGACCAAGAATTGGTGGGTGAGTTTGTTGTCCGCGTCGAGCAGGGGGAAGTACTTTTGGTTGGCCTTCATGGTGAGGATGAGGCACTCTTGGGGCACGTCGAGGAATTGCGCCTCAAATTCGCACACCAGCACATTAGGACGTTCAACCAGGCCGGTGACTTCGTCTAAGAGCGCGTCGTCGTCAATGGCTTTGACACCGCCGCCTATCTTGGCCGCTGCTGCGTCCAACTGGCGCACGATCTCGGCGCGGCGTGCGGCAAAGCTGGCAATGACCGCGCCGTCGGTGGAGAGCGTGGCTTCGTAGGCATCGGCATGATTAACGACGACCGGTGAGACGCGGGCTTCAAAGCGGTGGCCTTGGGTGGTGTTGCCAGCGCTGAGGCCCAAGAGTTTGACGGGAACGACCGTGCTGCCGTGCAGGGCAATGAGGCCATGTGCGGGACGCACAAAGTGGACGCTGCTCCAGCCGGGGAGTTCGCAGTCGGCCTCTAACTGGTAGCTCATCATTTTGGGGATGGGCATTTTGGCCAGCGTGTCTTCTAGGGCTTTTTGCAAGCCGGTATCGAGCGCGGCGCCGGTGACGAGGCTGTCATAAAACAGGGCTTCGGCTTTGCCGTCT
>CANBUY010000177.1 GCA_947372745.1 Comamonadaceae bacterium | reverse complement strand
GAAAGCAATTTGCCCGGCCTGGTACCAGTGGGCCGGTGAGTCTGGCGCATGCTCCAAAAAATGCCCCAGCGCTGAGCGGGCATCGCCCAGCATCATGCTGATGTCGCCCACCAGCATGCGCACACCCAGGTTGTCGGCCGGGCACCAGGTCAGCATTTTTTGGGCGAGCTGCTGCGCGGCTTTGGCATCACGGCGGTCCATCAGGCCCAGCAGATAGCCGTGGGCCACCCTTAAAAACGGCCGGTTGTCCACCTCTGACCAGCTGATTTGACCCGAGTAGCCTTTGGGGATGAGGGCGCTGGCCTGCTTGAAGGCCTTGGCCCAGACCTCGGTGGCTTCGTCTCGCATTTCGAGTGCCCAAAGGCGGTTGGCCAGGTAGTTCTGCAGCTCCAGATTGCCGGGCGACTGGGCCAACAGCTTTTGGGCGTGCAGCAGGGCCTGCTTGTCGTTGATGCGGCCGGTGTCCAGATCGTCCATGAGCTGGTCCAGCGCTTCCTCCTGGTCCCAGTTGCGCGAGAAGCAGCCAAACTCAGCGGGTTCGTCGGTGTCGAAGTCGGGCTCTTGGCGGATCGTGAAGGTCAGCTGCTGGCTGGTGGAGGTTTTGGGGGCTGTGGGCTTTTTAGGCATCTTGGGGGCTCGAGTTGGATGGCTGAGGCAAGGCGGTCGCAGTCGTAGTCGTATAAACCCGGCCTTGCGTGGCGATGTAGCGGCGGATTTCTGGGGCCATGTGCTCTGGCACGAGCATGACGCTCAGGCCCATGGCCTCAGCAATGCGCTCGATGGACGACAGACGTGGGTCGCGCTTGCCGCTTTCGATCTCGGACAAATGCTGCGGCGACATGCCCGTGGCACCCGAGACCGCTTCCAGCGTCAAATGCCGTTGGTTGCGTTGACGCCGCAGGGCTGAGGGAATGAAAGAATCCATAGGCGATAGAGTAAGGCAAGTGTGTGGAATATTTTCATATGATCGTATGAATTCGTATGGTTGGAGAGGTTTGAAGTGATTTGGATGCGCGTCGTTTGGTATTTGGCGATGGCTGCAGTGACGGTGCTGGCGCTGATGCCTATCGAGCATTTGCAGCTGCCGGTTTTTGATTGGTGGGACAAGGCGCAGCACGCCCTGGCCTTTGTGGTGTTGACCGGCTGGGGCTTGCTGCTTTGGCCAGTGCATGCATTGCGCGTGCTGATGGGCATGCTGGCTTACGGCGCAGGCATTGAAGCCGCGCAGTGGGCCGTAGGCTGGCGCTTTGCAGAGTGGGCCGATCTGACGGCGGATGCGGTAGGTGTGTCGGTGGCTTGGATGTTGGTCAGTGGCTGGTGGCGTTTTCAAGGCCGCAAACAGGAGAGGGCAGTTTCATGAGTGCACGAGTTTTTGCGTTCGACCAATTCACTGATTTGCACGATCAGGCTAAGGCTTCGCCACGTTTGCGGCAGCACCTGAATATCCATGCCAGCCATGAAGCGCCGTTCCAAAGGCTGTTCATCGCCTTTGGTCTGGAAAGCTATGTTCGGCCCCATCGGCATCACTTGATGCCCAAGGACGAAACCTTGGTGGCTGTGCAAGGTC
This sequence comes from Comamonadaceae bacterium, assembly GCA_947372745.1. Taxonomy (GTDB): domain Bacteria; phylum Pseudomonadota; class Gammaproteobacteria; order Burkholderiales; family Burkholderiaceae_C; genus Rhodoferax. The sequence goes on along the minus strand of CANBUY010000177.1, from coordinate 2,545 downwards.
TGTTGGGTGTGCTGGTGTTTGACGACGCGGGTCAGGTTGTTCAGCAATTTAAACTCGGCACACAGAGCCACGCAGGTTCAGACGTCGGCCCCGTGGTGGACATGCCCGCTGGAACTTGGCATACGGTGCTGGCCTTGACACCCGATGCGGTTCTGCTGGAAGGCAAGGCTGGGCCGTTTGACCCGCAGGGGCCGCGTGAGTTCGCTGACTGGGCGCCGGAGGAGGGGGCGGATGAGGCGCTGGTGATGTTGCGGAAGTGGCGGGGACTGTTTTCATAGAAGAGACAGTTGGACTGGCATGCACTTACCTCTGCGTGCCAAATCCGAGACATTGCAAAAAAATGTATATACCAACTTTACGAACTTGACAAATCAATCGTTCTAAACCAAAATGCATTCCATGAGTTGCATCTTGAGCAGCTCAAGAGCTGGAGAAGCACATATGTTGACTTGGAAAGAAGCAGCGTTTTCTGAGCCTGTAGGCGAGAGCCCAGCACTGGCCCATTACCAGATCATTCGCCGCAGCGGTGAGGTGGTGCCGTTTGAGCCCAACAAAATTGCCCAGGCCATGATGAAGGCGTTCATGGCGGTCCACGGTGTCTATGCATTTGCTCGAAGCATTTGCAGCGGTTGGCTTCATGGCTTTTGGCGCGCACTCAAGCCATCCAAGGTTGGTGCCTGGACCGGTGCTCGTACTGCATCCCTTGATCGCCCAATTCGAGTAGTACCTCTGCACGACCAATCGAGGATGCAGGGATTTTTCGGTAGCAGCAAACCCGACATGCGCAACGCACCTTGATCTGGTGTCAAAGATTCAATCACCATGAACACATTAACCTCCCCTTTTCCTGTTGCCTTTGACTCCTTCAGCCCACGTCGCACCAGCACAGCAGACCCCTACGCCACTGAGGCGCAGACTGCTGCGCTATTACGTCGTGGCGCGGAGTACAGACTTCAACGCATCAATGCCTCGGACATGATCACCACCGACGAAGCTGCCAATATGAGCGGTACGACCCGTGTCACGATCAACGCTTGGATTAAAAGTGGCCGCTGCATTGGTGTCGCGCATTTGCGTCGAGGTTTCAAGATGCCGAAATGGCAGTTTGAGCCCTATGTTTTCCCAGTGATTCAGTCACTGTCCGAAGCGTTGGGCACCACCGATGGGTGGCAAATGCTGTCGTTTTTGGAAACTCCGCACGAAGCACTTGACGGACTGGCACCACGGATTGCCCTGGAGCAGGGCGTATCCGGCCAGCGCATTGTTGACCTGGCAACAGCAGAGGGGCATTGATCTTGACTGCCCATGAAATTCAAAGACCTCAACCCAACTGTTATTGAACTTGCTGCACCTTACGTTTTTTACCGTGTTCAGCTGATCCGGTCGCGAGCCACCAGCGTGCAAATGAATGGCGTGTCAATGCCACCCGTCGGCTTGATGTATGGCCGCTATTGCTTACCGGATGAGCCTGTTGCTTATTTGGCCGACAGCCCAGAGACGGCGCTGTACGAGACGTTGCTCAGGCGAGAGACGGTGAGCAGAAGCTTGTCAGAGCTGCGTCGCCGGTGCCTGGTCGAATTTGTGACGACTGGCACCTTGCGACTTGCCGACTTGCGTGGTTTGGCTGAACCATATCCGGTGCTGCAGTCGCTTCGCGTGGCACAAACACAGGAGCTGGCGGCAGACTGCAGAGCCATGAACTTGGATGGTGTGGTCTATGCCTCGGCACAGCACCCCCATCACACATGCATTGCTTTGTTCCAGTCGGGCATCATTCAGCTGAGTAAACGCAACTCCCAGCGACTCATCAAATCCGGCACTGATCGCTTGCTGCAGGTTTTGCACACTGCGCTGTGGCGGTCCCGTGTTCCGTTGGATGAGAGTTGAGACGCTAATTTTGGGGTTTTCAAAATGATCATTGAAAGAGCTATTCAAAACCGCCATCTGTTGGCGTTCACCTACGATGGGTTTTCACGCACGGTTGAGCCGCATACGTGCGGCATTGATACCAAGGGGCACAGAGCTTTGAGGGCATTCCAGATCGGAGGTGGAAGCGAATCTGGGGAATATGTGGGATGGAAAATGTTCCACATTGATGAGATGTTCAGTTTGTCTGAATTGCCGCGCTTGTTCTTTGGTCCCCGTCCTGGATTCAAAGGAGGTGACAACGCCTTCCGGGTTATCACTGGAGAGCTTTGAGTGTGCTGTAACTCAGGGTGCGGACGCGGGTTCAATTCCACAGTTTCGCCGAGTGTTTTGGGGCTGTTGCTGTTCTACAAATTGGGTAAATATTCTTCGTAGCTCATCACAATGGCGCACTACTCGGAGTCGGTTCAATCGGGGGCACCTGCGGCACATCAGCACAGGCGCTGTAAATGGCGGTCATTACAGGGGAAGCTGGATCCAGCAGAACCATGTGAGCTTTGACTCGGGGAGGTGACGACCGGGTCAATCGCTGCAAATAGGCTTGGATGTGGGCCCGTGACTGTTTCCCGCCCAAGCAAGCGGCCTGGATCTGGTCAAGGCTGGCTTCGCCAGTTTGCTG
>CANBUY010000176.1 GCA_947372745.1 Comamonadaceae bacterium | reverse complement strand
GAGTCCTTGAAGCCTTCTACCAACACCCAGTCCACACCGTCATAAAGCTCGGCGATCAAATGATGAACCGAGAGTTGAACCGGTTGTTCAAACTCGCGCAGCAAGGCCAAACGCTTGTCAGAAGCGACGACAATTTCGAAAGCCCCTGCTTCGCGGTGTCTGAACGTGTCTTTTCCGGGGTGGTCTATATCAAATCGGTGGTGGGCGTGTTTGACGACCGACACGCGCAAACCCATCAGGCGCAACGCAGGGATCAGTCCCTCGACCAAGGTGGTCTTGCCAGCGCCAGAGAAACCGGCAAAACCAATCACCTTCATGCGCAGTGCTGGACGATAAAGTCTTTGATCAACTGAGGATCAGCGGCCATGCGGGTAACGCGCTTGGGCAAGGCTTCAATGCCTTCAAATTTGGGCGGACGGTGCGGCTCTAGTCCGAGCGCTTCAACAATGGTGGCGGCAAACTTGATAGGCAGAGCCGTCTCAAGCATGACCATCGGCACACCTGGGCTCAGGTGTTCACGCGCCACTTTAACGGCGTCTGCCGTGTGGGTGTCAATCATCATACCGAAGCGTTTGAAGGTGTCCTGAATGGTGGCCAAGCGATCACTGTGCGTGCTTTTCCCGCTCTCAAAGCCATAGCGGGTTGCCGCTTGACTGAACACAGGGTCTGCTGACAAATCAAACTGACCCGTTTGGGCCAAAGCCAGGTTAAAAAGCGCATTGACGCGGGTGCCGTCGCGGCCTAGCAGGTCAAACACAAAGCGCTCAAAGTTGGAGGCTTTGGAGATGTCCATCGACGGGCTTGATGTTTCGTGTGTGTCGGCACTTCCGCGCACGCGGTAAACGCCGGTGCGAAAGAACTCGTCCAACACGTCGTTCTCATTGGTGGCCACCACCAGCTTGTCGATGGGCAAGCCCATCATGCGGGCGACGTGGCCGGCGCAAACATTGCCAAAGTTGCCACTGGGCACCGTGAAGCTGACTTTCTCGGTATTGGACTGGGTGGCCTGAAAGTAGCCGGCAAAGTAGTAAACCACCTGGGCCATCAAACGTGCCCAGTTGATGGAGTTGACCGTGCCAATTTTGTAGTGGCGTTTGAAGTCCAAGTCGTTGGAAACAGCTTTGACCAGGTCCTGGCAATCGTCAAACACGCCGTCGATAGCGATGTTGTGGATGTTCTCGTCCATCAAGCTGAACATCTGCGCCTGCTGAAACGGGCTCATGCGTCCGTAAGGGCTGGTCATGAAGACGCGCACGCCTTTTTTACCGCGCATGGCGTATTCAGCCGCACTGCCCGTGTCGCCGCTGGTGGCACCAAAAATATTGAGTTCGTCGCCACGACGCACCAACTCGTACTCAAACAAGTTGCCTAGCAACTGCATGGCCATGTCTTTGAAGGCCAGCGTGGGGCCGTTGGACAGGGCTTCGATGAAGAGAGGCGTCACCCCGGCATCGGTTTGGACGTCTTCGAGTTTGCGCAAAGGCACGATCTCGGGTGTACCAAAGACCGCTTCGGTATAGGTTTTGCGGCACAGAGCCCGCAAATCGTTAGCCGGGATATCGTCGATATAAAGTGAGAGCACTTCAAAGGCCAAGTCAGCGTAGCCTTGGTTCATGTAAACATCGCGCCACTTGAACAGCGTGGCCGCATCCACCTGGGGATAGTGTTCAGGCAAGTACAAGCCGCCATCAGGGGCCAGGCCTTCAAGCAAAATTTCGCCAAAGCGTTTGCGCTCGGTCGAATTAGTCGGAGCGCGGGTCGAGAGGTATTTCATTACGCCAACTCTTCCTTGCGAATACGGGTAATAGGTTCCAGCACAGTGGACAAAGCCTGCATCTGGATAAGGGCTGCGTTCATCTTGGCCTCGACACAGTCGTGGGTAAGGATGATGACGTCGGTTTGAGCCACGCCCGTGTTTCCAGCATCACCCGCCACCTCGTCGGCTTCGCGCTGCAACACAGCATCAATACTGATGCCTGCCTCAGCTAACAAGCCTGTCACTTTGGCCAAAACACCGGCTTGGTCAGCAACGCGCAGACGCAGGTAGTAACTGGTCACCACCTCGCTCATGGGCACGACGTGCAGATCGCTCATGGCATTGGGCTGGAATGCGAGGTGAGGTACGCGGTTAAGCGGATCAGCCGTATGCAGGCGGGTGATGTCCACCAAATCGGCAATCACTGCGCTGGCGGTGGGCTCAGAGCCTGCACCCTTGCCGTAGTAAAGCGTGGTGCCTACGGCATCGCCCTGCACCATCACGGCGTTCATGGCGCCTTCAACGTTGGCAATCAGGCGTTTGGTCGGCACCAAGCTGGGGTGCACACGTAATTCGATACCGGCTGGCGTGCGTTTGGTGATACCCAAGAGCTTGATGCGGTAGCCCAGTTGTTCGGCGTATTTGATATCAGCAGCGCCCAGTTTGGTGATGCCTTCCACATAAGCTTTGTCAAACTGCACGGGAATACCGAAGGCGATGGCCGACATGAGGGTGGCTTTGTGCGCGGCGTCCACGCCTTCAATGTCAAACGTGGGATCAGCCTCTGCGTAACCCAAACGTTGCGCTTCTTTGAGCACGACGCTGAAATCAAGGCCTTTGTCACGCATCTCACTCAAGATGAAGTTGGTGGTGCCGTTGATGATGCCTGCAATCCACTGGATACTATTGGCGGTCAAACCTTCGCGCAGCGCCTTGATGATGGGAATACCACCTGCCACAGCCGCTTCAAACGCCACCATCACGCCTTTGGCGGACGCCGCTGCAAAGATCTCTGTGCCATGCACCGCCAGCAGGGCTTTGTTGGCCGTAACGACGTGCTTGCCTGCCGCAATCGCTTCCAGCACCAAGGTTTTGGCAATACCGTAGCCGCCAATCAGCTCAATGACGATGTCAATATCAGGGTTGGCAATAATGGCACGGGCATCGTTGACCACCTGCACGCCCTCACCGACCATCGATTGCGCGCGGGCCATGTCCAGATCAGCCACCATCGTGATCTCGATGCCTCGTCCGGCACGGCGTTTGATTTCTTCCTGGTTACGGCGCAGCACATTAAAAGTGCCCGAACCTACAACACCCATGCCCATCAGGCCAACTTGAATCGGTTTCATATAATTTTTTAAGTAAATAATGCATTTAGCGCCCACTCGACGTGCTTGGACAGCTATTAAATATATAGCGCTTTAGAGGCTATGACGGTTTCGGTACATTTCAAGAAACTTGGCAATACGGCCAATGGCCTCACGCAAGTCGTCTTCATGCGGCAAAAACACAATGCGGAAGTGGTCAGGTGCATTCCAGTTGAAGCCCGTACCCTGCACCAGCATGACTTTGGTTTCTTTCAAAAGCTCAAGGAAAAACTGACGATCATCCTTAATGGGATAGATCGCAGGGTCGAGCTTGGGGAACATATAAAGCGCAGCGCTCGGCTTGACACACGTCACCCCAGGAATAGCCGTGATCAGCTCATAAGCGAGATCGCGCTGACGACGAAGCCTGCCGCCTTCACACACCAAATCATTGATGCTTTGGTAGCCACCCAACGCCGTTTGAATGGCCCACTGGCCCGGCACGTTGGAGCACAACTTCATATTCGAGAGCATGTTAAGGCCCTCGATGTAATCAGTCGCGCACTTTTTATCGCCAGACACCACCATCCAGCCCGCACGGTAACCACAGGAGCGGTAGCTTTTGCTCAATGAATTAAAAGTGAGTGTGAGCACATCGGTCGACAAACTGGCCATGGCCGTGTGCTTGACGCCGTCGTACAAGACCTTGTCATAAACTTCATCGGCAAAAATGACTAAACCATGCTCACGGGCAATCGTTACCAAGCCCTTGAGCAAGGCGTCGCTGTACATCACGCCGGTGGGGTTGTTGGGGTTGATGACCACAATGCCTTTGGTACGAGGCGTAATCTTGGCGCGAATATCGTCAAGGTCGGGCATCCAGCCATTGGCTTCGTCGCACACATAGTGCACGGGTTTTCCACCCGACAAACTGGCTGCCGCTGTCCACAGGGGGTAATCGGGCATGGGCAGGAGCAGTTCATCACCATTGTCCAGCAAGGCATTGGTTGCCATCGTGATGAGCTCACTGGCGCCATTGCCCAAGTAAATGTCATCCAGCGTCACACCCACGATGCCCTGC
>CANBUY010000175.1 GCA_947372745.1 Comamonadaceae bacterium | reverse complement strand
GGGCACTATCTCGCGGGCCTCTATGCGTTGACCGCCGTTTGGGCGACTTCCAGGTTGGCCAGTAAAAAGGGCGTCTCGCTTCAAATGGAGATGACGGCGCTTTTTCAGCAAGCACAACTGCGGTATGACGTCCTCGTTGAAACCGTGGCGGAGTCCATTGTGACGACGGATCAGGATTTCAAAATTACCCAATGGAACTCTGCTGCCGAGCGCAAGTTTGGATACGCGCACATTGACGCGGTGGGGCAATCGCTTCTGGATTTGGTCTTAACGCCTGCGAGCGCAGAAGCGTTTCAACGTCATGCCATTCAGATCGTCCAATCACCTATTGAGCAGCCGTCCATCGGTCAATTGATGGAAGTGAGCGGAAAGTCGAAAACATCGGGTAACTTGTCCTTCGAAGTTTCAATGTCGGGCGTATGGATTAAGGGGCGCTGGCTATTTGTTTGTGTCTTCAGGGACAGCACCCAGCGCAAAGCCATTGAAGAGGCTCAACGCAAACAAGTCGAGGATTTGTTGCGCGCGAGCGAGACTCATTACCACGCCGTGGTGTCCTCTATGTCGGAGGCTGTGATCACACATGCAAGGGATGGGTCAATCACCTCATGGAATGCAGCCGCCGAAAGATTGTTCGGTCTTTCCCATGAAGAGTTCATGGATCGCTCAACCCTTGATTCGCGTTGGCAAGTTATTCAGGAAGACGGCTCTGATTTCCTTGCGGAAATGCGTCCCAGCCAAACGGTCTTTCGCACGGGCGTCCCTAAATTAAACGTCGTCATGGGCATTTATAAGTCTGACGGTGCACTCCGCTGGTTCTTACTTAATACAGTTCCCATTTTTGCGGACAAGGAACTGACCCCCACCCATGTGGTGATGACCTTGTCAGACATCACCTGGCGTAAAGAAGCTGAAAAAGCAAGCCAACTCAGCGACAGTCGTTTGCAGGCCACGCTCGATGCGCTTCCTGATTTGATGTTTGAGTTGAACCTGGAAGGGCGGCACTGTGATTTTCACAGTCCCCGGACCGAATTTCTGGTGAAGCCGGCCAAAGAATTGATGGGCACCTTGGTGTGCGACGTTTTGCCAGCCAACGCTGCGGCCACCGTGATGAGCGCCCTGCAAGAAGCCCATGTGAGCGGGTATTCAAGTGGCAAAAAATATTCTCTTCTGATGGCAAAGGGGGAGATCTGGTTCGAGCTTTCAGTTTCCCGCAAAGCAACAGACCCCGGTGAAGAGCCGCGTTTTATTGTGCTGTCTCGGGACATCACGGATCGAGTTCATGCGGAACAGAAAAACTTTTTCTCCGCCCTTGCCATGAACGTCATTGGGCAAGGTGTCATTATTTCGAACCCTGAGGGGCTCATTATTTCCACCAGCAAGGGCTTCGCCCAGATCACTGGTTATGAGGAGTCAGAAAGTTTGAGCCGAAGCTGCTCATTCTTGCAGGGGCCGTTGACCGATAAAAAAACAATTGCGGCTATCCACCAAGCGAGGATCAAGCAGGAGGTATTCAAGGGGGAAATCCTGAATTACCGAAAAGACGGCAGTACCTTCTGGAACCAAATCAGCATCAGCCCCATCTTCGCCAGAGACGGCAAGTTGTTGCATATCGTTGGGGCCCTCCAGGACATCACGGTGGCAAAACTGGCCGAGGAAGAAGTCATCCGCTCCAATGCTGAAGAGCATCGACTGAACAGCTCGCTGTCCATGCTGAGGCGTTGTGATGCGGTGATTGCCCGTGCCTCCGATGAGCAACAACTACTCAAAGCCGTTTGCCAAGCCATCACCAAGCACAGCGCATGCTCAATGTCTTGGGCTGGCTTAGCCTATTCGGTGGCTGGCAAGCTTATTCAACCGGTGGCGCATTTCGGTGAGGAGGGCCCAAAACTTCAAGGGATCAAAGCGGCTTGGTCAGTTGAGCAAACCAGCGGTGTTGGCAACACCATGTTGGCGATTCAAACCCAGTGCACCCAAATTACAAAAAGCCAATGGGGCGACCCCATTCAGGCGCTTTGGCTCAAAGGGGGGCACGCCTTAGGTCCCCATTCAGTTGCCTCGATACCGCTCTTGAATGAGGATGTGTTGCTGGGTGTCCTGGTTATCCATTCCAACGAGGCCACTGCTTTCGATAAGACTGAAATACGTTTATTTGAGGACCTCGCCAATAACCTCGCCTTTGGCATTAAAACGCTTCGGCTTCGCAGTGAGTTAGCACGGCATCAGACAAAACTGGAGGAGTTGGTGCTGGATCGCACGATGGAGATTGAAGTGCTCAACACCTCCTTGCTTCAGGAAAAGCAGGAAGCCATTGCGGCCAACAGCGCCAAGAGTGACTTTCTGTCCAACATGAGCCACGAACTGCGAACGCCGCTCAATGCGGTGATTGGACTCACCGGTTTATTGGCTCAGTCGCCTTTGAATCGGCGTCAGCTCGACTATGCAGAAAAAATCCAGTTTTCAGCCAACACGTTGCGAACCTTGATTGACGATATTTTGGATTTATCGAAAGTGGAGGCCAACGAGTTGCACTTGGAGAGTGCACCATTTTCCTTGTATGAATTGCTCAGCAATACTGCGGCTGTGCTGGGCGTGGGTGTGGACCGCAAGCCCATCGAGCCGGTGCTGGATATTGCCCCGGACGTGCCAGACGCCCTGATTGGTGATGCCATGCGGGTGCAGCAAATCTTACTCAATCTCATCAGCAATGCGGTTAAATTCACCGAGTTTGGTGAGATTGTGACCAGGGTGCGGGTGCTTGCCGGGCTCAATGCCTTGGATTCGTCTCAGGTCACTTTGCAGTTTTGCGTGTCCGATACTGGCATTGGCATGACGGAGGAAACCCAGAGGCTCATTTTTAACAGTTTTACCCAGGCCAACGAGTCCACCAGCCGTTTATATGGCGGTACCGGCTTGGGGCTGGCCATCTGCACCCGCCTGACCGCGCTGATGCTGGGTAAGTTGGAAGTGCAAAGCAGCTTGGGTCGGGGAAGTGAACTTTGCCTGACGCTGCCCATTACCTTGGGCGTTGAGACCTATCCCGATTTGCGCGGCCGTGGGCTTGTGGCGTCTGGTTCTGAAGCCACAAGCGTTCTGATTGTGGATGACCACGCGCTGGTGCGTGATGTGCTGACACAAACTTGCCGTCAGTTGGGGTGGCAGGCTCAGGCGGTGGGCTCGGGTGCTGCGGGCTTGCAGGCCTTGCTGAATAGGTCGGAAGAAGGCGCCGCCTACGACGTGGTGCTGCTGGACTGGCACATGCCTGAGATGGATGGCCTGACCATGCTTCGACAACTTAGGCAATCACCCGACATTTATTTGCCGCCCGTGGTCTTGATGGTCGCCACGGCTGAAATCGAGCAAGCGGTCATCGCCAGCGCTGAGTTCAATATTGATGGACTCATTGCCAAGCCCCTGTTGCCGGATAGTTTGTACAAGGCGGTTGTCAATGCATTGATGACGGATAAGTCGACGGCGGTCCTCATGCCGCTGGCAAGCCCTCAACCCTTCGAGGGGCTGCATTTCCTGGTGGCCGAGGACAACGAGTTAAACCAGGAGGTGATTGAGCAAATTTTGATAAGCGCTGGGGCGCAGGTGACGCTGGTGGTTAACGGCCAACTGGCGGTTGAGGCCTTAGAGGCATCTGGCGTCCATTTCGATGCCGTTTTGATGGACGTTCAGATGCCAGTGATGGATGGCTACACCGCCACCCGACAGATTCGGGAAACTTTGGGCTTGCTGGATTTGCCGATCATTGCGCTCACCGCCCATGCTCGTCCCCAAGACCGGGAGAAATCCCGCCTGGCGGGCATGTCTGGGCATTTGGTCAAGCCCCTTGATGTGCAAGCCTTGCTCGACCTTGTGACCCATGTGGTGGGCCTGCGTTCTTCAAAGCTTCCAACCCCAAAAACGTCAACCCACTTGGTTAATCTTCTATTGCCGGGACTGAATTTTGGGGAGGCCGTGAAGGCGTTTGGGGGTAACCCTGTGGTTTATGCCGGACTCTTGAGCAAGTTTATGGCGATGCAGAGTAACGATGTTGTGGAGGCTCGCCACCGCTTTAGTTCGGGAAACTCAAAGGGCGCCATCAGCTTGTTGCATGACTTGAGTGGTGTCGCTGGCATGCTGCAAGCGCTCGAACTATCGCGCTTGGCAGCCACAGCAGAGTCGGCGATGCGGGATAAAAATACTGATAACGTGTCGGGTTTATTGGATGAATTACAGGCTTCCATGGACACAATAAAGGCATCCATTGACCA
>CANBUY010000174.1 GCA_947372745.1 Comamonadaceae bacterium | reverse complement strand
TGGTGTTGAAATCTTCATGAAAGTGGCGTCTCGACTTCAGGCCCTTGACATGACCTTGCACATCAGTGGTATGAAACTGCCTGCCGTCGAGACACTAAAAAGCGCGGGTTTGTTGCTGGACGGGCGCTGGCTAAAAACTTACCGAACTGATTTAGAAGCTTTGGCAGCACTTGCAAAGTTAAGAGTCTTGCCTGATGACATGGCTGGTGCGGCTATTTAAGTAACACTGAGCCTAAGCTCAATGGCCACGAGTCAGGCCAGTAGGATTGCATTAAATCATCTGGATTTGATTTTTAATAACGGCGATCATTTCAGCACTTTACAAGAGATTGCCGAAAATTTAAATTCAGGCTTTATATGGAAGCAAGGTCATGAGTCCAATCATCCACCGCTCTATTTCAGCCCTATTTTTTTTGCTAACGATCTGCGCTCAAACTTCTCAGGTGTTCGCTCAGCCCCCAGATCCTGCGGCCACGCACAACACCCCGGCAACTAAGCCTATCCCGGGTCGCTACATCATCATTTTTAAGCCCCATGTTGAAAATGCCGAGCAAGAAGCGGAAATCATGATGCGCGGTGTCAAGGGACAAGTTCACCACAACTTCCGCCACTCCATCAAGGGTGTAGCGGTCAGCATTCCTGAGTCAGCGTTGCCGGGCATTAAAAACAATCCCAACGTGGAGTCTATTGAGCCCGACCAAATTATTCAACTGAATCAGGTTTCACCACAAAACCAGGCCACTTGGGGCATTGATCGAATCGATCAGGTTGATCGCCCACTGGATACCCAATACCACTTCAACTACACCGGCGCGGGCGTTACTGCATTTGTGATTGATACGGGCATTCGCGCCGACCACCTTGAATTTACCGGACGCGTGCTACCTGGCTATAGCGTGGTGGCCGACGGCAATGGCACCAACGATTGCTATGGCCACGGAACGCATGTATCAGGCACCTTGGGCGGTAGCACTTATGGGGTGGCTAAATCGGTCAATATTGTGCCTGTGCGCGTGCTGAATTGCTCAGGCGCGGGCACATTGAGTGGCGTGATTGCCGGTATGGACTGGGTAGCCGCTAGCCTGCTACGACCAGCCGTTGCAAATTTGTCTTTAGGCAGCGGTAAATCAACAGCATTCAATGCGGCTGTCGCCGGCGCAGTCAAGAAGGGCATCACCGTGGTGGTGGCTGCTGGCAACAGCGCTGCTGATGCCTGTAACTACTCGCCTTCCAGTGAGCCCACAGCCATAACAGTGGGCGCAAGTACCACCGCTGACACAAGGGCCTCCTATTCAAACTACGGCAGTTGCGTTGATATATTTGCCCCGGGTTCCAGCATCACTTCCGCCTGGATTGGCAGCAACACTGCCACCAACACCATCAGCGGCACGTCCATGGCATCACCCCACGTCGCTGGTGTTGCTGCACTGGCGTTGCAGGCCAACCCGCAAGCCTCACCAGCAGCCGTCGTCACTTTCTTGGTGAGCACTGCGTCGGCTAATCGGCTAACTTCTGTAGGAACAGGATCACCCAACAAACTGTCCTACTCGCTGGCCAATGGTGCGCCAGAAACCGTGGTCAAGCAAACCGTTGCCATCAAAAGTTTGCTTGCTTCCAGCAAGTTGTTCCGAACCAATTGGCAAGCTCTAGTCACAGCCAGTGTGCGAGATATCAACTCAGGTTTGGCGGTAGCGAATGCTACGGTGACGGGTACTTTCAACCCAGGCGGTGCCAGCAGCTGCATCACCGCAAATACCGGCAGTTGTAAATTATCCAGTGCCGTATTGCCCAATAGCACTTCAACAGCCTCCTTTACGGTCAGCAATGTGTCTGGATATAACCTGAACTACGATGCGTCTCAAAACGCAGCCACCCAAATTGCCATCGGCAAATGAGCAAAGAAGCAGCGTTAGCCCCTCTCTATTGAATGCACCCCGTTTTGAACATGGAAACTGGCCAGCGTTTCAATGCGGGTGTCTTTGCGCGTTACATCGTCCACGACGCGCAACGTGGTGGTCAGTTGGCGGGGCGTAAATTCCACCACACCGTAGCCCTTGCGCTGGGCATCGGCAAATACAAAATGCGGGTTTTCTGCCAGCCGCTCGGGCAATTTAGAATTGCCGCCAGAACGTGACGTGATGCTGGTACCGCAAAACTCAACACCCACAGCAGCACTGCCAGGGTCTGCGTAGTTGGCCTTGATGTGGCCTACCCAGTTTTCATGGATATCGCCACCCAGGAAAACGGGATTGCTAACGGCGTGTTTTTGCAATGCATCAGTGAGCCGCGTTCGGGCTGCGGCATAACCATCCCAGCCATCGTTCCAAAGCGTTTGACCCGGACCTATCTTGAAATCACGTTGCCCAAACAAAGTACTCTGACCCAACACATTCCACGCACTTGTTTTGGCAAAATTTCCAGAAAATTCGGCTGCAAGCCATTGCTCCTGCGCTTGCCCGAGGAGGGTTCTTATAGGGTCGTGCCAGATGTCGCATTGTGCTGGATTAACCATACTTGAACCCCGTGCATCAGCTTTATTACAGACCTGCGGGTCTCTGTACTGACGCGCATCCAGCAGATACAAAGAGGCCAGCTGGCCATATTGAACACGAGAGTAAAGTCGCATCTCGGAACCTGTTTTCTCTGCTGCCACCAAGCTGGCCAAGCCCCGCTTCAAGGTTGCGGCGCGAATGGGCATGTGCTCGTAATAGGCTTGGTAGGCTGCTGCCCGGCGATTTATAAAATCGGCCGGATCTGATGGGTCTGACGCGCTGCTAAAGCCAGCCTGTGTACCGGCATAGTCATTTTGCACTTCATGGTCGTCCCATGTCATGAGCCATGGACACGTGGCGTGCATGGCCTGCAGGTCGGCGTCGCTTTTGTAGAGCGCGTAGCGTTGACGGTAGTCGTTGAGCGTGAGCACCCAGCCGCCTGGGGGTGTTCTAACTTTGCTGTTGAATGCCGGATACTCGTAAATATAGTCGCCCAAAAACATCACCGCATCAAGGCGCTCTTCCTTCATGTGGCGCCACGCGGAGAAGTAGCCGTCTTCCCACTTTTGACATGATGCATAGGCCAAACGTAGTTGTTTGACCTTGGCATCTGGCTTTGGAAATGTCCGTGTACGACCCAACGCACTGACATAGTCACCCACCCTAAACCGGTAAAAATACCAGCGATCAGCCTCAAGACCCTGCACCTCCACATGCACAGAATGGGCCAAGCTTGCCGAGGCCGATGCCATGCCACTTTGGACCAACTGGGAAAATTGTTCGTCGTGCGCAATTTCCCAACGGACATCAACAGAGGCAGCGGTATTTTCGTCATGTGCTGCAGAAAATAGCAAACGCGTCCACAGCACGATGGAGTCAGCGGTCGGCGCCCCGCTCGCCACACCTAAACCAAACGGATCATGGCTTAAGTGTGAATGACTCCATGATGTTTTAGGCAGTAATAATGCCGTGGCGCTGGCACTCAATTGACAGAGAAAATAACGTCGCTGGTGATGACTCGGCTTGTTCATTGTCTTATCAGCGCTTGCTCAAATCGTGTGCGGTCCAGCATGACTGCAAAAACCCAATAATAGGCCTCAGACCCATTAAGTAACTGTCGCTGGCAATTGACCAACACGGGAATGGCATTTTTGCTGGCATCATGAATCAGCAAATAAACATCTTGTATCCGCCCCTCATGAAGCAACAAGGGCCAAATGTGTGTTTGCAAGAGAATTCGGCAACTGGCTGGGAAAAAAGTGTCCATTGAGCAACCCAGCCAATCGGATTCCGTCCCTGAGATCTGAGCCAACAAGGACCTGTTGACCGACAAAATTCGACCCATTGACCCGGTAACCAGGACGGGGGTTGGCAGCAAGTCAAGTGGGCTCATGTCGGTGCCTGAGCTAACTCAAAAGATCTAATGACGTCATGCAGGATCTTTGGGTTTTATATCTTCAGTCTAACTAATGTCTATCCGAAGCCCAAATGGCGAGGCCACATGGTTTTAGGCAGCAGATCGTTGGAGTTTACTGCTTGGGGATCTTGGCGCGGGTGATCACTTCGCCCCAACGCTTAATTTCACTGGCCAGTAGTTCAGATGCTTGCGCCGAGGTGCCCGGGGTGGCTTCCACATTCAGGTCATGCAGTTTCTTTTTGACCTCTGGTGCGTTCAGTGCAGCCGCGATTTCTTTATTCAGACGAGCCACAACGTCTTTGGGGGTTTTTGCGGGTGCCGCCAATGCGTTCCAACTGGCGGCAACGAAGTTAGGTAA
>CANBUY010000173.1 GCA_947372745.1 Comamonadaceae bacterium | reverse complement strand
TGCCCCCCCGATTTCAAGCGTTGCACCTGGCGCTCAACGAGACGAAGCCTTTTTTCAAATCAATGCGCAATTGCTGCGCAACCCCAGTGTTATAAACATGCTGGATGGTTGCGCCATTTCCATTCCATGCCATTTGGCGGATGAGTTGCCTGTCGGCTTGATGATCTGGGCAGAGGCCATGCGAGATGACTCAGTCCTCAATGTCGCACTTCAGATAGAAAAATTGCTTCAAAAATAATAGCTGCTTAAGCATGCATTTATTGGCTTAAGGATCAAATAAGCAAACTAAGGGATTCATGAAAATAGCAGTCATTGGCGCAGGGATTATTGGCGTCACCACCGCCTATGAGCTGGCCAAAGATGGACACGAAGTAACGGTTTTTGAGCGCCGAAGTGCCGCCGCAGAAGAAACCAGTTTTGCCAATGCGGGCATTGTGGCCCCCGGCTATGTCACGCCCTGGGCATCCCCGGGGATGCCCGCCAAGGTGATCGGGCGCCTCTTTAGCCGTCATGCTGCCGTCAAGTTATCACTCCCTCTGTCAGCACGAGAGCTCAGCTGGATGTGGCGTTGGTACAAATCCTGCCGACTAGAGACTTATTTAGCCAACCGGGCTCATCTTCAAAAACTCGCTTTTTACAGCCGAGAACGCTTACACGCCTTGACGACGGACCGACAATTGGAATACGAACGAAGCGATGGCTACATGGTGCTGCTTCGATCAGAAAAAGACAGCCAGGGCGTTCAACCGGGACTGCAAGTCCTGCGGGAAGCTGAAGTGCAGTTTAAGGAAATTGACCCCGCCCAAGCACGCAAAGTTGAACCTGCCCTCAACCCCGACACCCCATTTTTTGGCGCCATTCATTTACCCGAGGACGAAGTGGGCAATTGCAGGCAATTTGCGCTATTGCTAAAAAATGAATCCCAGAATATCGGCGTTAAATTTGTGTTCAACACGGTGGTGACAGACATCAGCTCCACAGGGGGCGTCTCGATTGGTATTTCGAACGAAAAAACGGCTCGTCAATTTGATGCCACCGTGGTTTGTGCTGGTCTGGATAGCGCCCCACTGCTCAAAAGTTTGCGCTTGAACATCCCAATAGTCGGCGTTCATGGGTATTCTGTAAGTGCAACTATTCGAGAAGCGCTTGATGCGCCACGCAGTGCCGTCATGGATGAGCGGTATAAAGTGGCCATTTCACGAATGGGAAACCGGGTGCGGGTCGCAGGGGGCGCTGAAATCGGAGGCCACATCAAGATCAAAAACGCCGGCGCCTTGGAAACACTCTATAAAGTCCTGCAAGATTGGTTTCCCGGGGCTGCCCATCTGTCCAATGGGGTTCAAGAGTGGAAAGGTTCGCGCCCTATGCTGCCTGATGGACCGCCAATTCTGGGAAAAAGCGGCTTGGATGGGGTTTGGCTTAACCTGGGACACGGCTCCAGTGGCTGGGCACTCAGTTGCGGGTCCGCGCGCGTGTTGGCAGACCAAATCTTGGGGAAATCACCCGAAATTGATGATGCCGGGTTTTCTGTTGACCGTCTGCGCAACTAATCGTTTGAACTTTTGAGCAACACGAGGTCATCAAATGCTGAGAATTGACACCACCAAACCACAGGCCTTGTTCGGTGTGGACGCGGTACGTCAGCTGGAGCTGGCCTCACAAAAGCTTTTTCCGCCCCACACCCTAATGAAGCGCGCCGGCCTCGCCGTCGCGCAATGTGCCCTGGCTATAGCACCCCATGCCCAGTGCATTTGGATGGCGTGCGGGCCAGGCAACAACGGGGGCGATGGACTTGAAGCGGCGCGTCACCTGCATCAATGGGGCAAAACTGTGGTCGTGACTTGGCTGGGCAGCACTGAAAATGCCCCACCTGACAGTCTGGCTTCCTATCAGCAGGCCAGTCAAGCAGGTGTCGTCTTTGCCGCTACGCCGCCCCCAAATTTTGATCTTTGTATTGATGCCCTGCTGGGCATTGGTGCCACTGCCCGGCCGCCGCAAGGCGTCATGGCCACGTGGATTACGCACATGAACAACAGCGGACAACCCATTTTGGCCGTTGACTTACCCACGGGTTTGGACGCCGAGTCGGGCGCCATGCAAACGCCCCATGTGCGAGCCACCCACACCCTGTGCCTGCTCACCCTGAAGCCGGGCTTGTACACATCCCACGGACGCGACTTATGCGGCACTGTCTGGCTGTCTGACTTGGAGCTAGATCAACATCACCTGGCGGCGTTGCAACCCAGCGCCTATTTGAGCGGCAAACCCGCCCGGCACGACCGCTTACATGCCTCACATAAAGGCAGTTTTGGTGACGTTGCGGTCATCGGCGGCGCCCCCGGGATGACGGGTGCCGCCTTGCTCGCCGCCTCTGCAGCACTGCACGCAGGCGCTGGGCGAGTTTTCGTCAGCTTGCTGGATGACGACGCTCGACAGCTTGACGACCAGCAACCTGAACTGATGTTTCGCCCCTTCGATGCTTTGGATTTCGCCGCGATGGTGGTGGTATGCGGATGCGGTGGCGGAACCCCTATCGAAGCCCTCCTCGCTGAGGTACTTTCGACACCCTCCCCATTGGTGCTCGATGCTGACGCCCTGAACGCTCTGGCTGAGAGTGCCACACTACAAGGCTTGCTGATCAAGCGCAGTAAAACCGCATGGCTCACCGTTCTCACGCCGCACCCCTTGGAAGCGGCCCGACTTTTAAAGACCACGACCCAGGAAATTCAAAAAAATCGCCTGCAAGCGGCGCAACAACTGGCCGATCAATTTGCCTGCATCGTGGTACTCAAAGGCTCGGGCACAGTGATTGCAGCCCCCGAACAAGTCCCGTTCATCAACCCGACAGGTAACGGGAAACTCGCAACGCCCGGCTCTGGCGATGTACTGGCAGGAATATTGGGCGCCCACCTTGCCGCGGGTCAGCTTCCATTTTCAGCCGCCTGCGAAGCGGTTTATCGGCACGGTGTAGTGGCAGACCAATGGCCACAATCTCCAGCCTTAACCGCCATTTCGCTGGCCAAAATGCTATAAAAAAAGAAGCTGGTCAAGCATGTATTTATTGGGCTTGAACGCAACTTCTATCTCATATATAAATATCAGGTACGACGGCGTGGTTTTTTACTTTTGTCCTTGCCCTTAACCCCTGGCTGACGCGGGGCCAGATTCGACCCTGGAGGGTTTGATTTGGGCGCACTGCCCAAAGGTTCAGAAATTTTTCTCAAGCCTCGTTTTGGCGGCATCCCCTTGGCACCATCTTGTTTGGCAAAACGACTTTCAGTTTCGCGCGAAACCCCTTTGTCCTTCATCGCCCGGGCAACAAGAGCTGCCCCCTCTTGCACCAGTCGAAAATCAATTCGGCGTCCGTCCAAATCCACTCGGCTTACTTGTACCTGCAAACGCGTGCCAATGGCATACCGCATGCCCGTGCGTTCGCCGCGAAGCTCTTGGCGCGCCTCATCAAAACGGTAGTAGTCACCACCGAGTTCGGTGATGTGGACCAAGCCTTCAACATACATAGCGTCCAGCGTCACAAAAATACCAAAGCTGGTCACTGAGCTGACGATACCGCTGTACTCCTCACCAAGATGCTCATGCATGTACTTGCACTTGAGCCAGGCCTCCACATCGCGACTGGCCTCGTCAGCGCGCCGCTCATTGGCGCTGCAATGCAAACCCGCTGCTTGCCATGCCTGAGTTTCAGGGCTCAATTTTTTGGGCTTGTGACCGGGCTCGGCCACACGGGCTGCCAGACCCTTTTCAAGTCGCTTGGACAATTTGGCATGCGCCTCGCCAGGTGTTGGCAGCACAGGCAGTTGGTACTTTCCCTTCGCCAAAATCGCCTTAATAACGCGGTGCACCAAGAGATCGGGGTAACGACGGATGGGGCTGGTGAAATGGGTGTACGCGTCAAATGCCAACCCAAAGTGACCATTGTTGACCGGCGTATAAATGGCCTGCTGCATCGAGCGCAACAACATCGAATGAATTTGCTGCGCGTCAGGGCGGTCTTTTGTGGCGTTGGCAATCGCTTGAAACTCAGCCGTTTTGGGGTCATCACTGATCGTCAATCCCAAACCAGTGACTTTAAGGTAATTGCGCAGAATTTCAATTTTCTCTGGCGTTGGGCCTTCGTGCACGCGGAACAAACCCGCATGCTTGCTTTGAGAAATAAAGTCAGCACTGCAAACGTTGGCAGCCAACATCGCTTCTTCAATCAACTTGTGCGCATCGTTACGTACACGAGGAATAATTTTTTCAATACGGCCGCTGTCATCGCATACGATTTGTGTTTCGGTGGT
>CANBUY010000172.1 GCA_947372745.1 Comamonadaceae bacterium | reverse complement strand
AAGGCTTCAAGGACTCCGATTTGCAAAAGATGGAAGTTTGGCGTGCGTCATCCCAAAAACCAGCCCGCTACATGGACGATGACTTCATCGTGGCTGTCGCCACTGACTCACCTGATCAATTACCACTTCCCACTCTGCGCCCTGTGCTTGACCTCAACAATGTCACAGAAGTGGCTGCTTGGTTGGTGGCCAGTGGTGACCGTTTCGACTATCAACCTGAAAATTACGCATGACCGCAGTTCGCCCGCCCTTGAAATCTCTTGACGACGCGCTGGCCGAATTACTGGCTTTTGCCATACCGTTGGAGGGTGTTGAGTCCGTCTCCACCTTCGAAGCCGATGGCCGAGTACTGGCACAAGACATTGTTTCAGCCTTGCAGGTCCCGCCGCAAGACAACAGTTCGATGGACGGCTACGCGGTGAGATGCGCTGATGTGGCCCATGCCGTTGGTGTTTTGCCGGTGTCTCAGCGGATCGCTGCGGGCACCTCAGGCGCGCCCTTGGCGCCCAATACCGTGGCGCGCATCTTTACCGGTGCGCCCATTCCAAGCGGTGCTGATGCCGTGGTTATGCAGGAAGACTGCGTGCTCGAAACTTCAGAAAACCTCTTGTCGGGTGGCGTGCGGGTGACAAGCCAACCTGAGCTGGGGCAGTGGATCCGACGAGCGGGTGAAGATGTCAAACTGGGGTCAGTCGTTCTCTCAAAAGGAGAGCTGCTTACGCCCGCCGCGCTTGGTTTGGCGGCCAGTATAGGCATGGAATCTGTAAATGTGACTCGCCGACCGCGCGTGGCCTTGTTTTCAACCGGCGATGAGTTGGTCATGCCGGGTGCTGTTGCGCCTGAGCACATGAAGCCGGGGGCCATTTACAACTCAAATCGTTTTTTTCTTCGCGCTTTGTTGGTGCGACTGGGCTGCGAGGTCACGGACGTGGGCATCGTCCCAGACCAACTTGACGCCACGGTGCAGGCACTCAAGCAGGCCGCACAAAACCACGATTTGATTTTGACCAGCGGTGGCGTCTCTGTCGGTGAAGAGGACCACATCAAACCCGCCGTGCAGTCGTTGGGTGCGCTCAATTTGTGGCAAATTGCCATCAAACCCGGCAAACCATTTGCCTATGGTCGCGTGGACGATGCGCACTTTATTGGCCTGCCCGGCAACCCGGTATCCAGTTTCGTCACCTTCTTGCTGCTGGTGCGTCCCTTCTTGCGCAGGCTGCAAGGGCTCGTGCGGGTTACTCCTAATTCAGTAGCTGCTCAAGCAAATTTTGATTGGCCTAAGGCCGATAAACGACGTGAATTTTTGCGCGTGAAACGCAATGCCGCAGGTGGGCTGGATTTGTACCCCAACCAAAGCTCAGGCGTTTTAACCTCGGCTGTTTGGGGTGATGGGCTGGTGGACAACCCACCCGGTCAGACCATTCGCGCGGGCGACCTGGTTCAATTTATTGCTTTCAACGAGGTGTTGGGATGAAGGTCAACGTCAAATATTTTGCCGGTATTCGAGAGGCTATTGGCGCGGCAAACGAATCAGTCGAGACCTCTGTGGCCACGCTGGGACTGCTCCGTGACCAGTTAATTGCCCAAGGTGGCGCTTACGAAGAAAGCCTGGCGCGTGGCAAGGCCGTGCGCATGGCCTTGAACCAGGTCATGTGCGATGAGGGCGTGGCGTTGACGGCAGGTGCTGAAGTGGCGTTTTTCCCACCTGTCACGGGCGGTTAAGCATGAGTGCATTAGCGACGTCCCCTCGGGTTTTCATTCAAACAGCTGACTTCGATTTGAGCGCAGAGGTCAGCACCTTGCGTGGGAAAAATGCTGGCGTGGGTGCCGTGTGCAGCTTTGTGGGCACGGTGCGTGACCGCACCGCGGGCGTGGTGGGCAGCATCAGCAGCATGGAGCTTGAGCATTACCCTGGCATGACTGAAAAATCAATCGAAGCCATGATTGACGCAGCCCATCAGCGCTTTGACATCCTGGACGCCCGAGTCATTCACCGCGTGGGTTTGCTGCAACCGCTAGATCAAATTGTGCTGGTGGCCGTGACCTCGGCGCACCGGGGTGAAAGCTTTCAGGCCTGTGAGTTTTTGATGGACTACCTCAAAACCCAAGCGCCCTTCTGGAAAAAAGAACAAACGCCAGAAGGCGCCCGCTGGGTGGACGCCCGAGTATCGGATGATGCCGCTTTAGCGAAGTGGGGTTTGGTTTCAACCAATTTACCCCTTTGAGTTGGCGTCAAACCATCCGTCACTGCGCACCCCATTAACCGAAGGATTAAAGGGTGAAGGTTAATCTGTTGACCCCTGTCAATAGTTAAGCCGCGACTTCGCAAGTTCTCTTGAAAATTGAGCAGTAAGCTCCAGTTAATTGCTAACCGGAGTACTTAATGCGAATCGACAAACTAACGACCAAATTTCAAGAAGCCTTGAGTGAAGCCCAGACTTTGGCTTTGGGCAATGACCACGCCTACATCGAACCTGTCCATGTGCTGATCGCGATGCTCAAGCAAGAGGATGGTCCCAAGGCGCTGTTGCAAAGGGCGGGTGTCAATGTGGCGGGCATGCTGACGGCGGCTGAAGCGGCCATGAAGAGACTGCCCCAGGTGCAAGGCCATGAGCAGGTGCAGGTCGGACGCGACATGGTGTCCCTCTTGCAAGCGGCTGAAAAGGAGTCCATTAAACGCGGCGACCAGTTTGTGGCGGGAGAGCTCTTTTTATTGGCACTGACAGACAGCAAGCAAGACGTTGGCAAATTGGTCAAAGACAACGGCTTGACGCGCAAGTCTCTTGAATCCGCGATTGACGCCGTACGTGGTGGGCAAAACGTTGACAGTGCCGATGCTGAAGACCAGCGCGAGTCGCTCAAAAAATACTGTGTTGACCTGACCGAACGTGCCCGAATGGGCAAGTTGGACCCGGTCATAGGACGCGATGACGAGATTCGCCGTGCCATTCAAGTACTGCAACGCCGCACCAAAAACAACCCAGTGCTGATTGGTGAGCCTGGTGTGGGTAAAACCGCGATTGTTGAGGGCTTGGCCCAGCGCATTGTGGCGGGTGAAGTGCCCGAGTCGCTTAAAGGCAAGCGCGTGTTGTCCTTGGACATGGCGGCGCTGCTGGCAGGGGCCAAATTTCGCGGTGAATTTGAAGAGCGCCTGAAAAATGTCCTTAAAGATCTGGCCAAAGATGAAGGTCAAACGATCGTGTTCATTGACGAACTGCACACGATGGTGGGTGCTGGCAAGGCCGAGGGTGCCATGGACGCCGGCAACATGCTCAAGCCCGCACTGGCCCGGGGTGAGTTGCACTGTGTGGGCGCCACCACGCTGGATGAGTACCGCAAGTACATTGAAAAAGACGCTGCGCTTGAGCGCCGTTTTCAGAAAATACTGGTTGGTGAGCCTTCGGTTGAGGCCACCATTGCTATTTTGCGTGGCTTGAAAGAGCGCTACGAGTTGCACCATGGTGTGGACATCACCGACCCGGCCATCGTGGCCGCAGCAGAACTTAGCAACCGGTACATTACTGACCGATTCTTGCCTGACAAGGCCATCGATCTGATTGACGAGGCGGCCTCCAAAATCAAGATTGAAATGGACTCCAAACCCGAGGTGATGGACAAGCTTGACCGTCGCTTGATTCAGCTCCAGATTGAGCGTGAAGCGGTGAAGAAGGAGAAAGATGAAGCCTCACAAAAGCGTTTTGAGTTGATCAACGAAGAAATCGTCAAGCTGCAAAAAGAGATTGCCGACTTGGATGAAATCTGGAAAGCCGAAAAGGCCAGCGCCCAAGGCAGCGCCCAGGTGCGCGAAGAAATCGACAAGTTGAAATTCCAGATTGAGGAATTCACCCGAAAAGGTGATTTCAACAAAGTGGCTGAATTGCAATACGGCAAGTTGCCAGAGCTTGAAAAACGTCTTCAGGAAGTGCAAGCCAAGGAGGCCACAAGAGGCGAGGGAGCGGCACCGCGTCTTTTGCGCACCCAGGTGGGGGCTGAGGAAATTGCTGAGGTGGTGAGTCGCGCCACCGGTATTCCAGTGAGCAAAATGATGCAGGGCGAGCGCGACAAGTTGCTGCAAATGGAGGGCAAGTTACACCAGCGCGTATAACAGTCGTGCTACCTTTGGAACACCTTTGGGAGACCTCATTGGCCCAAAATTAGTGTGCGCTAGGAGTCTGAAATGATCGTATCACCCATCGCCGTAGTTGTTGTTCTCGCTTCAGCAGGAGCCGTTGTCGGCTACCTTCTGGGCACCGCTTCGGGTAAAGCCGAAGTCGCCAAGCTGAAGGCCGACGTCTCGGCCGAGATC
>CANBUY010000171.1 GCA_947372745.1 Comamonadaceae bacterium | reverse complement strand
GCCGCCGCAGCGCATACCCGAACCGATGCCGCTGTGCCCGGTGTGAAAAATG
Source organism: Comamonadaceae bacterium (assembly GCA_947372745.1). GTDB lineage: Bacteria > Pseudomonadota > Gammaproteobacteria > Burkholderiales > Burkholderiaceae_C > Rhodoferax. Next base: position 4,388 of record CANBUY010000171.1, on the reverse strand, counting down.
GCGGGCAGTTTGTATTCGTTGATAACCTCGTAAATCGGCCACGCCATTTTGTCGTAAGGGTGGTAGCCCTGCACCGTGGGGTGAAATTTGAATCCCTTGATGCCGAACTCTTCAATCAGGCGGCGAGCCTCGCGAGCGCCCATCTTGCCTTTGTGCGGATCAATGCTGGCAAAGGCCATCATCATGTCTGAGTTGGCTTTGGCAGCTTCAGCAATTTCTTCGTTGGGGATACGCCGGCGACCCATCTGCGATTCGGCATCGACTGTAAACATCACCAAGCCCAGTTTTCTCTCACGGTAATAAGCAATCGTCTCAGCAATAGTAGGTCGGCGACTGTTGCGAAAAAACTTGTCTGCTGCACGGTCATATTCCTCGCCGTATGAATCAAAGGGATTCCAGCAACTCACCTCGGCATGGGTGTGAATATCAATAGCGATCAGGTTTTTGTGGTCCATCAAAGGCTCCGGTTGGCGGTGCAGATTAGGGTAAACACCGAGAAAATTGGATCGAAATAGGCTTGAATTAGTTATATCTTATAACCATAATTACCGCCAGCACGAAAGAAATTATGACCAATAAAGACCTCCACTTTGAACTTCTCGGCGAACATAATGAAATTGCCGTCATCCGACTGACCCGTCTCACCAAGCGTAACGCCTTGAATGATGGCCTCATTTTGGCGCTGCGCGATGTTTTCCAAAACCTGCCTTCTACGGTACGGGCTGCGGTGATTGATGGGGAAGGTGAGCACTTTTGTGCCGGTCTTGATTTAAGCGAACTAAGCGACCGCGATGCGGGGCAAGGTTTATTTCACTCACGCATGTGGCATGCAGCGCTTGAGTGTGTTCAGTACGGACCCGTTCCGGTAATTGCAGCCCTGCATGGCGCCGTTGTCGGCGGCGGCTTGGAATTGGCCACGGCCTGTCATATTCGGGTGGCGGATGAATCGACCTTCTACGCCCTCCCAGAAGGATCACGCGGTATTTTTGTAGGTGGCGGCGGCTCGGTGCGCATTCCGCGCCTCATTGGTGCCGCCCGCATGACCGACATGATGCTGACCGGACGTGTCTACAACGCACAAGACGGCGAACGCATTGGCCTGGCCCAGTACCTGGTGCCCACAGGTGGTGCTTTTGAGAAAGCGTTTGAATTGGCTCAGCGCATCGCCAAAAACGCACCCCTCACCAACTACGCACTGACTCATGTGTTGCCACGAATTGCTGAACAACCCGCTGATCAAGGCTTCATGACTGAAGCCATGATGGCGGCGATTGCACAAAGCGCCCCGGAAGCCAAAGAACGCGTCAAAGCCTTTTTGGAAGGCCGTGCTGCCAAAGTACAAAAGTCCTGAGCGGCCAACTGCCAGATAAAAACAATAGACCCGAGAAGACCCCTATGAGCGCCCCAAAATACCGCCCCATGACCTTTGGTGTCACTCAAGTTGTCTTGCGTGATGGTGCCCCTGGCGTGCATTACTTGCGCGCTGAGCAGCCACTGCAAGACTTTGCCCCACGCATGACTGACCGTCTGCAGCACTGGGCACAAACCACGCCGAACCAAACTTTCATGGCGCGCCGTGAGAAATTAAGCGACGGCAAGACCGGCGAATGGCAAAAGGTGAGCTACAGCGAAGCTTGGGCCAGTGCTTGTCACATTGCCCAAGGTCTGATCAACAGGGAATTGACTGCAGAGCGCCCCGTGGTGATCTTGTCTGAAAATGACCTAGAGCACGCCTTACTCTCGCTGGGGTGTCTGGTGGCTGGGGTGCCCTTTGTGCCCACCTCCCCTGCTTATTCACTCATCAGCCAGGACTACGACAAACTGCGCCATGTGCTGCGCACCGTTACGCCCGGCTTGGTGTTTGCGGCAGACCCACAGCGTTACGGCAAGGCCATTACCAGTGCCGTAGGCGCAGATATAGAAGTGGTGCTGACCAGCGGCCAACTTGATGGACGCAACATCACACCATTTGCAGAACTGCTGGCCACGCCCGTGACCTCGCAAGTAACCGAAGCCATGGCTGCGACGGGCCCAGATACCATCACCAAGTTTCTTTTTACCAGTGGCTCCACCAAGTTGCCCAAAGCGGTGATCAACACACAGCGCATGTGGTGTGCCAACCAACAACAAATGGCACAAAGCATGCCCGTGCTGGCCAATGAACCTCTCGTGCTGGTGGACTGGCTTCCGTGGAACCACACCTTTGGCGGCAACCACAACTTCGGCATGGTGGTTTACCACGGCGGCACACTCTATATTGACGATGGCAAGCCGACCCCTGCGCTGATGGGCGAAACTTTGCGCAACCTGCGCGAGATTGCACCCACGGTTTATTTCAATGTTCCGACTGGATTTGAGGCCATCGCATTGGCCATGAAAACCGACGATGAACTGCGCCAAAATTTACTCTCTCGGGTCAAAATGTTCTTCTATGCCGGTGCCGCTTTGGCCCAACCGGTGTGGGACAGCTTGTTTGAATCCCAAGAGCGTGAAGTGGGCGAACGCATTGTGATGAGTACTGGTTTGGGCATGACTGAATCGGGCCCATTTGCTATTTTTGTGACCAACCCCAACGTGAAAGCCGGTGATTTGGGCGTACCCACCCCAGGCATGGATTTAAAACTGATCGACGTCGACGGGAAAACCGAGGTTCGCTACCGCGGCCCCAACATCACCCCAGGCTACTGGCGTGCGCCAGATGAGACGGCGGCCCACTTTGACGATGAAGGATATTTTTGCTCTGGCGACGCGGTCAAATGGATTGACGAGACCGATGTGCATCAGGGTCTCAAATTTGACGGCCGTATTGCGGAAGATTTCAAACTCGCCACTGGCACTTTTGTCAGCGTCGGCCCCTTGCGCGCCAAAATTGTGGCTGCAGGCGCGCCCTATATTCAAGATGTGGTGCTGACAGGCATCAACTTGAAAGAAGTGGGCGCCATGGTGTTTCCCACGCAAGCGGTTCGGGCTTTGAGCGGTCTTGACGCCAACACGCCTTTTGCAGATGTATTGAGCAGTGCCCCTGTGATTGCGCACTTTCAAACGGTTATTAATGCTTTGGCGGCGAACGCCACTGGTAGCGCCAGCCGCATTGCACGTTTGTGCTTGTTGGCCGAACCACCCACAATCGATAAAGGTGAAGTGACCGACAAAGGGTCGATCAACCAGCGCGCTGTCCTCACCCACCGCGCCGAGACGGTCGAAGCATTGCATGCTGACACCCTGCACACGATTTTGAAACCCAGCGCTCTCTGAAAGACACTCACCATGGCCACCCCAGGATTTTTCTCCCACTTTGACGACGTCTGGATGCTGGACGGCGTGCGAACACCGATGGTGGACTATTGCGGCGCACTAGGCCACATTTCACCGACTGATTTGGGCATCAAAGCCGCAAAAGCCGCGCTGGAGCGTTCGGGCGTCAGTGGTGCAGACATTGGCTCGGTGGTGGCGGGCAACATGGCCCCGGGCGACTTTGACCAGTTCTTCTTGCCCCGCCACATAGGTTTGTATGCAGGCGTGCCGGTAGAAGTACCTGCCCTCATGGCGCAGCGCATTTGCGGCACTGGTTTTGAGCTCTTTCGCCAAGCGGGTGAACAGATTCAAGGCGGCGCCTGCGAAGCGGCCCTGGTGGTCGGCACCGAAAGCATGACGCGCAACCCCATTGCAGCCTTTGACCACCGCACCGGTTTCAAGCTGGGTGCGCCAGTGGGTTTCAAAGACTACATGTGGGAAGCCTTGAAAGACCCTGCCGCTGGCATCAACATGATTCAAACGGCTGAAAATTTGGCCACCAAATACAGCATCACCCGAGAAGAGGTGGATGAGTTTGCCTCCCAGTCTTTTGCCAAAGCGGTGGCCGCTCAACAAGCAGGCTTTCACGCGGGTGAAATTGTGCCGATCATCACGGAAAAGTTTGATCTGCCCGGCTACAAATCCAGGGGCATTCGCCTGCAGGGCAAGATCGCGGAAGTCAGCGCGGACACCCACGCCCGCATTTCCCCCGCAGACGTGCTGGCCAAACTCAAACCTGTTTATGAAGGTGGCGTACAAACTGGCGGCAACAGCGCTGCGCTGGTCGATGCAGCAGCAGCAGCCATTGTGGCCTCTGGCAGCTTTGTGAAAGCCTGGTCTGAGGCGCAAGGTAAAAAGCCGTTGGCCCGTGTGGTCGCCACGGCGGTCGTGGGGGTGCCGCCCGAAATCATGGGCATTGGTCCTGCGCCGGCCATTCGCTTGCTGCTGGAGCGCACGGGTTTAACACTTGAGCAAATTGGCCGTTTTGAGATCAATGAAGCGCAAGGCGCGCAAACCTTGGCCGTGGGCAAAGAACTGGGCTTGGACATGAGCCGCTTAAACGTCAATGGCGGCGCCATTGCGCTGGGTCATCC
>CANBUY010000170.1 GCA_947372745.1 Comamonadaceae bacterium | reverse complement strand
GTCCATGCCTTTGGCCACTTGGGCTACGTCAAACAAGGCGGGCGCGGTTGGGGGTGCCAGGGCAATGCCGCGCAGCTCTGTACCCATGGCCTGCAGCCACAGGCTGAGCCAGCTGCCTTTGAACCCGGTGTGCCCAGTCATGAGCACTTTGCGGCCTTGCCAAAATTCGGGGCGGGTTTGCATGCTTGTGCTTACTCCCACTTCTTCCAGGGGGCCGTGTTGTTGGCCCACATTTTTTCGAGGGTGTTTTTGTCGTGCAGTGTATCCATGGGTTGCCAAAAGCCCGTGTGCTTGAAAGCCATGAGTTCTCCTTGTTCTGCCAACTTCATGAGGGGTTCTTGCTCCCAAATGGTGTCGTCGCCCGTCAGCAGAGGAAGGATTTTGGGGGACAGCACAAAAAATCCGCCGTTGATCAGTGCGCCGTCGCCACGGGGCTTTTCTTTGAAACTACGGACCTGACCCTCTTGAATGTCAAGCGCACCAAACCGACCCGGTGGGTAGGTGGCCGTGAGGGTGGCAGCTTTGCCGTGGCTGCGGTGAAAGGCGATGCTGGCGGCAATGTCGTTGTCGCCCACACCGTCGCCATAGGTGAAGCAGAAGGCTTCTTCGTCTTTGACGTAATCAGCCACACGGCGCAGGCGCCCCCCGGTCATGGAGTTGTCGCCAGTGTCAACCAAGGTCACCTTCCAGGGCTCGGCGCGTTTTTCGTGCACGTGCATCGTGTTGGCTTGCATGTCAAACGTGACATCGGACATGTGCAAAAAATAGTTGGCGAAATACTCTTTGATGAGGTATCCCTTGTAACCACAGCAAACAATGAAGTCGTTGATGCCGTGGTGAGAGTACATCTTCATGATGTGCCACAAGATGGGTTTGCCACCGATTTCGACCATAGGTTTGGGACGTGTGGCGGTTTCTTCGCTGAGGCGGGTGCCGAGACCACCGGCCAGAATGACTGCTTTCATGGATTGCTTTGTCTTTAGTTATTGAGGCGCCGAGGGCACAAACGCATCGGCAAAAAAACGGTTATCGGGCAGGCCTGCTGTCAACAAACTGGCCGTGGCGCTACGAATCATGGCGTCTGATCCACAGGCGTATACCACGGTATGGGCCATGTCAGGCTGTGTGGCGAGCAGCGCGTTATGCACGTAGCCGCTGACGCCAGCCCAACCCTCTGCAGCCCGCGAGAGCACGGGTACAAACCGATGCCCTGCCGGGATGGCTTGTGGGTCAAAGTAAAGGTCTCCGGCAGTTCGCCCGCCCCAAAACACAGTGACCGATTGAGGGGCCCGTTCAGGCGCAATATTTGTCAGTGATTCCAACATGGCTTTGACAGGCGCGATGCCTGTGCCTGTGGCCAAAAAAACCAAATGGAGTTGGTCCAGGCCGCGCAAAAAGAAAGTGCCCAAGGGGCCGTTGAAGCGCAACAGGTCGTTGGCTTTGGCTTGCTTGAACCAGTAGTCGCTCATGACACCGCCATCGACTGCGCGGATGTGCAGTTCCAAGGTTTTGTCTGCCGTGTTGGCATTGGCCAGCGAGTAGCTGCGGCGAACACCGCCGGGGCCAATGACATCGATGTACTGGCCGGGAATGGACCTGAAGTCGACCGTATGCGGCAGGCGCAGCATGACACGGACGACGTCAGTGGCCAGCCGGTCAATGCTGCTGATGCGGCAAGGGAGGGTTTTGCCTGGAGGCAAGACGACATTGCCCAAGTCTTCGACTTCGAGCGTGACATCGGTTTGAGCAGATCGCACGCAACTGAGAATCCAGCCTTCCGCTTTTTCCGCATTGGTAAGGCCTGTTTCTGTTTGCAAGGCCGTTGTTTCACCTTGCAGTACTTTGCATTTGCAGGTGCTGCAACGGCCTGTTTTGCAGCTGTGGGGCAGCGTGATGCCCCCCAACAAGGCGGCATCCACCAAAGAGACACCAGCGGTGGCCGTAAATTCACGGCCATTGCTCAGCTTGACGACGGGCACTTGTGTTTATTCCACGCTCACGTTGACGTTGTAGCCGTTGGCTTTGAGCAAGGCATGTTGTTTGGCCTGGGCCAGGTCGGCGGCGACCATTTCAGCGCACATCTCTTGGGCGGTGATTTCTGGCACCCATCCGAGTTTTTGTTTGGCTTTGGTGGGGTCGCCGAGCAGAGTTTCGACTTCGGTGGGGCGGAAGTAGCGTGGGTCGATGCGGACGATGGCTTTTCCATTCCAATAGGCCACTTCATTGACACCCTCGCCTTCCCAGCGCAATTGCATACCCAACTCTGCAGCGGTCCATTCAATGAATCGTCGCACGCTGTATTGCACACCTGTGGCAATGACGAAGTCTTCAGCTTCGGTCTGTTGCAGCATCATCCACTGCATGCGGACATAGTCTTTGGCGTGGCCCCAGTCGCGCAGGGCGTCGATGTTGCCCATGTAGAGGCACTCTTCCAGGCCTTGGCTGATGTTAGCCATGCCGCGTGTGATCTTGCGAGTGACAAAGGTTTCGCCGCGGCGTGGGCTTTCGTGGTTGAACAAGATTCCATTGCAGGCATAAATGCCATAGGCTTCGCGGTAGTTGACCGTGATCCAGTAGGCGTACATTTTGGCCACGGCGTAGGGGCTGCGGGGGTAGAAGGGTGTAGTTTCTTTTTGGGGGATTTCTTGCACCTGGCCATACAGCTCGGAGGTAGAGGCTTGGTAGAAGCGCGTTTTCTTTTCCAGTCCGAGGATTCGGATGGCTTCAAGGATGCGCAGGGTACCCATGGCGTCCACGTCGGCGGTGTATTCGGGGGACTCGAATGACACGGCTACGTGGCTTTGTGCGCCTAGGTTGTAGATTTCGTCGGGCTGGGTTTCTTGGACGATGCGCACCAGGTTGCTGGTGTCGCTCAGGTCACCGTAATGCAATTTGAAATTTGCGTTGTCCACGTGCGGGTCTTGATAGATGTGGTCCACGCGCTGGGTGTTGAAGCTGCTGGCGCGGCGCTTGATCCCGTGAACTATGTAGCCTTTTTCCAGAAGAAATTCAGCGAGGTAAGAGCCGTCTTGGCCGGTGATGCCCGTGATGAGAGCTACTTTTTGTTGGGTCATAACGTTATTTGTTGAACTTGATATTTTTAAGGTCACGAAGGGGCTGAATCCGCCAATCTAAAGGGGGTTTCTAGCCAAGAAATTTTGGTATGCGAGAGCTAGGCCATCGTGCAAGTTAACTTGTGCTTGCCAACCTAGATTATTCACACGTGTGCTGTCCATCCACTTGCGTAGGGCACCATCAGGTTTGGTGGTGTCGAATTCAATTTGCCCTACATAGCCCACCGTTTGCGCAATAGCTTGGGCCACTTCTGCAATCGTTACGTCTGACCCTGAACCCACGTTGATGTGACTTTGCATGGGGGTGGTGTGTTGGTCATAGGTAGCTTTGGGCAGTTGCATGACATGCACACTGGCTGCGGCCATGTCGTCTACGTACAAAAATTCGCGCCTTGGCGTGCCAGTACCCCAGATAGCGACGCTGGAAGCATTGGCTAACTTGGCTTCATGAAAACGGCGAATCAAAGCGGGGATGACGTGGCTGTTTTCGGGGTGGTAGTTATCACCTGGGCCATAGAGGTTGGTGGGCATGACGCTACGGTAGTCCACGCCGTGGCTGGAACCGTATTGGCGGTTGTAGCTTTCGCAGAGCTTGATGCCGGCGATTTTGGCGATCGCATAGGGCTCGTTGGTGGGCTCTAGCGTGCCGGTGAGCAGGGCGTCTTCGCGCATGGGTTGCGTAGCCATGCGGGGGTAAATGCAGCTGGAGCCGAGGAACAGCAGTCTCTTAACATCGTTTTGAAAAGCTGCCTCAATAACATTGGCCTGCATCATCAGGTTTTGATAGATGAAGTCGGCGGGGTAGGAGTTGTTGGCATGGATACCGCCGACCTTGGCTGCGGCCAGGTACACCTGGTCCGGCTTTTCTTGGGCAAAAAAGGCTTGTACGGCGGCTTGGTTAGTAAGGTCCAACTCGGCATGAGTGCGGGTCAGCAATCTGAATTGGCCTTGCTGCTGCAAATTGCGGCAAATGGCACTGCCTACCATGCCGCGATGGCCTGCAACGTAGATTTTGAATTGTGTGCTCATGAACTTGTTCTGCCGTAGGTATCTTCAAAGCGCACGATGTCGTCTTCACCCAAATAGCTACCCGACTGCACCTCAATGATTTCCAGCGGGATGGTGCCGGGGTTGGCCAAGCGGTGCACCTCACCCAGCGGGATGTATGTGGACTGGTTTTCGGTCAGGGTCAGCACTTTGTCACCGTTGGTAATTTCGGCGGTGCCAGTCACCACAATCCAGTGCTCGGCGCGGTGATGGTGCTTTTGCAGGCTCAGGCTTGCTTTGGGTTTGACCTGGATGCGCTTGACCTTGAAGCGGCCACCTTCGTCAATGCTGTCATACCAGCCCCAGGGGCGATGTACCTTGCGATGCAGGGTGTGTTCTCCGCGTTGGGCATT
>CANBUY010000169.1 GCA_947372745.1 Comamonadaceae bacterium | reverse complement strand
CACCTCACGCCCTGAAGTGCCCGCCTCCATCACCTTGACCGTGTTCAAGGTTGAGGGCGAAATCAACACTGACGACTTGTCCCCAGCGCCTGATGCGTTCAGCCGCCCTGACATCCCGATGCACGCCTTGGCCATGCACAAAAATGCGCGCCCTGGTGTGGTGCCTGAAGAAGACGGCAAGCGTGGCCCGGTCAAATTTATCGATGAACTCAAAGCCAAGGGCCATTTGGTGGCCTACGTGGGAGACGTGGTGGGGACCGGTTCTTCACGCAAATCTGCCACCAACTCGGTGTTGTGGTTCACGGGTCAAGACATCCCGTTTGTCCCGAACAAGCGTTTCGGCGGCGTGTGTCTGGGCAGCAAAATTGCCCCCATTTTCTACAACACCATGGAAGACTCGGGCGCTTTGCCGATCGAGTTGGACGTGAGCGCCATGAACATGGGCGACGTGGTTGAACTGCGTCCTTATGACGGCAAAGCCTTCAAAGACGGCAAAGTCATTGCCGAATTCACCGTCAAGAGCGACGTCCTGTTTGACGAAGTGCGCGCCGGTGGCCGCATTCCCCTGATCATTGGCCGTGGTTTGACCGCCAAAGCGCGTGAAGCTCTTGGTTTGCCCGTCAGCACGCTGTTCCGCTTGCCTCAAAACCCAGTGGATACCAAAAAAGGCTTTACGTTGGCGCAAAAAATGGTCGGCCGTGCCTGCGGCTTGCCAGAAGGCCAGGGCGTGCGCCCCGGTACTTACTGCGAACCCAAAATGACCAGCGTGGGTTCACAAGACACCACCGGCCCGATGACCCGTGACGAGCTGAAAGACTTGGCTTGCCTGGGCTTTAGTGCTGACCTGGTGATGCAGTCTTTCTGCCACACCGCCGCTTATCCCAAGCCCGTAGACGTGAAAATGCACCACGAATTGCCTGACTTCATGAGCACCCGTGGTGGCGTGCCTTTGCGTCCCGGTGACGGCATCATCCACAGCTGGTTAAACCGTATGTTGTTGCCTGACACCGTGGGCACTGGTGGTGACAGCCACACCCGTTTCCCGATTGGCATCAGCTTCCCCGCGGGTTCCGGTCTGGTGGCTTTCGGTGCCGCCACAGGTGTTATGCCTTTGGACATGCCTGAGAGTGTGTTGGTGCGCTTCAAAGGCAAGTTGCAGCCTGGCATTACGCTGCGCGATCTGGTCAATGCCATTCCTTTGTACGCCATCAAGGCTGGTTTGTTGACCGTAGCCAAGCAGGGCAAGATCAATATTTTCTCGGGCCGCGTGCTTGAGATTGAAGGTTTGCCAGACCTCAAGGTCGAGCAGGCGTTTGAGTTGAGCGATGCCTCTGCCGAGCGTAGCGCCGGTGGTTGCACCGTGCACCTGAACAAAGAGCCCATCATCGAATACATCAACAGCAACATCACCATGTTGAAGTGGATGATTGCCGAGGGTTACTCTGATGTGCGCACCATCAAGCGCCGCATTGCCGCGATGGAAGCCTGGTTGGCCGATCCCCAGTTGCTCAAAGGTGACGCTGATGCCGAGTACGCCGCCGTGATCGAGATTGATCTGGCTGACATCGTGGAGCCTATCGTGGCTTGCCCGAACGACCCGGACGATGTGAAAACATTGGCTGACGTGGCCGGCGCCAAGATTGATGAAGTGTTCATTGGCTCTTGCATGACCAATATTGGCCATTTCCGTGCAGCCTCCAAGCTGCTTGAGAACAAGCGTGACATTCCCGTTAAATTGTGGATGGCACCGCCGACCAAGATGGATGCCAAACAGTTGAGCGAAGAAGGCCACTATGGCGTGCTTGGCGCAGCCGGTGCCCGCATGGAAATGCCGGGTTGCAGCTTGTGCATGGGCAACCAGGCCCAGGTGAAAGAGGGCGCCACGGTGTTCTCCACCTCTACCCGTAACTTCCCGAACCGCTTGGGTAAAAACAGCTACGTGTACTTGGGCAGTGCTGAGTTGGCCGCTATTTGCTCTAAATTGGGTCGTATTCCGACCAAAGCAGAGTACATGGCCGACATGGTGGTGCTCACAGCCGCCAGTGACAAGGTGTACCAATACCTGAACTTTGACAAGGTTCAGGACTACAAGGACGCCGCCGCGACCGTGTAAGCCCACCGGCACTTTGCTCAGCGCGACTGTTTCTGGTCGTCGCTGAGCCGTGTTTAAAAAGCGCCTTGCAGCCTTGTGTTGCAAGGCGCTTTTTTATGGCTGTTAGCCAAGCTTGTCAGTCAGGGAGCTGTTCATTTTATTTTTGAAGCGCCTGACACCATGCGCTTTTTAACGCTGGGCAGGCGGTTAAACTGCCGGCAGTCACAGTAACGTCAAATTTCTGACTTATAAATATTGGAGTTCGCCATGATTTTTGGCAAGTTGTTGCCTCGCGAAGGTAATTTTTTTGAGATGTTCAACCAACATGCTGACCGCATTGTTGAGGCTGCTCACGCTTTTTCACATTTAGTCGCGAATTACAACGATGTGGGTTTGCGCGAAAAATACAACCAGGACGTGGACAACGCAGAGCATGCCGCTGACCGCGTGACGCATGAGGTCAACAAGGCACTCCACAAGACCTTCATCACGCCCATTGACCGTGAGCAAATCCATGGACTCATCAATACGATGGATGACGTGGTCGATCTGATTCAGGACTCGGCAGAAACCATGGCGCTATATGACGTGCGCCACATGACAGACGATATCAAGCGTTTGACTGAACTCAGCGTCAAGTGCTGCGAGCGCCTGCGCGATGCCGTCAAATTACTCGACAAAATTGCTGACCCCAGTACGGCAGAAGCAGCTCTGAAGACCTGCGAAGAAATTGACAAGCTCGAAAGTGATGCCGACCGCGTCATGCGCAGCGCCATGAGCAAGTTGTTCCGTGAAGAGCCCGATGTCCGTGAAGTCATCAAACTCAAAGCCATCTACGAATTGCTCGAGACCATCACCGACAAGTGCGAGGACGTGGCGAACTTGATAGAGGGCGTCATCCTCGAAAATTCTTAATTCCAGAGAGAAGCTAAGAATGCAAACCGTACAAACGGCACTCTGGGTGGTCGTCATGCTGGTGGTACTGGCAATTTTGTTCGATTTCATGAATGGATTTCATGATGCGGCCAATTCCATTGCCACCGTGGTGTCCACAGGGGTTCTCAAACCCGGACAGGCCGTCATTTTTGCTGCCTTCTTCAATGTGGTGGCTATTTTTGTTTTCCACTACAGCGTGGCCGCGACGGTGGGTAAGGGCATTGTCCAACCCGGCATTGTTGATACCCATGTGGTGTTTGGCGCCTTGCTGGGGGCAATTACCTGGAATTTCATTACTTGGTATTACGGCATACCCAGCAGTTCATCGCATGCGTTGATTGGTGGCATTGTGGGTGCGGTCATGGCCAAGTCGGGGGCCAGTGCCTTGATATCCGGTGGCATTTTGAAAACGGTCGCCTTTATTTTCATCTCACCTTTTCTCGGCTTTTTGCTGGGGTCCATGATGATGGTACTGGTGGCTTGGGTGTTTAGACGCGCCAGGCCGTCACGGGTGGACAAGTGGTTCAGGCGCTTGCAGTTGGTGTCGGCCGGTGCCTACAGCTTGGGGCACGGCGGCAACGATGCCCAAAAAACAATCGGCATTATCTGGATGCTGTTGATTGCCACGGGATACGTCTCAGTGACTGATAAATCACCCCCGACCTGGGCGGTGGTGAGTTGCTATCTCGCCATTGGCGCGGGCACCATGTTTGGGGGCTGGCGTATTGTCAAGACCATGGGTCAAAAAATCACCAAGTTAAAACCTGTTGGGGGCTTCTGTGCCGAAACGGGAGGCGCCATTACCCTGTTCATGGCTACGGCGATTGGCGTGCCCGTGTCCACCACGCATACGATCACTGGCGCTATCGTGGGCGTAGGGTCCGTACAGCGCGCCAGTGCTGTTCGCTGGGGTGTTGCCGGTAACATTATTTGGGCCTGGATCTTCACCATTCCAGCCAGCGCCTTTGTGGCTGCAGTCGCCTATTGGGTCAGCATTCAGCTTTTCTGACGACAAACGACTCTCCATAAAGCCAGTAGCTTTTGCAGCTACTGGCTTTTTTATTGAGAAATTTTTCGCGCTTCTTCAACCTGGTTTTCAAAATAGGTTTGAAAACTGAACACGATGCTACTCATCAAGATGGTGGTGCCGATGAGCAGTGCCAAAGCCATGGCGCCCACGGTCATCCAATTTGTTTGACCTGGCGCCGCATCCAACGGTGCTGAAGGGTTGAAGCGCGCATTCCACTTTTCAGGCGTCATCAAGCCATAAACGATGGCGTTCAGGGCACAAGCGGCGATGGTGAATCCTAAAACGGGGATAAGGATCCAACCCAAGGGGTCATCCAGGCCGTTGGCCTTCATTCGCGCAAAGCCATAAAGCCCCAAGGCCGTTGGCAGTGGTAGTAACCAGCCGATGAGATCGCCCTTGCCAAATAAATAAAAGCGGTGCAGCCCAATAGGGC
>CANBUY010000168.1 GCA_947372745.1 Comamonadaceae bacterium | reverse complement strand
GGCAGTTGCTGCGACTGGCCTTGGGGTGGGGCAATGCCGATGAGGTAGACAGTGGCTACGCCCCAGCCATGGTGGAGGCCATTAAGCGCGCCTTGCTTGCGGTTGGAATGTAATCAGCCGGCCCTGAAACCATGACACCCCCAACAAGCACGTCAACCCTGATCAAGTTGTTACTCAATGCCCTTAAGCCCAATCACCGGCTACCCGCCTATTTGGTGGTGGAGTTGCGTCAAAAAATATTACAGTACTGCCCACAGTTTCGCGACCCTGAACTGGCCAGTTTTGTGCAAACCGCTTTTGCACTGGACGAAATGGTGGAATCGTATTTCTTCCCCTTGCTGGTGGACTTGGCAGCAGGGCCATACAGCGCAACAGCCCCCAGGCTCAAGACTGAGACGAGGACCGCCGCCACCTCGGTCTATTTAATTCCCTATGAGCAAGCGCACCTTGCTGGCTTGAGCGCCCAGTCAATGGGCATCATGCGAAGTCAAAACCCTTTTGAAAGGCAGTTGGCGTACTTGGCGACCCTGCTTTACCCAGGGGCCTTGTTTGTTAATCGACACCCCGCCTTTGTGTACTGTCCATTCGGCCTGCCTGAGTCGCAGGTCACGATGCGTTATTTGCGTCACGAGATATTGGACCCTGCGTTGAAGCAACTCGGGCCTGCGCAGGGCGATACAGCACTCATCTTGAAAGCGTTGCTGGGGATTAATCAAGACGCGCACCCGTCACAGGCCAAGCGCATGGCCTTGGCCCCGCAGATCGCCACCTTGGGGACGGCGGTGAACTTGGCCAAACTGGATGTATCGGCTACGTGGAATTCCGTGTAAAAGGACGCACTGGTGGCGCCGAGTGGCCCTGCAAACTAGGCATCTGAACGTGACTGGCTGCAAGCTTGCAACCAAAGGGGGACTTTGACGCGCGGCACCTTTTGCACATTGGTGAGCAAGGCATGGCTCACCGGTGCCAAGGGGTACGAGCGGGCAATGTCAGCCCTGATGCGCGACCACAGGTGACTGGTCATCTCCGCATCCACCATGGCCCGGTGGGCGCGACCTGTGGTGGGCAAGCCCAACAACTGGACGAGGGTGGAGAGTCGGTGGTTGATCGATTGTGGATAAATACGCCGCGACAATAGCAAGGTGCAGGCAAACGAACTCTCTGTTCGAATAGACAAGCGCGCCAACTCAGCCTCCCAAAACTTCTTGTCAAATGAAGCGTTATGCGCCACCACCGGCGTCTTGCCCACAAACTTGACGGCGTCACGCATGACTTGCTCAATCGATGGCGCAGACCCAATCATCTCGTTGGTGATGCCAGTTAGATGGACGACATCAGACGGTATGCGCCTGCCTGCGTTCATCAGACTTTGAAACCGGTCGATGATCTGCCCGTCTTTGAGCAAAGTGATGGCGATCTCAGTTGCCCGGTCCCCCATATTGGGTGAAAGCCCAGTGGTTTCAAAATCCAGTACGGCGACGGTCTCCATGTTTTCCTTGGGGCTTGTTGGGTGATTGAGTGGGCGGTATGCAAGCGATTGTCACACCATGGCGGATCCTCAATACTAGTCAAGTAAGTCTTGACTGCTTAGAGCACACCGCGAATAGCCAAGGCGAGTTTATATCTTGGAACTCAGCGATGACAGGTCGAACCTAAGTACGGGTTAAATTGAGTGTGCCAAAACGTGCGAACAAGACACGCACCTGACGCAGCGTCTGAAAGTCGACGTTGCAGCGATGACGAATAAAAGTGATATCGCCAAAACAAAGTTCTATTTACGCTTATGCCATTTTTTGGCATCCAACCGTGCCCATCGGTCCCACGAGTCTTCGGCATGCAAAGCTTTCCAAAGATTTCTAGAGCGCTGGGCCAATGATTCCCCCAAATGCAGGAAATGCGCCATAAAGGGAAACAACACGTACTCAATGATGGTCAAAGGTCCCTGCCGGTAGACGTCATAGCCAAGAATAAAAATAACAATGCAGAGCACGCCGTAAACAAGAACATTAAGGCCCATCAAAAGCATTTGAGCGCCAGATTTTTTCTCGCCCCCTAACCATGCGCCCCCCCTGATAAGCATGAGCGGACTGAGCACAATCATCACGGGCCAGGAACGTTTAAAAATCAAGCAAGGCATAACCTCTCGCACTTTTTTGGTGACCGAACGCGCCCACAAAATTTCTTTGTAATGGCCCCAAAAAACCATCACACACGAGGTTAGCAACAAACTCAGGAAGATGAAGATATTGGCAGATGAGTGCCAAAGCTCATGCCACTCAAAGTCGCCATTTTCACGGTACTTTCCTTTAAATGAAATCAGGTTATCTAAGGCCATGGCGTGTACATGTACGCCAGGCAACCTGCCATGAATTGGTGAAATTAGGTTGTCGCCAATTGACTTCAGATCGACGCCAATCATCACCACCTTTCCCAACAATGCCGCGTCTAGTTGTTCCGCTGTAAACCCAAAATTTTTGAATGCTCTGACGGGAATCACTTGGTTATAGGGGCAAAGCGGCAGCGCAGATTGCCCCTTAATTTGGCGCAGCATCGAAGAACCAGGCAACATCTCCCACCAATCCCAATGCGCCCTGCACACCGGCATCAGACGACCTTGATTGTTGCGCACCACCATAGTCTCCATGTTGCTAGAGGCTGCGTTGGTTGCCCAAACAAGGGCTAGGGGCAGCGCTGCATTATCCGGGCAAGTGCTCTTGTATAGGCGGCAATACAGACTCAATGCCACGGAGTCAGGCACTGCTGTATGCGCTTGTAATTGCTCAGGAGTTGAGGTCCGAAGTGGATAGGCCCATTGCGACTGATCCAGCTCGTCGGGGGTCACGATGGGGCGCACCGCGATCAAACAAGGAACGTCAGCACCGGTTCGTGCGGCAAATAATTGCTGTTCAGGATTTGATCTTGACGCTTCAGGTGAAACGGTCGCCAAAAATACAGGTACGCCAGCCTCGGTCGCACGACAGGCAGCACCGATCAAACGCTCGACGTCCCTCTTCGGTTTGTCATCCAAAAAAAGAATATCTAAAAATATCGCCTTGGGTTTTCTTTTGACAAGGCTGTCCAGCAATCGCTGGTAATAATCCAAGGGTACCGGCCAGTTCAAGCCATACTCCTTCAGATCTGTGTCGTCAATGGTCAAGACTGCAATTGCCTGCTGCCCCTCATCCGAATAATTCAATGACAACAAAGGGGCAAAAATTCGGGTTGTTGACCTTTTAATAGCCTCTTCAATTGGCAACTTGTTGGATAACCATGCCATGAAAAGACCAACAAAAATGGTGATGAAAACAACATACAAATGCCAGCGCCAGATGGGCGACAAGGCGCTCCACCTTAGTTTATTTATCATCTTTTTACTTAGCGGCATCCACACACTGATCACGTTTATCGGCTTGCTTAAAGGCGCACTCACTCACTACCGAGTTCATGTTTTTGGTTAAACCGTTGCGCTTGTAAAGCGCAATTAATCTGGGGTAGGCTGAAGGGGCACCTGAGAACTTTTGAAAGGCGTCTTGACCAACTTTTGCAACCTCCTCGGTTTTCCCCTGGTCTTTGTAGTAGGTGGCAGCCGAGTCATAGACTGACCACACTGAATTATTTGATTTCAGGCTCTTGACCAAAAACACCTCTGCCTCCTTGCTGCGCCCCAGCCCCCTGAGCACCTCAAACATCAGTTGATTAGGCAATGCGTGGTCCGATATTTTTGAACCCGCGCCTACCAACGGTTTTAGCAGCGCTTGTCCTTGCACATAGTTTTGTTTATTGACCAAGCTACGTGCTTCAAAAACTTTACTATAACCAGCCAAAATAAATTTCACATCTGGCTCATTCCTCGCCTTCTCAAAAGATTGACTGGTCACCACGACCTGCGGTACCTTTTCGTTATAGGCCTTGATGTAGTAGGCATCCATATCGCCCAAGCGCTTGCCGCCGCCGTCATGACTCGCAGAAAGTTGGCCTTTGATATCGTTGAGCGCAATGCCAATACCTTTCTTAATTGACTCATCAAACTTGCCGCCGCTCATCAAGGCTTGGACCGACGCTTGCTGCGTCTGGAGCATCGCCGCTTTTTGCTGATCCTGATCAGCATCCCACTTTGCCACTGCCTCAAGCCATGGCAAAAAGCCATCTTGGTAACTGTAGCCCGCCTTAACCATCAAATCCATGCCCAGCCGATCAGCTTCTGCCTCTTGCCGGCGCCCCCAGGCTGGGCTTAGTGCTGTGTCGGTGACGCTGATCAACAACTCCATCTGCTGCAATATTTTCATCTGACCAGGTGACAGGGCATTACTTGCGGCACCGCCAGTGGCTTTGTCGACAGCATTGCGCACCCCCATCCCGAGGCCAGCTAGTGTTGCGAATTGCTTTTGCACACGGCTTAACGCATTGGAGTCGTGGTGCCTTAAAAGCACATGCGACAACTCGTGCGCCAACAAGGCTGCCAATTGGTCTTCGTTTTTTAACTCTCGAACATAGCCACTAGAGATATAAATATTGC
>CANBUY010000167.1 GCA_947372745.1 Comamonadaceae bacterium | reverse complement strand
TTGAATTGATCAAGGCCGGCTTTGAGACCTTGGTTGAAGCTGGTTACGCGCCTGAAATGGCTTCTTTTGAGTGTCTCCACGAACTCAAGTTGATTGTTGACATGATTTATGAAGGCGGAATTGCCAACATGAATTACTCGATCTCCAACAACGCTGAGTACGGCGAATACGTCACAGGCCCTCGCATTGTGACGAGCGCCACCAAAGATGCTATGCGTCAGTGTCTTAAGGATATTCAGACTGGCGAATACGCCAAGAGCTTTATCCTTGAGAACAAGGCTGGTGCACCAACATTGTTGAGCCGCCGCCGCCTGACTTCTGAGCATCAGATCGAGCAAGTGGGTGAGAAACTTCGCGCCATGATGCCTTGGATCAAAAAGAATAAACTGGTTGATCAGACCCGTAACTAAGTCTTTTGACTCAAGCAACAAAGGCCACTTCTGTGGCCTTTGTTATTATGGAAAGCAGGAGGCCAATTCAATGCATGATGGAAATGAATCAGATACAGCTGAGCTAGACCCTACAACGGTTAGCAAAAGGCGAAAGGGTATTTACGTACTCCCAAATCTGTTTACTTTGGCTGCGCTTTTCGGTGGTTTTTATGCCATTGTGATGGCGATCAATGGACGATTTGATCTTGCCGCTGTTGGTATTTTTTGTGCCATGGTGCTTGACAGTCTCGATGGCAGAGTCGCCAGAATGACTAACACTCAAAGTGCCTTTGGTGAGCAAATGGATTCGCTTTCCGATATGGTTTCCTTTGGTGCTGCACCCGCCATCATTTCTTATGTTTGGTCCTTGCAGGTGCTGGGTCGTTGGGGATGGATTGCCTCATTCGTTTATTGCGCTTGTGCCGCGCTTCGACTGGCACGCTTTAATGTGAATACCGCCGTGGTGGATAAGCGGTTTTTTCAAGGTTTGCCCAGTCCTGCTGCTGCTGCATTGGTCGCAGGCTTTATTTGGTTGATGACCGATCTAGGCTACAAAGGGCCTGCTGTGGCGTGGCCCATGTTTGCCTTGGCCCTTTATGCAGGGCTCACCATGGTGACCAATGTGCCTTTCTACAGCTTCAAAGATTTCCATATGAAGCGCAGTGTTCCTTTCGCTTTCATCGTCTTGATTGCTTTGGGTATTGCCGTGATAAATATTGATCCACCGATAGTTTTATTCGGTGTGTTTGTTGCGTATGGCTTTAGCGGATATGGAATTTATTTTTGGCGAAAAGCAAAAGGTATCCAAACTAGCGTGATCAGCACCTCTACCGAAGAGCCTGATGAAAGAGGGTTGCACAAGTAAGCAAGGTCCGGCTTGACTGCATTGTCTTAACCTGTGATATATTGCATTTAATGTTTAACTTTTCTCTACTACTTCTATTACTTTCGCCAAGCGGGCGGAGTTGGTAGAGTTCGTACTATCCACATCCTAAAGCCCGTAAGCATCTGCTACGGGCTTTTTGTTTTTTTACAAGACTCATTGCGTCAAGCTTTCTGAACTATTGGAGAATTCAAATGGCAGATAAATTAATCATTTTTGACACAACTTTGCGTGATGGCGAGCAGTCGCCAGGTGCGTCGATGAACAAGGATGAGAAACTCCGTATTGCGCGCCAACTCGAGCGCCTAAGGGTTGACGTGATTGAAGCAGGTTTTGCAGCAAGCTCAAACGGCGACTTTGAAGCTGTTCAAGCGATTGCGAATGCCATCAAGGATTCGACTATTTGTTCATTGTCGCGTGCGAATGACAAGGATATTTCGCGTGCTGCAGAGGCATTGAAAGGGGCAAATAGCTCCCGCATTCACACATTCATAGCCACCTCGGCCTTGCATATGGAGAAAAAACTCCGAATGACGCCTGACGAGGTCTTTGAGCAAGCCAAGCTTGCGGTTCGTTTTGCCCGTAATTTGGTCTCTGACGTTGAGTTCAGCCCTGAAGACGGTTACAGGAGCGATCCGGATTTTCTTTGCCGTATTTTGGAGACCGTCATTCACGAAGGTGCAACAACGATCAACGTGCCCGATACAGTCGGTTACGCGATTCCGGAACTCTATGGCAATTTCATCAAGAATTTAAGAGAGCGAATTCCCAATTCTGACAAGGCGATTTGGTCTGTGCATTGTCATAATGATTTGGGTATGGCTGTCGCCAACTCCCTGGCTGGCGTCAAAATTGGCGGTGCCCGTCAAATTGAGTGCACTATCAATGGCTTGGGTGAGCGAGCAGGAAACTGTAGTCTTGAAGAGGTCGTAATGGCTGTCAAGACGCGTAAAGATTATTTTGGTCTCGACCTCAACATTGATACCAAACACATTTTGGCCGTCAGTCGCATGGTCAGCCAGACAACAGGTTTCCTCGTTCAGCCTAACAAGGCTGTCGTTGGTGCCAATGCCTTTGCCCACGCATCCGGCATTCATCAAGATGGCGTACTTAAAGCACGCGACACTTATGAAATTATGCGAGCAGAAGATGTGGGTTGGACCGCCAACAAAATAGTATTGGGGAAACTCAGTGGCCGAAATGCCTTCAAGCAACGCTTGCTTGAGTTGGGTGTCCAGATGGAAAGTGAGTCTGAAATCAATGGTGCTTTCACAAAATTCAAGGAACTAGCCGACCGAAAATCTGAAATTTTTGATGAGGATATTCTTGCTTTGGTAAGCAATGAAAGTGTGTCTCAAGAAAATGAACAATACGGTTTCGTCTCTTTATCTCAGCACAGTGAAACAGGCGAACGGCCTCAGGCCAGTATTGTGTTTACGGTAGATGGCAAGGAAGTTAAAGGCACATCGGATGGGAACGGGCCTGTTGATGCATCCATGAAGGCGATCGAATCGATTGTAAAGAGTGGCGCAGAAATGGTGCTTTACTCTGTCAATGCAATCAGTGGCTCAACTGAGAGTCAAGGGGAAGTTACAGTTCGCTTGCAAAATAGCGGCCGTGTGGTTAATGGTGTTGGTGCAGACCCGGACATCGTGGTTGCTTCGGCAAAGGCTTATATAAGCGCCTTGAATAAGTTGCATAACAAGTCGGATAGGGTCGCTGCACAGGGTTAAGTCGCGTGTGTTGGAGTTAATTGATTAAGAAAGTCATGCAAGTACTTGATATTGTGTGGTTTTCTTGATTAAACTAGAGGGGGAGCACTTTTGTGTTCAATTTTCTAGTTTTCCATCTGCTTGTTGATTGATTTAGGGACTATTTTGCGCAGTATATTTATCACTTTAGGCTTGCTCGTCACATTGATGGCCGGTACCACCACGTGTGTCTATGCGGCACCAAGTGAGAGGAAAATTGAATCTCAGCCTAAAAAAGTAGTTGCTGCGAAGCGAAAAGTATTCAAGAGAGTCGTGTCTGCCAGGCAAAAATCCGCACCTCGTGCTGAAATTATTCCTCTCAAACCATCGTTTGGTCAGATCGCTGGTCTTCACGGTTCACACGATTCTTTAGCGCTCAAGTCAAGCGTAGCTTTGGTGGTTGATCAAGAAACGAACGAGGTCCTTTTTAGTAAAAATGACCAGGCCGTGTTGCCGATTGCTTCATTGACAAAATTGATGACTGGTTTGTTGGTCAGCGAAGCACGCTTGCCAATGAATGAGATCATTACGATTTCCCAAGATGATGTAGATACTGAAAAGGGAAGCTCTTCTCGTCTTCAGGTTGGAACTCAATTAAGTCGTGGTGAGTTGTTGCATTTGGCCTTAATGTCCAGTGAGAATCGTGCCGCTCACGCTCTGGGTAGAAGTTACCCAGGTGGATTGCCAGTTTTTGTTAGTTTGATGAATGCCAAGGCTCATTTGATTGGCATGAACGACACCAATTATGCCGAGCCTACCGGGCTCTCAAGCAAAAACCAATCCAGTGCTCGTGATCTGGCCAAGTTGGTCAAGTTTGCTTACGGGGATCCTGTTTTGCGTGAGTTATCAACATCGCCAGGCCATCAAGTAGCTGTTGGCAAAAGAACATTGCAATACAACAACACCAACAGATTGGTGAAAAATCCGGCTTGGGATATTGGTTTGCAAAAAACCGGTTACATCTCCGAAGCTGGGCAGTGTCTTGTGATGCAAACCAAAATTGCTGGTCGCAAGCTGATCATGGTATTTTTGGACTCAACGGGCAAATTAAGCCGTGTCGCTGATGCAGAGCGTGTCAGGCGCTGGGTTGAGTCAAAACCAGTGCGATCAACTCCTATTGCATCCAGCGATTTGTCTGAAAAATTCGCTGTGGCGCGCTAGTATAAAAAGCGATTGAATCAGCGGGTGATGCTAGGACGGCTTGTAGCCAAGTGTCATTGAGATTTCCAGTGCAGTGGCTTGAAGTTTCGGCAGCCACTCATCTTCAAGTTGACCAGCAGGTGCTGAAATGGAAAGCCCAGCGACTAAAGCGCCTTGGTCATCATAAACTCCTGCTGCCATGCAGCGTACGCCAAGCTCCAACTCCTCGTTATCTCTCGCCGTGCCGTACTGTCGCACCCGTGATAACTCCCTTTCCAAATTTTGAAGCTGTGTAATGCTATTTTTGGTGTGACCAGATAACCC
>CANBUY010000166.1 GCA_947372745.1 Comamonadaceae bacterium | reverse complement strand
GCGTCACTTATGACCACCCACCTTCATCCTACAACGGCCACTTACCGTCTGATTCTTGACCATGTTCAGGACCACGAAGTTCAGCGGGCTGACCAGGTCTACCTGACCCAGCCTGTGGGTCAAGGCCAAGTGCGTGATTACACCTGGCGCGAAACACTCGATGAGGCACGCCGCATGGCGCGGCACTTGCAGTCGCAAGGTTTTGAGCAGGGCACTCGAATCGGCCTGATCACGAAAAACTGTGCCCACTTCATCATGGCGGAACTGGCCATCTGGCTGGCCGGTGGTACAACGGTGGCCTTGTTCCCCACCGAATCGGCCGACAACATTCGCTTCGTCCTAGAGCACAGCGAGACACGCCTGCTTTTTGTGGGCAAACTCGACAACTGGGCGCGTCAGCAAACAGGCGTGCCCCATGATCTTGCCTGCATTGCACTACCTAAGTCGGATGCCTTGGCGCATCAACCAGACCTGCCCCGCTGGGAAGACATCATCACCAGCACCGAAGCATTGAACGGTCGTATCACCCGCGATTCCCAGGATCTGGCGCTTCTGGCCTACACATCCGGATCAACCGGCGAACCCAAGGGAGTCATGCACAGCTTTGGCGGTATCAGCAACGCCTCCGAACGCACGATGGCGTTGATCAACGAGCGTACAGGCCACCCATCACAACACCGAGTCTTGTCGTATCTGCCGCTTTCGCACGTGTTTGAGCGAGCCAAAATTGCCTGCTGGTCTCTGGTAGCAGGCAATGTGCAGGTGTTCTTTTCAGAATCGCTAGACACTTTTGTGGACGACCTCAAGCGCGCACGGCCCAACTCTTTCATTTCAGTGCCCAGGTTGTGGCTCAAGTTCCAGCACGGTGTTCTTGCAAGAACTTCGGCTGTGCAGCTCGACGCTGTGCTGGCAGATCCAGTCAAAGGCCCGGTGGTCGCCAAGCAGGTGCTGGCATCCCTCGGTCTGGACGCCGTGGTGTCCGCCGGCAGCGGCTCTGCGCCCATCTCAGCCGAGCTAATTGCTTGGTACCGTAAGCTAGGTCTGGATCTGATGGAGGGCTATGCTATGACCGAAGACTTTGCTTATTCACATGGTTCCTTGCCGCAGTACAACGAACCGGGTTACGTTGGTCGCGCACTTCCGGGCGTAAAGTCACTGCTGTCGGCCGAAGGTGAAATTTTGGTCCAATCTCCAGGATGCATGGTGGGCTACTACAAGAGGCCAGACCTGACGGCAGAGGCATTCACCGATGACGGCTATTTCCGTACAGGCGATTGTGGACATTTCGAGCCCAATGGCATGCTTAAACTCACCGGCAGGATCAAGGAGCTCTTCAAGACGACCAAAGGCAAATACGTGGCACCTGTTCCGATCGAAAGCCGATTGAACAACCATCCGATGATCGAACTCAGCGTAGTGTGTGGCGCCGGTCAAAGCGCAGCCTGTGCCTTGGTTCAGCTGTCAGAGCAGCACCAGGCACAGCGACTGGACCCGGCCTTACGAGAACAGATAGCACTCGAGCTGGCACGGCTGCTGGATGAAACCAATGCAGCATTGAACGATCACGAGCAGCTGCGCATGATGGTAGTCATGAACGAGCCATGGACCATTGACAACGGGCGCCTAACGGCCACCCTAAAAATCAAGCGTAGCGCTATCGAAACCAGCATTCGGCAATGTCTAGACGGCTGGTATGCCCAACCCGACCAGGTGCTTTGGGCCTGATAAAACGAATGGATCTTTTCAAGGGGTTTAAAAAATCAGCTGATTGCTAGCAAAGGCTTCAGTAATGCATTCACGTTCATGGAGCAGCGGACCTCGTAGCCGGTATTCGGCTTCGTAGGCTTGAGTGTCTATCGAGGCCAGCAGGGGATTTTTTATCTTCAGTTTTTCTGCAGGCTTGAAGAGATTCTTGTAGAGGCCAGGGTTGGGGGAGCTGCAATCTGTCACGCCGCTAATGTAAGTACGGTGTTTTCCCTTGGTTTTTAAAGCTACAGCTTGACAAAGCTTTATGGACTGAATTATTGTGAATATAAATTCATGTTATTGAGCTTGCTTTTGAAAGGCGAAATTGTCTTCCCGTCTAAACATCACCACTAATCGGACTAAGCCCCTGCCATCAATGATCGGAAAAAAAACATCTCTGGCTCTGGTCAAGGCATTTCCAGCAAAGCAGCTAAGGTCCGAGCAAACCCGTGAAAACTTACTAAAAGCTGGGCTTGATTTATTGCAAAACGGTCTCTTTGATGACATTTCAGTCGCGCAGATTTCGGCTCGTGCAGGATGCTCTGTTGGATCTTTTTACTTGAGATTTCCCAACAAGGCAGCTTTTTTTGAATTCCTGATTGAAAGCATCAGCGAAACTTTGCAAGCAGATTTGCAATCAAATCTCACTAAGGAAAACATCAAAGAACTTACATTGACTCAAACGGTGCGCCATTGCATTAACCATTATGTTGAGATCAATCGACAGTACGAGACTGTTATTCGTGCCGCCATGCAATACAGCATCAATGACAGTAATGACTGGCAACCAGTGCGGGACAACGGGTTGAAGCTGCATCACCACTACATTGATTTGATACTCGGCAAATTAAGAAAGCCAGCCCAGAAAGAAGCCCAACAGCAACTGCTTATTGGCTTACAAATCATCAGTGGGCATTTGGTCAACAGCATTACTCACCCAGTCAACAATTTACCCTTGTACGACCCTCACCTCAACCATTGGCTTTTTGAAGTGCTCATGCACTGCTTAAAGGTCAAACCGCCGACTTCCGCAATACCGCTTCAGAACAATAAGCGATTGCGAAATGTATCTCTTCCCAAAAAACGCTAAAACCCACAGGAGCAAATGAAATGAAAGCCGCTGTTTTCCATGGCCCAGGTCAGCCTATGACCATCGAGAGCATCGAGATAGAAAAACCCAAGCGCAACGAGGTGCTAGTTCGTACCCGGGTTAGCGGCTTGTGCCACAGCGACTTGCATTTCATTGAGGGCAAATACCCCACACCAGTGCCCGCTGTGCTCGGCCATGAAGCCGCAGGGGTCGTTGAAGCTGTGGGTGAAGACGTCACCCACGTCAAGCCTGGCGACCATGTGGTCACCTGCTTGTCGGTGTTCTGCGGCCATTGTGAGTATTGCGTGACGGGCCACCAAACACTTTGCAGCAATACCGCCGTCAAGATGCCGCCCGGCGTGGCCAAACGCCTGCGCTGGAAGGGGGAACACCTTAACCAATTCCTCAATCTCTCGACTTTTGCTGAGCAAATGCTGGTGCATGAAAACGCAGTGGTCAAAATCCGCGAAGACATGCCTTTGGACTTGGCTGCACTGCTGGGTTGCGGGGTTCTGACAGGTTATGGCTCGGTGGTGCACAGCGCACAACTGGAACCTGGCACCACGGTAGCTGTGCTCGGTTGCGGCGGCGTGGGCCTGTCCACCATTCATGCGGCGCATCTGGCTGGCGCAGCTCGGATCATCGCCATTGACATCGACCCTGCCAAACTGGAGATGGCCAAGATATTCGGTGCAACAGATGGCATGGATGCCAAAGACCCGGACATGGTGGCCAAGATCATTGAGATGACCAAAGGCGGCGTGCATTACGCCTTCGAGTGCATTGGCCTCAAGCCCACCACCGAGGCTTCTTTTGCCATGCTGCGTCCTCGGGGCTTGTCCACGATTGTGGGCATGATTCCGTTGGGCACCAAAATCGAACTGCACGGGTTTGACTTTCTGCGCGAGCGTCGCATTCAGGGCACGATGATGGGCTCCAACCACTTTCGCCTGGACATTCCCCGCTTGGTGGAATTCCACATGCAGGGCCGGATGAAGCTAGACCAGCTGGTGTCCAACCGCCTTAAGCTGGATCAGATCAACGACGGTTTTGCAGCCTTGCAGCGCGGCGGCATCGCCCGCAACGTGATCGTCTTCGACTGAAGGAGCGATCCATGAAACGACTCCACAACAAAGTCGCCGTGATCACGGGCGCCTGCTCGGGTATCGGCTTGGCCACCACCGAGCTGTTTCTCGCCGAAGGCGCACAGGTGGTGGCCGCTGACGTCCAAGACGAGGTGGGCCGGCAAATGCAACAGCGGTACGAAGGCCAGTTGCAATTTGCGCATTGCGATGTGACCCGACTCGATGAGCTGCGCGCCGCCATCGACAGTGCGACCGCGCATTTTGGCGGGCTGGACATCCTGTTCAGTAATGCAGGGCGCATTGGCACTATGGCGGGCGTGCAAGCCTTTAATCCAGAGGCTTGGGACGACACCCAAAACCTCTTGCTGCGTTCAGTGGCTGCAGGCGCCAGCTATGCCGTGCCTCACATGGTGAAGCGCGGTGCAGGTGCCATCGTCAATACCTCGTCGATTTCCGCCTTGCAGGCGGGCTATGCGCCGCTGGCGTATTCAGTGGCCAAGGCAGGGGTGCTGCACTACACCCGTGTGGCTGCAGCTGAACTCTCAAGTTTGAATATTCGCATCAACGCGGTGGTCCCTGGCTTCATCGCCACGCGTATCTTTGGAGGATTGTTCGGCATGGATTCACAGGCCTCGCAAGATCTTGCCGAACGTGTGCGCGACCACAGCAGCGC
>CANBUY010000165.1 GCA_947372745.1 Comamonadaceae bacterium | reverse complement strand
AACTGGTCTTGTCAGCACCTGCGTTGAGCAGTCGGCGCACGTCTTCTACAGTGCGCACACCACCGCCCACCGTCAGGGGAATAAAGACCTGCGAGGCCACGGCTTCGATGATGTGCAAAATCATGTCGCGCCCATCGCTGGTGGCAGTGATGTCGAGGAAGGTCAACTCGTCGGCGCCCTGGTCGTTGTAGCGGGCCGCGATTTCCACCGGGTCACCCGCATCGCGCAGTTCAACAAAATTGACGCCCTTGACCACGCGGCCACCAGTCACGTCGAGGCAGGGAATGATGCGTTTAGCGAGCACTGAAAATCATCCGTTCAGCTCATCAGCGCGCTCTTGCGCAGCCGCAAAATCGAGGTCGCCGCTGTAGATGGCGCGTCCGCAGATGACACCTTCAACGCCTTGGTCTTCCACGGCGCACAGGGCTTCGATGTCGGCCATGTTGCTCAATCCGCCGGAGGCGATCACGGGGATGGACAAGGCTTGCGCCAGGCGAACGGTGGACTCGACGTTGATACCGGTCAGCATGCCGTCGCGGCCAATGTCGGTGTAAATGATGGATTCGACACCAAAATCTTCGTATTTTTTGGCTAGATCGACCACATCGTGGCGGGTGAGTTTGCTCCAGCCGTCGGTGGCGACTTTGCCGTCACGGGCATCCAGACCCACGATGATGTGGCCACCAAAAGCGGTGCAGGCGTCTTGCAGGAAACCAGGGTTTCGCACTGCTGCCGTGCCAATAATGACGTAACGCAGGCCCGCATCCAGATAGCGCTCGATCGTGTCGAGGTCGCGAATGCCGCCGCCAAGTTGCACATCAATCTCGCTGCCGACTTCCTTGAGAATTTTCCTGATGGCAATCTCATTTTTCGGGTGCCCTGCAAAGGCGCCGTTCAAGTCCACCAGGTGCAGGCGGCGCGCGCCTTTGTCGACCCAGCGTCTAGCCATGACGGCCGGGTCTTCACCAAAAGTGGTGGATTGGTCCATGTCGCCTTGTTTGAGGCGAACGCAGTGGCCGTCTTTTAAATCGATTGCAGGTATTAAAAGCATGATGCTTCAGTGTGGTGGATAAAAGGGAGAAAAAAGGAGAAGTTTGTCGTCAGCAAACGATCAGGGATTCCAGTGAAGGAAATTTCGGTAGAGGGACAAGCCGTGTTGGGCACTTTTTTCGGGGTGGAATTGAGTCGCGAAAATATTATCGCGCGCAATCGCCGAACTAAAGCGCTGACCGTAGTCCGTCTCGCCCACACTGTGGCGCGCATCAGACGGTTGGGCGTAATAACTGTGCACAAAATAGAAATAACTGCCGTCAGGCACCTCACCCCAGACCGGGTGCGGGGCGACGCCATGGTTGTTTTGAAACACCTGGTTCCAGCCCATTTGGGGCACTTTGTAGCGACTGCCATCAGGCTGGCGCTGGCCAATCAGGTCAAACTTGCGCACTTCACCAGGAATGAGCCCCAAGCAGGCAGTGTCTTGTTCTTCGCTGTGGTCAAGCAACATTTGCATGCCCACGCACACGCCCATCAGCGGTTTGTTGGCGGCGGCGTGCAGCACAGCGGTCAACATGCCAGAGTCATGCAACTCGCGCATACAGTCGCGCATGCCACCCTGGCCAGGCAAGACCACACGGTCAGCAGACATCACCTCAGCCGGCGTACGCGCCCACACCACCTCAACACCTGAGCCTTGCGCTGCATGCATCACGGCTTGTGAGACAGAACGCAGGTTACCCATGCCGTAATCCACCACGGCCACTGTTTTATGGGATGAAATAATTGCTGCTGAATTCATAGCTGCTTAAGCACGCTGTGCGGGCATTAGAGGCCTAATTTTCATAAATTATTACAAAGTTCCCTTGGTCGAAGGAATGACCCCGGCCGTGCGGGGATCATGCTCCAAGGCGGCGCGCAAAGCGCGGGCAAAGGCCTTGAACACGGTCTCGGCTTGGTGGTGGGCGTTTTCGCCGCGCAGGTTGTCAATGTGCAGCGTCACAAACGCGTGGTTCACAAAGCCCTGGAAAAATTCATAGGCCAACTGGGTGTCAAACTCTCCGACCATGCCGCTCTTAAAGGGCACATGCATCACCAAACCGGGGCGACCGGACAGGTCAATCACCACACGGGAGAGTGCTTCGTCCAGAGGAACGTAGGCATGGCCATAGCGGCGAATGCCTTTTTTGTCGCCCACTGCCTTGTGCACGGCCTGACCAAAAGCGATGCCGACGTCTTCCACGGTGTGGTGGCCGTCTATGTGCAGGTCGCCAATGGCGTGAATATCAAGATCGATCAGCCCATGGCGGGCGATCTGGTCGAGCATGTGGTCAAAAAAACCAATGCCTGTGTGCAACTTGGCCACGCCCGTGCCGTCAAGGTTGAGCTTGACGGTGATTTTCGTCTCAGCGGTGTTTCGCGACACTTCGGCCGTGCGGGGAGCGTGGGTCATGGCAATGAGGGTCATAGTGATTCTTGTAGTGCGGTCAGCATCAGCTGGTTTTCTTCAGCGGTGCCCACCGTCAGGCGCAGGCAATTGGCCAGCAATGGGTGCATTTTAGAAACGTTCTTGATGAGGACGTGGCGAATTTTCATGCCGTCGAAGGTTTTTTGTGCATCAGGCACGCGAACCAGAATCATATTGGCATCACTGGGGTACACCTGCACCCCCGACATATGGGCCAAAGCAGTCAGCAATTGCGCGCGCTGAGTCCGAAGCTCAGTGGCTTGCTTGGCAAAAACGTCCTGGTGCTCCAAGGCAAACAGCGCACATTCGCAGTTCAAGACACTGATGTTGTAGGGTGGGCGCACCTTGTCGATCTCGGCAATCAGTGCTTTGGGGCCCATCATGTACCCCAGACGAATACCCGCCAGTCCAAACTTGCTCAGCGTGCGCATGAGCAGCACATGGGAATGTCGGCTGATGCGGTCGATGTAGCTCTTGCTGGAAAAAGGCTGGTAGGCCTCGTCCATCACCACCAAGCCACCTTGTTGACCCACGGCTTCGATGATTTTCTCGATCACCTCGTCGTTCCACAAATTCGCGGTGGGGTTGTTGGGGTAGGCCAAATAGGTAATGGAAGGGCGGTGTTCTTCTATAGCGGCCAACATGGCGGCTTCGTCCAGCTCAAAATCAGCGGTGAGCGGCACGCCGTGGAAAGCCAGGCCTTGCAGTTGCGCGCTCATGGCGTACATCACAAAACCGGGCACTGGGGCCAGAACGTTCGCCACTTTAAAGCCGTTGTCCACACTGGGTGGCACGTCGCAGGCAAGTGCCAGCAGGCTGATCAACTCGTCAGAGCCATTGCCCAGCATGACATCGAAGCCTTCGGGCATGTCGGCGTAGGCCGCCAGCGCGTGGCGCAAATCATTCACGCGGTTGTCGGGGTAGCGGTTGAGCGCCAAGGCGCCCAGGCGTTGGCCGAGTTTTGCCTGCAAATCAAGCGGTAGACGGTGCGGGTTTTCCATCGCGTCCAGCTTGATCATGCCCTTTGAGTCCTGAATGGCGTAGGCGTGCATGGACTGCACGTCTTGCCTGATGACTTGGGTGGGCAGTTTTTGGGGTGAATTCATATTACTTTCGCATCGGGGGCACTTGGGCCAGGCGCAACTCAGCGGCACGGGCGTGGGCCTGCAGGCCTTCGCCGTAGGCCAACTCAGCGGCAATCAAACCCAGGGTTTGCGCACCCGCTTCGCTCACCTCAATCAGGCTGGAGCGCTTTTGAAAATCGTACACGCCCAGCGGGCTGGAGAATCGTGCGGTGCCGCTGGTGGGCAACACATGGTTCGGCCCGGCGCAGTAGTCGCCCAGCGACTCGCTGGTGTAAGCCCCCAGAAAAATGGCACCGGCGTGCTTGAGCAAAGGCTCCCAGCGGTGCGCGTCACGGCTGCTCACCTCCAAGTGCTCAGGCGCAATGCGGTTGCTAATGGCGCAAGCCTCTTCCATGCTGCGGGTGTGGATCAACACACCGCGCCCATTGAGCGACTTGGCGATGATCTCGGCCCGGGGCATTTCGCCTAGCATGCGGTTGATGCTTTGCTGCACTTGCTCGATGTAGGCCAAATCGGGGCAGAGCAAAATACTTTGCGCCAACTCGTCGTGCTCGGCCTGGCTAAAGAGGTCCATCGCCACCCAGTCGGGGGGCGTGCTGCCATCAGCCAGCACCAAAATCTCGCTGGGGCCGGCAATCATGTCAATGCCGACCGTGCCAAACACACGGCGCTTGGCGGCCGCCACATAGGCGTTGCCGGGGCCCGTAATCTTGTCGACCGCTGGAATCGTTTCGGTCCCATACGCCAGTGCGGCCACAGCCTGCGCACCGCCTACCGTGAAAGCGCGGGTAACACCGGCAACGTAGGCGGCTGCCAGAACCAATGCGTTCTTCTCGCCTTTGGGCGTGGGCACGACCATGATGATTTCACCCACACCGGCCACATGCGCCGGAATGGCGTTCATCAACACCGACGAGGGATAAGCCGCCTTGCCGCCCGGCACGTAAATGCCCACGCGGTCCAAGGGCGTCACTTTTTGACCCAACAAGGTGCCGTCTTCGTCCCGGTAGTTCCAACTTTCGCCACTGGCCTTCTTTTGGGCCTCGTGGTAGCTGCGCACCCTTTGCGCGGCGGCTTGCAAGGCGTCGCGCT
>CANBUY010000164.1 GCA_947372745.1 Comamonadaceae bacterium | reverse complement strand
CCATAGCGAAGTGGTACCACTCCTTCCCATCTCGAACAGGAAAGTGAAACGCTTCTGCGCCGATGATAGTGCGGATTCCCGTGTGAAAGTAGGTCATTGTCAGGCTATTAAACCGAAAACGCCCAGTCGAACGACTGGGCGTTTTTTTTTGCTTATTGGGTTCGCACTCTGCGATGAGTAAAAACATGCCAAGCATTTTTGTGCCCATTCGATCCCTTGGTGAGAATCACCTTGAGCGCATCATTCGGCATTTGTTGTCACTGGAGCCTCACGACCGCTACCTTCGTTTTGGCTTTATTGCGAACGATGAGCAAATCAAACGCTACGCTCAGAGTCTTAACTTTTCCAAAGATGAGATATTTGGGATTTACAACCGTCGCCTTGAGTTGATAGCGATGGCTCATTTGGCTTTTACCACTGATGCAAGCTTGGCTGCTTGTGCTGAATTTGGTGTGTCTGTGTCAAGTCAAGCGCGTGGTCGCGGGTACGGGTCTCGTCTTTTTGACCGGGCAGTTATGCATGCACGCAATGAAGGTGTCAGTATGCTCTTCATCCATGCCCTCAGTGAAAACACAGCCATGTTGAAAATTGCACGTCAAGCAGGTGCCTTGGTCGAGCGTTCGGGGTCTGAGTCTGAGGCACATCTTGTCTTGCTGCCGGCCACGGCTGACACGCGCTTAAACGAACTATTGCAAGAGCATTTGGCCCAGTCTAATTACCGCGTCAAGGTTCAAATCCAGAAGTTTTGGACCTTGCTGTCGCAGTTGCAGACCTTGCGAAAAGACGTCATCAACGCGCAAGACAAGTGCGCCAAGTAATTTTTTCAAATTTTGTCATATCAATCGGCTATCCTCGGGGTTCTATAACAACAGCACGTCCTGCTTTTTTTTGTGTCAGACCCCCATCCTTCGCGAGCTTCCAACAAGGAAGACAAGCGTACTTTTCTTCAAAAACTGGCCGAATTCATCCATCCAGGACCTGACTCAACTGATGAGTTGATCGACACCTTGGCTGAAGCCGAGGAGAACCACATTATTGACGCCGAGTCGCGTGCGATGCTCGAAGGCGTCATTCGCATGGCCGATATGACAGCGGGTGATGTCATGGTGCCTGCCACGCGCATGGACTTGGTCAACATTGAAGACCCCTACGATGTTCTGTTGAACTGCGTCATTGAGGCTGCACACTCGCGTTTTCCGGTGTTTGATGGCGAGCGAGAAAACATCATTGGCATCTTGATGACCAAAGATTTACTCAAGCTCCAGCGCGCCCCTGAGCTCAACATCCGTGCGCTTCTGCGCCCCGCCGTGTTTGTGCCAGAAACCAAAGGCCTCAACGACTTGCTGCGCGAATTTCAAGGCAATCGCAATCACCAAGCCATCGTCATCGACGAGTTTGGGCGGGTGGCTGGTCTCATCACGATTGAAGACGTGCTGGAACAAATCGTCGGCGAGATTGAGGACGAATTTGACATCGCCGAAGACGATGGTGACATTTTTGGCCTGCCTGACCGCTCCTACCGCGTCAGTGGCGACACCACCCTGCAGCGCGTTGAAGATGCTTTTGGCGTCAAACTGGCCGGCAGTGACCCCGAGGATGAGTTTGACACCATCGGCGGCTTGATTGCCCACGAAATGGGACACGTCCCTAAGCGCGGAGAAAAACACAGCCGTTCCGGACTTAATTTTGTGGTCATGCACACCAAAGGCGGCGCTGTCAAATGGTTCAAAGTCTCTCCGGTCGTGAAAGAATCCAGCTGAGCTTATGCCTCTCAACCTGGCCGTAAACAGCGCCAAAAAAGCACGCCCCACTGGGTTTCAACTGGCCGTTGCCTTAATCGCTGGCGCACTCCAAGCCGCCAGCAACGCCTGGCCCGGCCTCTTTCAACTCCCTGCCTTGGGTTTGATCACCGGTGCCCCTATTTGGTGGCTGCAGATTTTGTCCATGTCTGGGTTTGCCTGGCTCCTGCTCCACACCTTAGTCACGCACAACAAATCTCCACTGCGTGCCGGCCTTCTTGGTTGGGCCTTTGCTACCGCCTGGCTAAGCATCACTTTCGGTTGGACCTTTGTCGCAATGCACACCTACGGCGGTCTGCCGGCCCTTCTGGCCGCCTTGGCAGTTTTGTGCTTGGCGGCTTTTCTAGCAACTTACTATGCGCTTGCTTGTGCAGCATTTTCAATCCTAAGAACCTACAGCCGCGCTTGGGCAGCTATCATTTTTTCGGCACTCTGGCTACTGGCTGAACTAGCGCGCGGGACCTTTTTAACGGGGTTCGGTTGGGGTGCCAACGGCTATGCCCATGTCGAAGGGCCGCTGGCGCTCTATGCCCCCTGGCTTGGGGTTTATGGGCAGAGCGGCTTGTCGGCGGGCTTGGCCATGCTCATCGCCCAGCAATTCACAAAAATACGCATCTCAACGCAGCGCTGGCGCCACACACTGGCCCCTGGGCTCGCTGTCGCCGTGTTGCTTTTGTCCCCAGAAGCCTTAAAACGCTTCACGCCCGACCCCACCACCTCTACCGGGCACTTCAGCGTCACCCTGCTGCAAGGCAACATCCCCCAGGATGAGAAATTTGAAACGGGCAGCGGCGTGCCTCTCGCCCTGGCTTGGTATGCCGAGCAACTCAAAAACAGTCAAACCCAACTCGTCATCGCCCCAGAAACCGCCATCCCCCTCCTGCCTCAGCAGCTCCCGCCCCACTATTGGGACTCAATCGCACAGCGCTTCGCCACAGGCCAGAAAGCCGCGCTCATCGGCATCCCCTTAGGCGATATGAACACCGGCTACACCAACGCCGTGGTCGGGCTCAAAGCCGGGCAGGCCCAGCCCTGGCGCTATGACAAACACCACCTCGTGCCCTTTGGCGAATTCATCCCGCCGTTTTTCCGATGGTTCACCGCCCTGATGAACATCCCCTTGGGCGACTTCAACCGCGGTGCGCCCAAGCAAGCGCCGTTTGATTGGCAAGGTCAAAAACTCGCAGCCACAATTTGCTATGAAGACCTCTTCAGCGAAGAACTGGCGCTGCAATTTACCGACGCAGCCCTTGCCCCCACGGTGTTTGTCAACGTCAGCAACCTCGCCTGGTTTGGCCAAAGCCAAGCCAGGGACCAGCACTTAAGCATCGCCCGCATGCGCGCCCTCGAATTTTCGCGCCCCTTTGTGCTCGCCACCAACACCGGTGTGACCGCCATCGTCAATCACCAGGGGCAGGTCACCCACCGCCTGCCGCGCGACACCCGGGGTGTCTTGGTGGCCGAGGTTGAGGGTCGCACCGGCCTCACTCCTTACGCCCGTTGGACGGCCCGTTTTGGCCTGTGGCCGCTTTGGATCTTTGCGCTGGGTATCGTGACGTGCGGCGTGCTACTCGCAACAAGTCGTCACAAACGCTCGCGTTAAAAGCGTAAGCCCTTAAAATCGCAGCGTGACGCTCA
Organism: Comamonadaceae bacterium; assembly: GCA_947372745.1. Lineage (GTDB taxonomy): Bacteria > Pseudomonadota > Gammaproteobacteria > Burkholderiales > Burkholderiaceae_C > Rhodoferax. The sequence goes on along the minus strand of CANBUY010000164.1, from coordinate 1,344 downwards.
GGCGTCGTGATCTATTCCAAACTTCGGGTTCAGCCCGACCCAGCCCTTACGCCATGTTGACCTTTCAGCAAATCATCTTAAAACTACAGTCCTACTGGGACGCCCAGGGCTGCGCCCTCCTGCAACCCTACGACATGGAAGTGGGCGCGGGCACCTCGCACACTGCCACCTTTTTAAGAGCCCTCGGGCCAGAGCCTTGGAAAGCTGCTTACGTGCAGCCCAGTCGCCGCCCCAAAGACGGCCGCTATGGCGAAAACCCAAACCGCCTGCAGCATTACTACCAATACCAGGTCGTGCTCAAGCCCGCCCCCAGCAACATCCTGGAGCTCTACCTCGGCTCCCTCGAGGCTCTCGGTTTCGACCTCAAGAAAAACGATATCCGCTTTGTCGAAGACGACTGGGAAAATCCCACGCTCGGCGCTTGGGGTCTCGGCTGGGAAGTCTGGCTCAACGGCATGGAAGTCACCCAATTCACCTACTTCCAGCAAGTTGGCGGCATTGACTGCAAACCCGTCACCGGCGAGATCACCTACGGCTTGGAGCGCCTCGCCATGTACCTGCAAGGCGTCGACAACGTCTACAACCTGCAATGGACCGACACCATGAGCTATGGCGACGTCTACCTGCAAAACGAAAAAGAGCAGTCGGCTTACAACTTCGAGCACAGCGACGTTGACTTCTTGCTCACAGCCTTCGCCGCGCACGAAAAACAAGCTAAGCACCTGATCGAGCAACAACTCGCCTTGCCCGGTTACGAGCAAGTGCTCAAGTGCGCCCACAGCTTTAATTTGCTCGACGCCCGGGGTGCCATCAGCGTCACCGAGCGCGCCGCCTACATGGGGCGCATCCGCAACCTGGCACGCGCCGTGGCGCAAAGCTACCTTGAGAGCCGCGAACGCCTGGGCTTCCCCATGGCGCCGCGTGAATGGGTCGCCCAAATCCCCAAGAAAGCCGCCTGAATTTAGCAGGGCAGGCCGCTCTAGCTCCCACGCTATACGCGCCGCCCGGCCTTTAACTAATTATTGACCATGACAACAAAAAACCTGCTGGTTGAACTCTTTGTCGAAGAGTTGCCCCCCAAGGCCCTCAAAAAACTCGGCGACGCCTTTGCCCAACTCCTGGCCGAGCACCTGCGCGGCCTTGGCCTCGCCACCGCTGACTCAGTCGTCACCGCCTACGCCTCCCCGCGTCGCCTGGCAGCTCACATCAGCCACGTCTGGCTCAAAGCCGCTGACAAAGCCGTGCAGCAAAAGCTCATGCCTGTGGCTGTGGGCCTTGACGCAGCAGGGCAAGCCACCCCCGCGCTGCTCAAAAAACTGCAAGCCCTGGGCGCCGATGTGAGCG
>CANBUY010000163.1 GCA_947372745.1 Comamonadaceae bacterium | reverse complement strand
GAGCCAGGCCCTGCGCAAGCTCACCGCCCACATCAAGAAGACCAACTGCATGGTCATCTTCATCAACCAAATCCGCATGAAGATTGGCGTCATGTTTGGCTCGCCTGAGACCACCACCGGCGGCAATGCGCTGAAGTTTTACGCCTCCGTGCGTTTGGACATTCGCCGCACCGGCACCATTAAAAAGGGTGACGAGGCGATTGGCAACGAGACCCGCGTCAAAGTGGTCAAAAACAAAGTGGCCTCGCCTTTCAAAATGGCCGAGTTCGACATCCTGTTTGGCGAGGGCATCAGCCGCCACGGCGAGATCATCGACATGGGGGTGACCGCCAATATTCTGGACAAGTCAGGTGCCTGGTACGCCTACAACGGCGAAAAAATTGGCCAAGGCCGTGACAACGCCCGTGAGTTTCTGCGCGAAAACCCAGCCCTGTCGCAAGAGATTGAAAACAAGGTGCGTGCCTCACTGGGGATTCCGCTGCTGGCCGGGGCCGTCGCGCCCGAGCCTGAAGCAAAAGCCAAAGCTGCAAGTAAAAAAGCAGCCTAAGCCAATATCGACGTGCTTAAGCAGCTATTAATTTAATTAAACTAGTAGCGTCTAAGCGCTCAGCGACAAACATGGCAACCGTCCAACTCTCCCTCAAAGGCCGCGCCCTGCGGCTGCTCAGCACGCGAGAGCACTCGCGCTTTGAGCTGGAGCGAAAACTAAGCCCGTTTGAAGAAGTGCCCGGTGAACTGGCCAAAGCGCTTGATGAACTGCACCAGAAAGGCTTCATCAACGAACAGCGGGTGATTGAATCGGTCGTGCACCGCCGCGCCGCCAAGCTGGGGGTGTCGCGCATTAAACAAGAATTGCAAAGCAAGGGCCTGGACCGCGAAGCGGTAGGTGAGGCGCTGGCTGGTTTGAAAGACACCGAAGTGGCCCGCGCCCGCGAGGTCTGGCAGCGCAAGTTTGGTGAACCCGCCTTGGATGCCAAAGAGTCCGCCAAACAAATCCGCTTTTTGGCCTCGCGGGGCTTTAGCGGCGAGGCCATCCGCAAAGCAATGACCGTCGCAAGCGACGATTAAGCCGCTGGGGGCTTACAAGCCCAGCATCAACTTCAGATTTTGTACCGCAGCGCCGCTGGCGCCCTTGCCCAAGTTGTCCAAGCGGGCGACCAGCACAGCGTGGCTGAAGCCGTCCAAGGTGGCGTCATTGGCAAACACGCGCAATTCCATTTGGTTGGTGTCTGCAAGGGCCACGGCATCGAGTTTGTTGTCGGGCGTGGCAGGCAATACGCGCACAAACTCAGCGCCTGCGTAATGCTTGGCCAAAGCGGCTTGCAAGTCTTGCGCACTGGGTTTGCCCGGCAACAGGTCGAGATGCAGGGGCAACTGCACCAGCATGCCTTGCTTGAAATTGCCCACCGAGGGAATAAACACCGGGCGACGGGTCAGGCCGGTGTAGCACATGATTTCTGGGATGTGCTTGTGCTTCAGTCCCAAACCGTAAAGCTCAAAAGCAGGCGCTTCGCCTTTTTCATAGGCCTCGATCATGGGACGGCCCCCGCCTGAGTAGCCGCTAATGGAAGGCAGCGTCAAAGGAAAATCAGCGGGGAGCAGACCCGCATCCACCAAAGGACGAATCAGCGCAATGGCGCCTGTGGCGTAACAACCCGGGTTGGCCACCCGGTGCGACTGCGCCACCAAGGCGGCATGGCCCGCCACTAGCTCCGGAAAACCAAAAACCCAGCCCGGCGCGGTGCGGTGGGCGGTGGAGGCATCAATGATTTTGGGGCCGGGTTGGCCGGTTTCACGGGCAATGGAGTCGATCATGGCGACCGACTCAATCGCCGCTTCATCGTGCAGGCACAGCACCACCAAATCAACCGTTGCCATCAAGGCACGCTTGGCACTGGCGTCTTTGCGCAACTCAGGGGCGATGCTCACGACCTCAAGGCCCGCCATGGTTTGCAAGCGGTCACGAATTTGAAGTCCAGTCGTCCCGGCTTCACCATCAATAAATATTTTTACCATTAAAGACCTCTGTAAGGCATGTTCAACAGCCACTGTAAGCTGCATTAAAGTTTGGTGCGTTGCAACATGATACAGTCTGAAGCTGCGTTCCCAGCTGTCCCTTAACAGGTCAAAAACTTGTTGGGAGGCAACAAATTTTCAATTCCTGAAACCTTGCGGGGCAGTTTGAAGCCAAGACTAACGAGTCAATTCAGCCCTTAACTCATTAAGAACATATGAAGATTCACGAATACCAAGGCAAGGAAATCTTGCGCCAAGCCGGTGTCCCGGTGCCTCGCGGCATCCCGGCTTTCACCGTTCAAGAAGCGGTCGAAGCGGCTCAAAAATTGGGCGGCCCCGTGTGGGTGGTCAAGGCGCAGATTCATGCTGGTGGCCGTGGCAAGGGCGGCGGCGTCAAGCTCGCTCGCTCCATTGAAGATGTCAAAAAAATCGCTGGTGAAATCTTGGGCATGCAACTCATCACGCACCAGACTGGCCCTGAAGGCCAAAAAGTTCGCCGCTTGCTGATTGAAGACGGCGCGGACATCAAAAAAGAATACTATGTGTCCGCCGTGACCGACCGCGCCACCCAACGTGTGGCGTTCATCGTCTCCAGCGAAGGTGGCATGGACATCGAGGAAGTGGCCCACTCCTCACCCGAGAAAATCATCACTGAATTCGTCGATCCAGCCCTCGGCCTGACTGACGCGCAAGCCAAAATGCTCGCAACCAGCATCGGCGTGCCTGAAGGCTCAACGACACAGTGCATGGATGTGCTGCAAAAGCTCTACAAGGTGTACATGGACACCGACGCTTCCTTGGTCGAAATCAACCCCTTGATTCTTGAAGGCAACGGCGGCATCAAAGCCATTGACGCGAAGTTCAACTTTGACGCCAACGCGCTGTTCCGTCACCCCGAGATCGTGGCTTACCGCGATTTGGACGAAGAAGACCCTGCCGAAGTCGAAGCTTCCAAGTTCGACTTGGCTTACATCAGCCTGGACGGCGACATTGGCTGCTTGGTCAACGGTGCCGGCTTGGCGATGGCCACCATGGACACCATCAAGTTATTTGGTGCTGAGCCAGCCAACTTCTTGGACGTGGGCGGCGGCGCGACCCCCGAGAAGGTGACAGAAGCTTTCAAGATCATGTTGAAAAACCCCAAGGTCAAGGCCATTTTGGTCAACATCTTCGGCGGCATCATGAAGTGCGACACCATCGCCACCGGCGTGATCACGGCTTGCAAAGCCACCAACCTGAGTGTGCCGCTGGTCGTGCGCATGAAGGGCACCAACGAAGACTTGGGCAAGAAGATGCTGGCCGAGTCCGGTCTGCCCATCATCACCGCTGACACCATGGCTGATGCAGCTCAAAAAGTGGTTGCTGCTGTTAAAGCTGCTGCGTAAGGAAAAAAAATGTCAATTCTGATTAATAAAGACACCAAGGTCATCACCCAAGGCATTACCGGCAAGACCGGTCAATTCCACACTGAAAAGTGCCAGGAATACGCCAATGGTAAAAACTGTTTTGTGGCGGGTGTGAACCCCAAGAAAGCTGGCGAATCCATTTTTGGTATCCCAATTTTTGCGTCAGTCGCTGACGCTGCCAAAGATACCGGCGCTACGGTGTCCGTTATTTACGTGCCACCAGCGGGCGCTGCTGCAGCTATCTGGGAGGCCGTCGAGGCCGATCTGGACCTGGCGATTTGCATCACCGAGGGCATTCCTGTTCGTGACATGCTTGAGTTGCGCAACAAAATGCGCGCCAAGGAAGCCGCTGGCGGCAAGAAAACCTTGTTGCTTGGCCCTAACTGCCCTGGTTTGATCACGCCTGACGAGATCAAAATCGGCATCATGCCCGCGCACATTCACCGCAAGGGACGCATTGGTGTGGTCAGCCGTTCCGGCACCCTGACCTACGAAGCTGTGGCGCAATTGACCGAAATCGGTCTGGGCCAGTCCAGCGCGGTTGGTATTGGTGGCGACCCCATCAACGGACTCAAGCACATCGACATCATGCGTGCCTTCAATGACGACCCAGACACCGACGCCGTCATCATGATTGGCGAAATTGGTGGTCCGGACGAAGCCGAAGCGGCTCGTTGGTGCAAACTGAACATGAAAAAACCCATCGTCGGCTTCATCGCTGGCGTGACGGCTCCAGCCGGCAAACGCATGGGCCACGCCGGTGCCTTGATCTCTGGCGGCGCTGACACAGCGGATGCCAAACTGGCAGTGATGGAAGAGTGTGGTTTCACGATCACTCGCAACCCGTCTGAGATGGCCAAGCTGTTGAAGGCAATGCTGTAAGCAAAACTACGAATGGCAACGGACGAAACCGTCCGTTAAACTTCCGCTTACAAGACAGAAGCGCCCTGAATTTGCGTTCAGGGCGCTTCTTGCATTATTAAAACTGGAGAATTTTCATGGAAATGCTGCAAAGCGTCGACTTCTGGATTGGTTTGCTCAAGATCATCTGGATCAACATTATTTTGTCGGGCGACAACGCGGTGGTCATCGCGCTAGCGGCTCGCTCCCTGCCACCCGTACAGCAAAAGAAAGCCATTTTCTGGGGTTCCAGTGCAGCGGTGGTGCTGCGCATCGCCTTGACGGTGGTCGCTGCCCAGTTGCTGGCCTTGTCGTTTTTACAAATCATTGGCGGCCTGTTGCTGCTCTGGATTGGCGTTCAACTCCTCAGTGAAGAGGAAGAAGAAGAGGGCCATGCCAAGGAGCACGGCAACTTGATGTCTGCGGTGCGCACCATCCTGATTGCCGATTTGGTGATGAGCCTGGACAACGTCATTGGCGTGGCTGCCGCCGCCAAGGGCAACACCACTTT
>CANBUY010000162.1 GCA_947372745.1 Comamonadaceae bacterium | reverse complement strand
TGGCGGGACTGGACGTGCCTTCGGGCGGTCAGGTGCTGGTGGATGGGCAGAGCGTGGCAGGCGTCTCGGTGCGCAACCGCAATGTCGCCATGGTGTATCAGCAGTTCATCAACTACCCGTCTTTGAGGGTGCGCGACAACATTGCCTCGCCCTTGAAATTACGCGGCGAAAAAGGGGTTGATCAGCGCGTGCTTGAATTGGCTGAAAAGCTCCACATTGAAATGTTTTTGGACCGCTACCCCTCGGAGTTGTCGGGTGGTCAGCAGCAGCGCGTGGCCTTGGCGCGTGCGCTGGCCAAAGGCGCGCCGCTGATGTTGCTTGATGAACCCTTGGTTAACCTGGATTACAAATTGCGCGAGGAGTTGCGCGATGAGTTGAGTGCCCTGTTTGCCGCCGGTGACTCCACCGTGATTTACGCCACGACCGAGCCCGGTGAGGCCCTCTTGTTGGGTGGCTATACCGCGGTGATGGACGGCGGTGAATTGCTGCAATACGGCCCCACGGCCGAAGTTTTTCACAAGCCGAAGTCCTTGCGTGTGGCGCGGGCGTTCAGTGATCCGCCCATGAACTTGATCAAAGCCACAACCGGTTTTCAAGGCGCGACGTCAGGTGCCAGTGGCGTGCAGTTGGCGGGCGGACCCCTGTTGGCGCTGCCCTTGTCAGCCCATGCATCACACCATGTCACCGTGGGCCTGCGTGCCAGCGCACTCAGAGTCACGCAACAGTCCGATGACGTCGCTCTGCCAGGGCAGGTTGAGTTGGCTGAAATATCTGGCTCGGACACCTTTGTGCATGTGTCCACTGCCGTGGGGGAGTTGGTGGCGCAGTTGACGGGTGTTCATTACTTTGAACTGGGCGCGAATATTCCCGTTTATTTCAACCCGTCCCAGGTTTATGTCTTTGACGCTGAGGGTTTGCTCTTGCTGTCCCCGGTGCGCGGTGGAGGGCGCTGAGATGGCACGCATTGAACTCGATCTGGCTCACGCCTACCGACAGAACCCGAAGCAGGACAGTGACTATGCCTTGCTGCCCTTGAAAATGACCTTTGAAGATGGTGGCGCCTATGCGCTGTTAGGGCCCTCGGGTTGCGGGAAAACGACCTTGCTCAACATCATGTCGGGCTTGGTGATGCCCTCGCAGGGTCGCGTCAAGTTTGATGGCCGCGATGTCACCCGGGAGTCGCCGCAGGCGCGCAACATTGCGCAGGTGTTTCAGTTTCCGGTGATTTACGACACGATGACCGTGGCGGAAAACCTGGCTTTTCCGCTTCGCAATCGAAAGCTTCCGACTGACCAGATTAAAAAGCGGGTCGGCGAAATTGCCGAGATGCTGGAGATGAGCGGCCAGTTGAATCAGCGTGCGGCGAACCTGTCAGCCGATGCCAAACAAAAGATATCGTTGGGCCGCGGCCTGGTTCGCCCGGATGTGTCAGCCGTCTTGTTTGATGAGCCTTTGACGGTGATTGACCCACACCTCAAGTGGCAACTGCGGCGCAAGCTCAAGCAAATTCACCACGAGCTGAAGCTGACCCTGATTTATGTGACGCACGACCAAGTCGAGGCGCTCACCTTTGCCGAGCAGGTGGTGGTGATGACGCGGGGACGCGCTGTGCAGGTCGGCTCACCAGCGGACTTGTATGAGCGACCCAGCCACACCTTTGTCGGGCATTTCATTGGCTCGCCAGGAATGAATTTCTTGACGGGCAAGGTGGCCGATGACGGTATCCATATCGATGGCGCCGTGCTGGATTTACCGGTAGGGCGGCTATTGCCTGCGGGTGACATCAAGCTTGGCATTCGCCCTGAATATGTCGCTGTGGTGGCTGCTCATACGCCTGGGGCGGTGCCCGTGACGGTGGCCAAGGTCCAGGACGTAGGAACCCACCTGATGCTGAGTGCCACCCTGGCAGGTCAGACGCTCAAGGCGCGCTTGTCGTCCGATGCGGCGCAACTATCAAACGGGGCTGTGGTCTGGTTGCAGGTGGTCAGCGCGCACACCTGTTTTTATAAAAATGAGGAGATCGTGGCGTGAGCACTACCACCAAGCCCGTTAACCAGAAAGCCTGGTTCTTGATATTGCCGGTGCTGATTTGCGTTGCATTCTCAGCTATTCTGCCTTTGATGACCGTGGTGAACTACTCGGTGCAAGACATCATCTCGCCCGAGCGGCGGGTCTTTGTGGGTACCGAATGGTTTGCCGCCATCATGCGTGACGAGGAATTGCATGGGGCCCTGATGCGGCAACTGACCTTCTCTTTTTCCGTGCTGGCGGTGGAGTTGCCACTGGGTATTTTGCTGGCGCTGTCCATGCCCGCTACCGGATGGAAGTCCTCTGCGGTGCTGGTTGTTGTGTCGCTTTCTTTGTTGATTCCCTGGAATGTGGTGGGCACCATCTGGCAAATTTTTGGCCGTAGCGATATTGGTTTGATGGGCGCTGCACTACAAGGCCTGGGCATTGATTACAGCTATACCGGCAATGCCACCCACGCCTGGCTCACGGTGCTGTTGATGGATGTCTGGCACTGGACGCCCTTGGTGGCCTTGTTGGGTTATGCCGGTTTGCGTTCTATTCCGGATGCCTACTACCAGGCCGCCAGTATTGATGGCGCCAGTAAGTTCGACGTCTTTCGCTACGTGCAGTTGCCCAAGATGCGGGGTGTCTTGATGATTGCCGTATTGCTTCGGTTTATGGACAGCTTCATGATCTATACCGAGCCCTTTGTGTTGACGGGCGGTGGGCCAGGTAATTCGACCACTTTTCTTTCCCAGTTCCTGACGCAAAAAGCCGTGGGTCAGTTTGACCTCGGCCCTGCCGCAGCCTTCTCTTTGATCTACTTTTTGATTATCTTGTTGATGTGCTTTATTTTGTACAACTGGATGCAGCGCGTCGGCACCCAGGAAAAGGAGGGTGGCCATGAATAAGCCCAAGTTTCAGAAGCGCACGCTGTTCCTGTTGGCCTACATGGTCTTTGCGCTGGTGCCGATTTATTGGATGATCAATATGTCATTCAAGACCAATCAGGAGATATTGGTCAGCTTTACGCTATTTCCTGAGCATTTCACCTGGGATAACTACAGAACGATTCTGACGGACCCGGCCTGGTATTCAGGCTATATCAACAGCCTGATCTATGTAGGCATCAACACAGTGATTTCCCTCACTGTGGCTTTGCCTGCGGCCTATGCTTTTTCACGCTACAGTTTTTTGGGCGACAAGCATGTGTTCTTCTGGTTGCTGACCAACCGCATGACGCCGCCGGCCGTGTTTTTGCTGCCCTTTTTTCAGCTCTACACCACCGTGGGGTTGATGGATACGCATCTGGCGGTCGCACTGGCTCACCTCTTATTCAACGTGCCGTTGGCGGTCTGGATTCTGGAGGGGTTCATGAGTGGTATTCCTCGAGAAATTGATGAAACAGCCTACATCGACGGTTATTCGTTTCCGGGCTTCTTTGTCAGAATTTTCCTCCCCCTGATCAAGGCGGGTGTAGGGGTCGCCGCCTTCTTTTGCTTCATGTTCAGTTGGGTTGAATTGTTGCTGGCCCGCACCTTGACCAGTGTGAATGCCAAACCGATCACCGCCATCATGACCCGCACCGTGTCGGCCTCGGGTATGGACTGGGCCACCCTGGCTGCAGCAGGAACACTGACCATCGTGCCGGGTGCGATTGTGATCTGGTTTGTTAGAAATTACATCGCCAAAGGTTTTGCGATGGGACGCGTTTGATGGGAGCTCAGCATGTTTGAATGGATGGCCTGGACCACGCCGGTGGCCGTGTTTTTTACCTGTATTTTGTTCATGCTGTGTGGCATGACGGTGTGGGAAATTAAATTTCCAACGACCTTGCGTAAGGGATTCCTACCGCTGGAGACCACCCGAGGCGACCGCTTGTTTATTGGTCTGCTGGCGGCCGCTTACACCAATTTGGCTTTTGTCGGCCTCAGCGGGAAGCTCGTTATCTGGATGGGCTTGGAGGCAGAGCCTTCTATATGGATCAGCTTTGTCGTATCGATGGGCCTGCTCGCCTTGATCATGCGCAAAGGCTAAGCACTTACAAAATTAAGGATCGACTTGCTATCCCCTGGAGTCGAAACAGCCTTTAAAACAGGGGTTATATACAAATGAGGAGATTGATTATGAAGTTACGGTATTCCGTCTTAACAGTGGCCGTCGCCTGTGCCTTGTCAGGACATTCCTTTGCGGACGAAGCGGCCGCCAAGAAATGGATCGACAGTGAGTTTCAACCGTCCACACTGTCAAAAGCTCAGCAAGCTGAAGAGATGAAATGGTTCATCGATGCCGCCAAAAAGCTAAAAGCATTGGGGGTCAATGAAATCAGTGCTGTGTCAGAAACGCTCACGGTGCATGAGTACGAATCCAAGACACTGGCCAAAGCCTTTGAGGAAATCACGGGCATCAAGGTCAAACACGACATCATCCAAGAGGGTGATGTGGTTGAAAAACTGCAGACCTCCATGCAATCGGGAAAGTCAATCTATGACGGATGGATCAGCGACTCGGACCTGATCGGCACCCATTACCGCTATGGCAAGATTTTGAACTTGACCGACTACATGACCGGCAAAGGCAAGGACTTCACCAACCCTGGTTTGGACTTGAAAGACTTTATCGGCACCAGTTTCACCACGGCACCTGATGGCAAGTTGTACCAGTTGCCAACGCAGCAATTTGCCAATCTGTACTGGTTTCGGGCGGATTTGTTTGCCAAGCCTGATCTGAAAGCCAAGTTCAAAGCCAAATACGGCTATGACTTGGGCGTGCCGCTGAACTGGAGCGCCTACGAAGACATCGCCAAGTTCTTCAGTGAAGATGTCAA
>CANBUY010000161.1 GCA_947372745.1 Comamonadaceae bacterium | reverse complement strand
AACCATCAAACGGAACCTGCTCTGACTCACAAGGAGTTCTCAGCGCTGGGGGTCATTATTAAGTAAACACTGTTTTTGCAGCTTTACTTTGGACCCAGTGAATGAAGGGAGATGTACAAATATGCACTACTGATTGCAGTGCAGCTTTAGATTATTACACATCTTCGGGTTTCTACCTAATCCACTAATTTTATGAAGTGTTTGCGGTAGTGTTCCAGTTCATCAATGGACTCATGCGCATCGGCCAAAGCGGTGTGTCGTTGTTGCTTTTTAAATGAGCTGTAAACCTCGGGTCGCCAGCGTTTTGACAACTCTTTGAGCGTACTCACATCCAAATTTCTATAATGGAAAAAAGCTTCCAACTTGGGCATATATTTCGCCAGAAATCGACGGTCTTGCCCAATGCTGTTGCCGCACATGGGGGACCCTTTATGCGGCACATATTGACTTAAAAAATTGATCAACAGGGCCTCAGCGTCAGCCTCCAGCAAAGTGGATGCCTTGACCTTGTCAATCAATCCGCTTTTGCCATGCGTACCTTTATTCCACTTGTCCATGCCGTCGAGCTGCTCGTTGCTTTGGTGAATCACCAAGACCGGGCCTTCTGTTCTGGATTCAAGCTTGGGGCCCGTGACGACAACAGCAATTTCAATGATGCGGTCAACATCGGGGTCGAGTCCGGTCATTTCGCAGTCAAGCCAAATGAGGTTTTGGTCAGATTTGGCAAGCAAAGCCGCCACAGGGGAAATGTTCGATAGGTCCATGCTGGAATTGTCGCCGATGGCCTAAACTAGTCCGCCATGGATGCTTCAATTTTCCCCCTTCCCTACTCCTTGATGATGACCTTTGCTTTTGCCACAGCGTTTATTGCCGGCTTGGTCTTGAAGTTCTGGCTTAGTTCGCGGCAAATTCGGCATGTCGCTCTGCACCGTGCGCAGGTACCAACGGCCTTCTCCAACACCATTACCCTGGAAGCGCATCAAAAAGCCGCCGACTACACACTGAGCAAAGCACGACTGGGTCTGATTGAAATGGCCGTGGGTGGCGCCTTGCTTTTGGCTTGGACCTTGCTCGGCGGACTTTCTGCACTCAACCAATGGACGATGTCCTGGCTTGGGGGCGGCATGCTCCAGCAACTTGCCTTGCTGGGTGGCTTTATTTTCATCAGCAGTCTGCTGGATCTGCCCCTGACGCTTTACCAAACATTCGTGCTTGAGGAGCGGTTTGGGTTTAACAAAATGACCCTCAAGCTTTGGGTCTTTGATTTATTCAAATCAAGCGTCATGGGCCTACTCATCGGCCTGCCCATTGCCGCCTTGATTTTATGGATGATGGGTGCTGCTGGCAGCACCTGGTGGCTTTGGGCCTGGTGTGTGTGGATGGGTTTTAATCTGCTGCTGCTGGTCATTTACCCCACCTTGATTGCCCCCCTGTTCAACAAGTTTGTCCCGCTTGAAGACGAGGTCTTGAAAACGCGGGTAAATGCCTTGATGAAACGCTGCGGCTTCTCGGCAAAAGGGCTTTTTGTGATGGATGGCAGCAAACGCAGTGCCCATGCCAATGCGTATTTCACTGGTTTTGGTGCGGCCAAACGCGTCGTGTTTTACGACACCCTGCTGGCCAAACTCTCACCCAACGAGGTCGATGCCGTCCTGGCCCACGAACTGGGCCACTTCAAACACAAACACATCATCAAGCGGATTGTGGCGATGTTTGCCTTGAGCCTCTTGGGGTTTGCACTCTTGGGCTGGCTGGCCACTCAGGCTTGGTTTTATGTTGGCCTGGGCGTTCAGCCCAATCTGGGGGCGCCAAATGATGCGCTGGCGGTTTTACTTTTTATGTTGGCCTTGCCTGTTTTCACCTTCTTCATAGGACCCGTGTTCGCTCAGTTGTCACGCAAACATGAATTTGAAGCCGATGCCTATGCGGTCGCGCACACTGCTGGTGCTGACCTCTCGACGGCCTTGCTGAAGCTTTACGAAGACAACGCTTCAACGCTGACGCCCGACCCCCTATTTGTGAAGTTTTATTACTCTCACCCGCCGGCCTCAGAGCGGTTGGCCCGCATGATGGCCTGACCCTTGATAATTAGCCCGATATGACGACCCCACCGATTAAAAAAGAAACCGAAAACCGCCCCAAGTTGGCACTCAATGCCACAGCGGTTGTTGCAAATTTAGCTAAATTGGAGGGTTGGACATTGAATGGCGATGGGCCTGAGGTGGTCATTGAAAAGACCTACTCTTTTGAAAATTACTATCAAACAATGGCCTTCGTTAACGCCGTCGCGTTCATTGCCCACACGCAAGATCACCACCCCCATCTATCGGTTCAATTCAAACGCTGCGTTGTTCGATTCAATACCCACGACGTCACCGGTTTAACTCTTCGGGATTTTGACTGTGCAGCGCGTGTTGACGCCCTGTCAGTATGAGCAACCCAACCATGAAGGCTCCCTGATGGAACGCGCAACTTTAGACAAAGGCCTGATTGTGGCCAACTATGGGCGCCACTTTTTGGTGGAAACGCCCGAAGGTCGACGCTTGATTTGCCACTCCCGTGGCAAAAAAAGCCAGGGACTGGTGGGCGATCGTGTCTTGTGGCAGGCGTCAAGAGACGAAGGAACCATTGAAAAAATTGAACAACGTCGCAATGTTTTCTATCGTCAGGATGAAGTACGAACCAAATCATTTGCCACGAATCTTGACCAGATATTGATCCTGATCGCCGCCGAACCTGAATTTTCAAGCAGCCAACTCTCACGCGCCTTGATTGCGGCGGAGGCAGAGCACATCACACCCATCATTGCGCTCAATAAAAGCGACTTGGTGGAGCCCTTTGCCCGCGCCTGGGAATGGCTCCTGCCCTACCGCCGCATGGGCTACGGCGTGCTGCCCTTGAGCCTCAAACAATCTGGCGATGCTGACCATATTGCCCTGCTCAAACTGCTTCACGGCAAGACGACGCTTGTACTGGGCCCCTCAGGCGCCGGAAAAAGCACGCTGATTAATCTGCTGGCCCCCGGTGCTTTGGCTCAAACAGGTGAAATATCCCAAGCCCTCAATTCAGGCAAACACACCACAACGAGCACCACTTGGTATTGGGTGGATGACACCAAAACTACGGCGCTGATCGACTCACCCGGCTTTCAGGAATTTGGCCTGAACCACATCGACCAAGCACAGTTGGCCGCTTATATGCCGGATCTGAAGCCCCATGTGGCCAACTGCAAGTTTTACAACTGCAGTCACTTGCATGAGCCCGGTTGTGGCGTGATGGCGGCCGTTAAACCCGATGGAAGCCCCGACGGCATCAGTGCCAATCGCTACAAAATCTATGGTGATTTGTACGCAGAATTAAGCCAGGCCAGAAAATACTGAGTACCCAAACGAGCAGCAGCAAAGCCAATAAGCTGCTTCATTATTAATAGCTGGCCAAGCACACCCAGCGGGTATCTCAGGCGAATTACTACTTGATCAACCTAATAAACGTGCCAGTGTTAAAAGCGCCAGCAACACCATCCACATCACCACGGTGCGCCAGACTAGGCCGACAATAACGGCCAAATGGGCCAGTTCAGGTGTTTGGCCTGAAGTTGACTCACTCGCCTTTTGATTGGCTTCATGCAAAGCATCTGCTGAGGGGGGCATAGTTGCGATGTCTTCGCCGAGCCTGATGTTGACGGCACCAGAAGTTGCCGCCAAAAGAATGCCATCGTTGTCCCCAGGGAAGCGAGGGGTGTAATTTCGCCAGCCATCGATGGTTTCTTCAAAACTTCCCACAACCGCAAAGCTGATCGCCGTCAAGCGGGCAGGAATCCAGTCGATAAATCGCCAGGCATCCGTGGCGCTTATCTGCAGCACCTCACTCACGGGTTCGAGGTGAGTTTTACTTTTATGCTGCCAATAACGAACGACAAACTCGCTTAATCGGTAAACCACAGCGCCGGTTGGCCCCAATCCCAAGGCCGCAAGAATAGAAAACCAGGCCAAAACCCCAAAGACATGCCGATGCGCGGACAGCACGGAGTGCTCAATGACATGACGAACAATCTCACTGCGCGGCAGTTCGCTGGCGTCAATCTGCTGCCATTCAGCGAGCAACTGGCGCGCCAATGCTTCATCACCATCCGCCAGTGCATCCCTGATTTGTGTGAAATGGAAACTGAACTGCCTAAAACCAAGCGTCACGTAAAGGACCGCCACACTCCACAACATCGCCAATGGCCAGCCCACAAAATAAAGCAGTGCGACGTAGATCAGTAAAGAAATGAGGGCGGGGCCAACGACGGCAAACCCCCAAGCAAGCCAACCATGTAGCGGCCTGCCCGTATCAAAATTACGGGAACTCCAGCGAATCCAGGCGCGCAAACTGGCGTGAACCACGTTTGAGCGGCCCAAGGGGCGCGCCTGCTCAATCAGCAGGGCAAAAAGTACAGCGATAAAGCTCATCCCTCAATCATAGCGGCCCCGCTATTCACGCAGACAAGAGCCCGTAGAAGTTGCGCAAAATACCCGCTGTCACGCCCCAAATAAAGCGAGGTGGCTTGTCCGACTGGGCCGGATCTTGATAAGGCATTGAAAACCATTCGCGCCGGCCCGCCTCTGACTCGAAACTGTGGCGCTGGTGATGTTTCGGGTCCATTAAAAAATCCAGGGGCACTTCAAAAATATCAGCAACCTCGTTTGTATTGCGGTTCAAAGTGAAACCAGGCTGAACCAAGCCGATGACCGGCGTGATGATGAACCCGGAACCTGTTAAATAGTGGGGCATGACGCCCAGCACCTGGACAAAGGCCGGATCGAGTCCAACCTCCTCTTGCGCTTCCCGCAAGGCCGTCGCCCGT
>CANBUY010000160.1 GCA_947372745.1 Comamonadaceae bacterium | reverse complement strand
AGCCTACAAAGTGGAGGAGGCCAAGGCTTACGCCGCACTGGATGCTTTCGGTGAAGCCCGACATTTCGCCCTGTACCGTGAAAACGGTCACCTGGTGTTCACCCTGCTGGGTGACAAGGGGCGTGCCTTGACTGAAGTGGAGGCCCGTTCACTGCCCAGAGGTCGCCGCGCCAAAATCGACCAGGCAGAGGAAGAACTTCGGGCTGAGATCAGTCGATTTTTAGACCAAACCCGCCCCTTGGAGCGGACCATGAACGAGCGCTTGGTCGCGCTGCGTCGCCAGTTCGTCACCCCCTTGCTGGACCAAGAGCTGAACGCCATTCGCACCCAACTGACTGAGCAGAGCCTGGATGCCCCCAAGCTCAGCGCTTATCTCGAGCAGGTGAAAGCCGATGTACTGGATAAGCTAGGTTTGTTTACGGTCTCCGATGGGGATGAGGCGCTGCGCCTGGAGGAGCTTGATGTGGTGTTGTCAAATTACAGCGTTAATTTGCTGGTGGACAACGAAACACTCAAAGGCGCGCCAGCCTTTGTGGACCAAAACCCTTCATTTCGGTCTTTGTTTGGCAGCATTGACTACCAGCCTGAAGAAGACGTTTTGCGCACCGATTTTTCGCGTATCCGGGCAGGCAGCCTGATTAAAGCGAGTGGTGGGTTTTTGATGTTGCATTTGCGTGATTTGCTGACCGATGAACTGGTGTGGGACAAACTGAGGCGTTTCACGCGCACGGGGAGTTTGCAAATTGAAGACCCCGGCCCGCTGATTTCGCCGTTGGCCTCCGTCACCCTGGTGCCTGAGGCTTTGAATCTGGTGGTGAAAATCGTGCTGATTGGCGCTACGCAGGACTATTACGAATTGCAGGAGGCCGACCCTGAATTTGCCCGTCGCTTTCGGGTAAAGGTCGACTTTGCCGAAAGCTTTTCGGCCAGTGTCACAAGCTACCGCTCGTCAGCGGTTTTTATCGGCCACACCTGTCAGCGTCTGGGTTTGCCGCACTTCTCAAACACTGCCGTGGTGCGTTTGCTGGAGGATTCACACCGCGAGGTGGAAGACCAATCACGTCAAAGTGCTATTTTTTCCCGCACCGAGGCGCTGGTGATGGAGAGTGCCGCTGTTTGCCAATTGCGTGCGGCCCCGCTGGTTGAGATAGTGGATATTGATGTTGCTTTGCAAGCGCGGCAGCGGCGCCATGACTATCCTGATCAGCGTTTGCAGGAGTCCGTTCGGGATGGCGACCGTTTACTGTCCTTGGTTGGCAAAAAAATCGGGCAGATCAACGGCCTGACGCAAGTGGACTTAGGCGATTACCGCTTTGGCTTTCCGGTGCGCGTGACCGCACGCACGTTTGCGGGCGGTGAAGGTTTGCTCAATATTGAGCGCGAAGTGGAAATGTCTGGCCCCATTCATGACAAAGGGGTTTTGATTTTGCACAGTTATCTCTCAGCCTTGTTTGCGCACATTGCACCACTGGCTTTGAATGCGTCGATTGTGTTCGAGCAGGAATACAGTGGCGTGGAGGGCGATTCAGCCTCGTGCGCTGAGTTGTTTGTGCTCTTGTCTTCGCTCTCGGGCTTGCCCTTGCAACAGGGCATTGCCGTAACAGGCGCCGTCAATCAGCATGGTGAGGTGCTTCCGGTGGGCGGTCTCAATGAAAAGATAGAAGGCTTTTTTCATATTTGCGAAAACGCGGGACTAGATGGGCACCAAGGGGTCTTGATTCCGCATCGCAACCGCCGCAACCTGATGTTGGAGCGCCGGGTGCGAACGGCGGTGGACGAGGGGCTTTTTCATATCTACACCGCCGAGCATGTGAGCGAGGGCATCGCGTTGCTAACCGGTGTTCACTCTGGTATGGAGGCGGGCGGGCCCAGTGGCATTTACGCCCACGACAGCGTGTTGGGACTAGCTCAAAAAACGCTACAAACTTTCCGAAGAGCCTGCCAACTCGCCGACCACCCCAAGTTGGCGCATCACCGTTAGTGGGCTTTGGCGGCGGCCATGGCTTGCTCGTCTTCGTTCATTTTGCGAATGAAGAAGAGTCGAAACCAGACAGCCATACCCAGCATAAAGACAATACCGGCCAAGCTCATCAAGCCGTAGTCTGTGGTGAAGAGATCAATTAGCATTTTCATGGTGACATTCCTTCAAGGTTGAAAGCCGGGCTTCAAATCTGAACCCTTCAACCCGAATGTACCCGTGGGGGTATTAGAAGTCCTGACCCGCATCAAGACATCATGAACAAGAACGCCGTGGTTTGATATTCAGATTTTATTAACCGGAATCTTGAGGTAGATCACGCCGTTGTCTTCTGGTGGTGGGAAATGTCCCGCACGTACATTCACTTGCACTGAGGGCAAAATCAGCACGGGCACAGCTAGTGTTTTGTCGCGCGCCTGGCGCATGCTGACAAACTCGGCCTCGGTGATGCCGGCGTGAATGTGAATATTTTTTTCTCGTTGCTCGGCCACGGTCGTGACCCACACAGGTTCCCGCGAAGTGGGCGGGTAGTCGTGGCATAAATGAAGCAGGGTTTGCGGGGGCAGTGCCAACACTTTTTGTATGGAGCGGTACAGCGTGGCCGCATCACCTCCCGGGAAGTCGCAGCGGGCGGTGCCGTAGTCGGGCATAAACAAGGTGTCGCCCACAAAAGCATTGTCACCCGCAACAAAGGTCAGGCAGGCGGGCGTGTGGCCGGGGGTGTGCATGACTTGTATTTCAAGTTGACCCAAAGCAAGGACATCGCCATCGTCCAGAAGGCGGTCAAATTCGAGGCCCTCGGTGTTCATGTCATTGGCGTTGAATATAGCTTTGAAGACGCGTTGCACTTCACAGATATGTCGCCCGATGCCCAATTTCCCGCCCAGTTTTTCCTGCAGGTAGGGGGCCGCAGACAGATGGTCGGCATGGGCGTGGGTTTCCAGCAACCACTCTACCGTCAGCCCTTTGTCATGCACAAAGTCGATGACTTTGTTGGCGCTGGTGTGAGACGTGCGCCCAGACTTGGGGTCGTAATCCAGCACCGGGTCAATGACCGCTGCGCGCAGGGTCGCGGGGTCGAAGAGCACATGGGTGACCGTGAACGTGGCGGGGTCAAAAAACGATTGGATGTTGGGCTCGTTCATGGTGCGTCGCTGTTGATCATGTGGGTAGCCATTTGGGCGAAGGTTTCTATCAGGTTAGCCCGGAAAACGGGGTCGGCCACTTGTTCGTTGATGGCCTGGGTCATGCAAAGCATCCATTCGTCTCGTACTGTGGCACCAACGGCGTAGGGGGCGTGTCGCATGCGCAGTCGGGGGTGGCCTTTTTTGGCGATGTACAGAGAGGGGCCGCCGAACCAGCCTGAGAGATATTCAAACAAACTGGTGGCGCTGCCCTCCAGACTTTCGGGGTGCATTTGGCGCACGTTGTAAGCCTCAGGCAATTCGTCCATCAGGGCATAGAAGCGGTTGACCAACTGGTGCACGGCTGGTTCGCCGCCTAGCGTTTCATAAGGGGTCATCTGGGATTCAGTGGTCATGGTGCGGGTCAGCTCAAGGAGTGGATGGAGACTATTTGGGAAACAGCGTGAGTGTCTTATCGTAGCGACTTATATTACGATGCTTCAGGTCAAGGCAATAGTGTCTGTTTACTTTTATAACGGCTGGCATGGTAAAGAAAATATTGATTTCGGGTGGTGGCATCGGTGGTTTGGCGGCGGCGCTCGCCTGCGCGCGTGGTGGGGCCCACATTGAGTTGTATGAGCGCGCCACAGAATTTTCTGAAGTCGGTGCGGGTGTTCAGCTGGGGCCGAATGTCGTCAAAATTCTTCACCAATGGGGTTTGAAAGACACGTTGGCTGCTGTGGCTGCTTTTCCTGAGCGCTTGCAGGTGCGCAGCGCCACTTCAGGCGACGAGTTGGGCGTGCTGCGACTGGGCCAAGTGGCCCTTGCGCGCTACGGTTCGCCCTACGTGACGATTCACCGGGCTGACTTGCATGGCTTGCTGTTGGCTGCTGTTAATCGCTTATCGGGTGTCTCGCTGAACCTGGCAGAGGCCGTACGCCAGTTGGAGCAGCAGCCTCAGTGCGTCACGGTTCAAACGACGGCCGATCGCACAACACAAGGTGAGCTGCTGGTGGGCGCCGACGGTGCTTGGAGCTTGGTGCGCCAGCAACTGCTCCATGACGGGCTGCCGCAGCCTACCGGCCATTTGGCTTATCGGGCCATGGTGCCGCAAAACACCTTGCCCCTTCATTTGCGCTCGCAACAGGTGACCGCTTGGTTAGGGCCTAAGCTGCATGTGGTGCAGTACCCCGTGCGCGGAGGCGAATGGCTCAATGTGGTGGCTATTGTGCACGGCCAAATCACGGGGTCGCTTGAGGAGTGGGACCACAGCGCCAACGCCGGTGAGTTACGTTGTCATTTGGCCAATACCTGTGCCCCTTTGTTGGATCTGATCCATGCGATAGACGCCTGGCGCTTGTGGGGCTTGAGCATTCGTGCGCCCATGCGCGGGGCGCTTGAGATGGCGCAGGGCCGTGTCGCACTGCTGGGTGATGCAGCGCACCCGATGGTGCCTTATCTGGCCCAAGGCGCTGGCATGGCGATTGAAGACGCACAGGCTTTGGCGCTGGTTCTAGAATATCCTTCAGACGACGTGCCTGCCCTGCTGACACAATACGCCCAAACCCGTTGGGCACGCAATGCCCGAGTGCAGGCGCGTGCCATTCGCAACGGGGAGGTCTTTCACGCCACGGGCTTGGTGCGCGTAGGCCGCGATGCCGCCATGAAGCTCTTGGGCGAGCGTTTGCTGGACGTGCCCTGGCTTTACGGCGGTGCTTGAATTCTTATAAATTGGTACGCAGCGTCCAGATTTCTGGGAACAGCACCACGTCGAGCATCTTGC
>CANBUY010000159.1 GCA_947372745.1 Comamonadaceae bacterium | reverse complement strand
CGTCGGTGACAAAGTCGTTGACCTGTTTCTGCGAGATGCGAACAGCTTCAAGATCAAGCGCGGCGCGGTTGATGATCGATCCTGCAGCGCGGGCAGCCTTGACGGCCACATTAACCATGGGGTGAAGATTGGGGGAGGACATAGCGTTTAAATTTTTGTGGGACAGGTCAAAAACCTGTCGTCAACTGGGAAAGAGCGGGGAGCCACTGTTCGACGATGCGTGCAGCGACAATAGGCGGATTTTACCCTCGCTTAAAGCTGTTTCAGTTTTTGCGTCATTTCAGCCCATGAAAACTCGTTTTATTCTCATCCATACCAGCCACGCGGGCAACGTGGGCGCTGCGGCCCGAGCCATGAAAACCATGGGCTTCGATGACTTGGTGTTGGTGGCGCCGCGCTGGGCCAATGTGCTCAACCGCGAAGAAACCATTCAGCGCGCCAGCGGCGCTTTGGATGTGCTTAAAAATGCCCGCATCGTCGAAACCCTGGACGAAGCGCTGGACGGTATGACCCACCTGTGCGCCACCGCCATGACGCCGCGCGACTTTGGTCCCCCCACCGTGACGCCGCGAGAACACTTTGAAGCACTATCAAAAAAAGAGCTGTCTAAGCACGTCCACTATGGTTTGAATGATGATTTGATTGAAGGCGATGCCCCCTTGGTCGGGCTGGCAGCCCAGCAAGGCATGGCCTTTTTGTTTGGCAGTGAGCGCTATGGCATGAGCAACGAAGACGTGTACCGCTGCCACGCCTGCCTGAGCATTCCGAGCAACCCTAAGTTTGGCTCGCTGAACCTGGGTGCGGCTTTGCAAGTGGTGGCTTACGAGTGGCGCCTGGCTTTGGGCGGCTACGCAACACCAGGTGAGCCGCAGCCAGAGGCGCCCAGCCCGGAGCGGCTGGACTTGTTGGCAGACGCCCATCAGATGGCCGGCATGTTGGCGCACTGGGAGCGCGCTTTGGTCTCGATCGGATTTTTAGACCCGCAAGCGCCCAAAAAACTCATGCCCCGCCTCAATCAGCTTTTCAACCGGGCCGGCGTGACGCAGGGCGAAATTCATATTTTGCGAGGTATTGCCAAAATGATGGACCGCACCGATCTACCAACAAAGCCCTTGCCTGAAACTGCGGCCCTGCCAAAAGATTAAACTTTAAAAATGTTCTCCAGACTCCGCTCCGATATTCAATGCATTCTTGACCGCGACCCGGCCGCCCGCACGTCTTGGGAGGTGCTGACCTGCTACCCCGGTCTGCACGCGCTGGTGCTGCACCGCCGCGCGCATTGGTGCTGGACGCATGGCTTCAAGTGGTTGGGGCGCTTTGTCTCGCACATCGCCCGTTTTTTGACCGGCATTGAGATTCACCCTGGCGCCAAAATTGGTGAGCGCGTGTTCTTTGACCACGCGATGGGCGTGGTGGTGGGCGAAACCGCTGAAATCGGCGATGGCTGCACCATTTACCAAGCCGTGACCTTGGGCGGCACCTCCCTTTACAAGGGCGTCAAACGCCACCCCACGCTGGGCCGCAATGTGGTGGTGGGGGCGGGCGCACAAGTGCTGGGCGGTTTCACGGTGGGTGACGGCGCCAAGGTCGGCTCCAATGCGGTGGTGACCAAGCCCGTACCCCCAGGCGCAACCGCCGTGGGGAACCCAGCGCGCATCATTCAAGCTGATCTGGATGTGAAGCGCGAAGAGGCTGCTTCAAAAATGGGATTTTCAGCCTATGGCGTTACGCAAAATGACGACCCGCTGAGCCAAGCCATGCGCGGCTTGATTGACAACGCCGGTTCTCAGGAGCATCAGATTGCTTTGCTCTGGCAGGCGATTGAAACCCTGCAAGCCAACCGCTCCGCCACCAACTGCGTGCCGGGCGATGCGGCTTTGCAAGAGCATTTCGAAGCTGACAAACTCAATCAGCTGGTGGGTAAATAAATTAACGTGGGCGAATGGCCGATTTCGGCCTGAACGCCTTGCACACCGCGTCATTGGTTTCAAGGTACGGGCCGCCAATCAGGTCAATGCAGTAGGGCACGGCGGCAAAAATGCCCGCCATGACCGACTCTCCTTCTGCGTTGCGCAGGCCTTCCAGCGTTTCCTGAATCGACTTGGGTTGGCCGGGCAGGTTGATGATCAGCGATTGCTCACGGATGACCGCCACCTGGCGCGACAAAATCGCGGTGGGCACAAATTTGAGGCTGATTTGCCGCATTTGCTCGCCAAACCCGGGCATTTCCTTGTGCGCCACCGCCAACGTGGCCTCAGGCGTCACGTCGCGCAGCGCAGGGCCGGTGCCTCCGGTGGTCAAGACCAACGCGCAACCGGCTTCAACGAGCTCAATGAGGGCCGCGCTGATGGTGGCTTGGTCGTCCGGGATGAGGCGGGGTTCAAACTGAATCGGATTGTGCAGGGCGCGGGTCAGCCAGTCTTGCAGGGCGGGCAGACCCTTGTCGACATAAACGCCGGTGGAAGCCCGGTCGCTGATGGAGACAATGCCGATTTTGACGGCGTCAAAGGCGGGGCTGGCGGGCGCGTTCATGGGGCGCTGTCGGGGCCGTCAGGCTGGTCTAGCTGGCCCAGCTGCTCACGCGCGATCTGAAAAATATCTTTGTAAGCGCGGCCGTGGCGCACAGGACCACCGGGTTCTTCGGGTAGCGCGTCTTTACGGGCCTGACGAATCAGGGCGCGCAACTGTTGGGCATCGGTCTCAGGGCATTTGATGAGCCATTCGCCAAAAGCCTCGTCTTGCGCCATCAGGCGGTCGCGCCAGGTCTCGGCCAGGTGCAGCACCAGGTTTTCTTGCGGCGAGCCGCTGAATTGTTCCGAGATCGCGGTGCGGATGGCCGTCAGACCAGCTTCGTCAATCATGCGCATTTGTTTGCCGATGTACTGCATCTGACGGCGCTTGCCTTCAAAGTTGGTGATGCGCTTGGCTTCCACCACGGCGTCCTTGAGCTTTTCGGTCAAGGCCAGACGTTTCATGAAGTCGGGACGCAGGGTCAGCAAATCTTCCCCCAGCTTTTGAAGCTCCAGGCTTTCGCGCTTGAGATCGGTGCGGCTTTGGTCGTCGGTGCCTTTGAGTTCGCGCTTGAGTTCGAGATCGCGTTCGCTGCCTTCGGCGACGAATTCGCCCCTGACGAAGTAGCCTTTTTTGAATTTGCGTGACATGGTAAGGAAAATAGAGAGAGCGGGCACAGCGTGCCACGGAGCCAAGTATCATAGCCTCCGATATGAAGAAACCCAATACGCCCCCAAACCAGCCCACTGCTGACGCCGGCTTCAGCTACAGCCGCCCCTATTTTGAAGACCTTGTGGACACCGCTTTGGCCCATGCCAAAAAGCTTGGCGCCACAGACGCAGGGGCTGAAGCCTCTGAAGGTTGTGGCCTGAGTGTCTCGGTGCGCAAGGGTGAGTTGGAAAATGTGGAGCGCAACCGGGACAAGTCGCTGGGGATTACGGTGTACGTGGGTAAGCGTCGTGGCAACGCCAGCACCTCTGATTTTTCAAAAGCCGCCATTCAACAAACTGTGCGCGCGGCTTTTGACATCGCCCGTTTCACGGCCGAAGACCCGTTTGCGGCTTTGCCCGACGTGAAAGACATTGCGCCCATTAGCAAGCAGCGCAAAGACCTGGATTTATTCTTCCCCTGGGCTGTTGACAGCGAGCAAGCGGCTCAGTTGGCCCTGGTGTGCGAAGCCGCCGCCCTTAAAACTGACAAGCGCATCACCAACAGCGAGGGCGCTAGTGTGTCGGCCCAGCAGTCGCATTTCTTCAGCGCCCACACCCACGGCTTTCGTGGCGGCTATGCCAGCTCTCGCCACTCGCTCTCGGTCTCACCGATTGCCGGCAAGGGCCGCGACATGCAGCGCGATGCCTGGTACAGCTCCATGCGAAGTGCCGATGATTTGGCCTCTCCCGAAGCCGTAGGCCGCTATGCCGCAGAGCGTGCCTTGAGCCGTTTGAAGGCCCGCAAGATTGCCACCACGGAGTGCGCGGTGCTGTTTGAATCGCCGCTGGCCTCTGGCTTGCTGGGTAGTTTGGTGTCCGCCATCAGCGGTGGGGCCTTGTACCGCAAAAGCTCATTCTTGCTGGACTCGCTGGGCAAGCAAGTATTGCCCAAGCACATCGATATTTTGGAAGACCCGTTTGTCAAACGCGGCAAAGGCAGCTCCCCGTTTGATGACGAGGGTGTGCGCGTCAAGGCGCGCCAAGTGGTGGAGGCCGGCACCGTGCAGGGCTACTTTTTGAGCAGCTACTCGGCGCGCAAATTAGGCATGAAGACCACAGGCAACGCCGGTGGCTCACACAATCTGAGCATGACCTCACGCCTGACCCGCCCTGGCGACGACTTGGATGCGATGCTGAAAAAGCTGGGCACCGGCCTGTTTGTGACCGAATTGATGGGCAGTGGCGTGAACTACATCACGGGTGACTATTCCCGTGGGGCTAGTGGCTTTTGGGTGGAGAAGGGGCAGATTGCCTTCCCGGTGCACGAAATCACCATTGCAGGCAATATGAAAACCATGCTCAAAGGCATCCAAGCCATAGGCGCGGATACCTTTGGCTACGGCTCCAAGACGGTCGGTTCAATCTTGGTTAACCGTATGAAAGTAGCCGGGAGCTAAATTAGCCGGCCAAGGCTGTTTTAACAGCGGCTGAGACCTGGCCCATCTCGGCCTTGCCGGCCAGACGGGTTTTGACCGCGCCCATCACCTTGCCCATGTCGCCGGGGCCGCTCGCGCCCAACTCGGCAACGATGGCGCGAACTTCGGCCAGCACCTCTTCAGCGCTCAGGCGCTGGGGAAGGTAGGCTTCCAGTACTTTGATCTCAGAAGACTCTTTGTCAGCCAGGTCCATGCGGTCGGCCAGCGTGAAGGCGGCCACCGAGTCTTTGCGCTGCTTGATGAGTTTGTCCACAATGGCGATCATCATCACGTCATCCACCACCACGCGCTCGTCCACTTCCTTTTGCTTGGCTGCAGCCAGCAGCAAGCGGATGGTGCCCA
>CANBUY010000158.1 GCA_947372745.1 Comamonadaceae bacterium | reverse complement strand
AGCCTTCGGAATAGTCTGAGATTGGTTTAACTGCCATAATTTTTATTGTAGTCGGCAAACATTAGCGAGCTGTATGAAACCACAGTTGGCGACGTGTGTCCCGGAGCCATCAGCGACTTGAGGCCGGATTGGCTATATTTGGCGTATGTCAAATTCAACAAAAACTCTTTCAATTACCCAGGTGCTGGTGTGTGGCGCGGCAATAGTCACCTTGTCCATGGGGATCCGGCACGGCTTTGGCCTCTGGCTACAACCGGTCACCCAAAGCCAGGGCTGGACGCGCGAAACCTTTGCGTTTGCCATTGCCATCCAAAACCTGGCTTGGGGCCTGTCCGGCATTTTTGCCGGCATGCTGGCCGACCGTTATGGGGCGTTTAAGGTGATTGTGGGCGGTGCCATTTTGTATGCACTAGGCTTGATGGGTATGGCCACTGCCACCACACCAATGATGTTCACCGCCACGGCCGGGGTGCTAATCGGCATGGCGCAGGCGGGCACCACTTATGCCGTTATTTATGGCGTGATCGGGCGCAACGTGTCGGCCGACAAACGCTCTTGGGCGATGGGCATTGCCGCAGCTGCAGGCTCTTTCGGTCAATTTTTGATGGTGCCCACCGAGGGCTTTTTAATCAGTCATTTTGGCTGGCAAGAAGCGTTGATGATTTTGGGCTTTGCCGCGCTTATCATGATTCCCCTGTCCTGGGGCCTGCGCGAACCTGGCTTTTTGGGCGGCGCTCCAGCCCTGCGTGAGCAAAGCATTCTTCAGGCTTTGAAAGAAGCCTTCAAGTACCCCAGCTTTCAGCTGCTGATGGCCGGCTACTTCGTTTGTGGTTTTCAGGTGGTCTTCATTGGCGTGCACATGCCGAGCTACCTGCGTGACAAGGGTTTGTCGCCGCAGGTCGCCAGCTACGCCCTCGCCTTGATTGGCTTGTTTAACGTGTTTGGAACCTATGCGGCCGGTGTTTTGGGTCAGCGGATGCAAAAAAAGAATATTCTGGCATTTATCTATATGGCGCGAGCCGTGGTCATCAGCGTGTTTTTGATCGCGCCTTTGACCCCCATGAGCGTCTACATTTTTTCCGCCGTGATGGGCCTGTTGTGGCTCTCCACTGTGCCACCGACCAACGCAACGGTCGCGCAGATTTTTGGTGTCAAGCACCTTTCTATGCTCAGCGGCTTTGTGTTTTTTAGCCACCAAATCGGCTCTTTTATGGGGGTTTGGCTGGGCGGCTTCCTGTATGACCGCACGGGCAGTTATGACGTCGTCTGGTATATCGCCATTGCACTAGGTGTGCTGGCCGCTTTGGTTAACTTGCCCATTAAAGAAGCGGCCATCTCCCGCAACGACGCCTTGCAAGGGGCCTGAGTCCATGAAATTTGGTCTCAAACTGGGACTCTACGCAGGCTCTATAGGTCTGCTTTTATGGGTTTTCTCCCTGTACGCACGGCCTGATTTTTTACTCACGCTGGCCAATCAGCTTTGGTCTTGCTTTTAAATAGGGAATTAGACGATTGGATCAATTAACACCGGCCACTTTGCACGGACAGGGGCCCGCCTCCCCCTGGGTGGCGCGCTGGACGCACCTGTTGCCGCCCGGCGCGTCAGTGTTGGACATCGCTTGCGGCAGAGGTCGCCACATGAAATGGTTCCATGACTTGGGTCACCAGGTCACCGGCATTGACCGCTCGCCTGAGGCACTGTCCGAGGCATCCGCCTATGGCACGGTGGTGTTGGCCGACATTGAAAATAGCCCCTGGCCGCTCATCAAAGAACAGAAACCTCAGCAATTTCAATCCCTGGTGGTGACCAATTACCTTTGGCGCCCCCTGTTTCCCGTGATGGCGAACTGCCTTGCCCCTGGAGGATTTCTGATTTATGAGACTTTCTCTTGCGGCAACGAAACCGTAGGCAAGCCCTCAAGACCCGATTTTTTATTGCAAACGGGCGAGCTACTCACCAGCTTCCCCGACCTGCGCACGATCGCTTTTGAAGAAGGATTTCTGGAAGATCCACCCCGCTTTGTCCAACGACTCGCCGCACAGCGCCCCCATGGGTTAGACACTCCTGCTCAGGCACCAGAGATTTATCGGCTCTAGTTAGAATGCTCATTTACTGTTAACTACCTCCCCTGACATGAAGCACTCAACCGGTCAAATCACAGGCAGCATCGTGGCCCTCGTCACCCCCATGTTGGAGGACGGCAGCGTGGACTACCCCACACTGAGGAAGCTGGTCGACTGGCATGTGGCAGAAGGGACGGACTGCATTGGTGTCGTCGGTACTACGGGTGAATCGCCCACGGTCAATGTTCAGGAGCATTGCGAAATCATTCGTGTCTCAGTCGAGCAGTCTGCCGGTCGGGTGCCGATCATGGCGGGTTGCGGTGCTAATTCGACGGCTGAAGCCATTGAATTGGCCAAGTTTGCCAAAGAAGTTGGGGCCGATTGCCAGCTTCAAGTGGTGCCCTACTACAACAAACCAACCCAAGAAGGCCAATACCTGCACTTCAAAGCGATTGCAGAAGCCGTTGACTTGCCGATGGTGCTTTACAACGTCCCCGGTCGCTCGGTGGCCGATATGTTGCATGACACCGTCTTGCGCCTGACCCAAGTCCCGGGCATCGTGGGCATCAAAGAGGCCACCGGCAATATTGAACGCGCGCAATGGCTCATCCGCGAAGTCCCTGAAGGCTTCGCCGTTTACTCAGGTGACGACCCCACCGCTGTGGCACTTATGCTGTGCGGCGGACAAGGCAACATCAGCGTATCAGCCAATGTGGCCCCTAAATTAATGCATGAGTTATGTGTTGCGGCCATCGCTGGCGATGTACGCCGCGCCATGGAAATTCAATTCAAACTTCTCCCACTGCATAAACACATGTTTGTGGAAGCCAACCCTATCCCTGTGAAATGGGCTATGGCACGAATGAAACTATGCGGTGGCACGATGCGTTTACCGATGACACCGCTGACCCAAGCCAATGAATCTGTGGTCGAGAACGCTTTGCGTGCCACGGGACTGATCTGATCAAGCACCACCATCTATTTGCTAAGGGAATTCTTCGTGCATAAATTGACAAAATTGGCGCTATTGAGCGCATCACTTGCCTTGATGGCATGCTCAACGCTTGAAAGCGACAAGGTCGACTACAAGAGTGCAGGCAAAGGGCCAGCGCTGGATGTGCCTCCTGACTTGACCCAGTTATCACGCGACAACCGTTACGCTACGCCAGGTTCCGCCGTGAGCGCCTCCAACTTTCAGATGAGTCAACCGGGCCAAACGAGCCCAACTGCACTGAGCACTGTGGGCGATATTCGCATTGAACGCGCGGGCAACCAACGCTGGCTAGTGATCAACCGCCCGGCTGATAAATTATGGGACCCGATTCGTGATTTTTGGGTTGCCAACGGATTCATCCTTGCGATGGATCAGGCCAATCTCGGGATCATGGAAACCGATTGGGCTGAGAACCGCGCCAAACTCCCGCAAGACTTCATCCGCAACTCCATCGGCAAGGTGCTGGACGCCTTGTACTCCACGGGCGAACGGGATAAATTTCGCACCCGCCTTGAACAAAACGCGCAAGGTGGCACCGATGTATTCATCAGCCACCGAGGCATGGTGGAAGTTTATGACAGCGCGCAAAAAGACAAGACCGTTTGGCAACCTCGCGCAGCTGACGCTGAATTGGAAACCGAATTTTTGCGCCGCTTAATGGTCAAGCTTGGCAGCAGTCCAGAACAAGCCAAAGCACTGACGGCCACACCTGAGCCCAAAACAACTGCGCGTGTTGCGGCCTCCAACGGGCAAAACAGGGTTGAGATCAACGAAGGATTTGACCGCGCTTGGCGGCGTGTTGGTTTGTCACTGGACCGCACCGGCTTTACTGTGGAAGACCGAAATCGCAACCAGGGTATTTACTTTGTTCGCTACGTGGCTTTGAGTGCTGACAAGACCGAACAGGGATTTTTCGGAAAACTATTCGGCGGTTCGGCCAAATCAGAGATGAAACCCCTCAAATACCGCGTTGTGCTCGTGGCCCAAGGCGAGAGTACTTCTGTGACGGTGCAGAGTGAGGGTGGGCAAATTGACAACTCGGCCAACGCTCAACAAATTCTCAAACTCATTGCTGACGACATCAAATAAGTCATCACCCAAGTGCCTCAAGCAGAAAGCCCGCGCCAAGCATGGTGCGGTGCCTTTTAAAGGCTCACAAAAACGACAGACATAAAAAAGCCACCTTGCGGTGGCTTTTTTATCAACCAAGTTGAATAAGCAAAAGCTTACTTCTTAGGAGCAGCAGCTTCAGCAGCTTTCTTGGCAGCGTCAGCAGCGGCGTCAGCCACTGGTGCAGATGCGGCAGGAGCAGCGGAGGCAGCAGCCTCAGGAGCCGAAGCGGCAGCAGCAGGTGCCGAAGCAGCTGGTGCAGCAGCAGGAGCGGCTTCTTCTTTTTTACCACAAGCGACGAGGGCAGCGGCAGCAATAACAGCAGCCAGGACAAGCGTTTTATTCATTTGAAAAATTACCTAATAAGTTAACGAAACAATTTCCGGAAATTGTCAGTGCAGAGAAACTGCAGCTACCAAGCAAAAAGGACTCGAGCTTTTTTGCCTAGTCCTAAATTATAAACAAAATTTTTGTATTGACAACTTATTTGGTAGCAGATGAGGTGCTTCATGTCGATATAGGAAACCCGAAGCAAAATTTTTTAAGTTTTCCTATTGATTTAAATTTGTTAAAAATTAATCAAAATTATTGAAAACCATGTAGCCAGCCCGCCTCCGACCAAGTCAGCAACAAGGCGCGCGCCTCTGCGCTGGTCAGGGCCAGGTCTTTTGAACTCAGGCAGCGCTCATCGGCCAAACGCCTCATGAGCGTGGCATCCCGCCCCCCTGCCCTGAAACTCTCGCCATTAATAAAGATGTGCTGCGCATCAAACATCATTTTGGTGCGCCGATCGAGCCGAATAGCCTGCCCCAATGCAAATCCGCCTGAAAAATCATCGG
>CANBUY010000157.1 GCA_947372745.1 Comamonadaceae bacterium | reverse complement strand
GGGCGCCTGAGCCCAAAAAGGTGGCGTTGAAGCGTTGCCCTTCTTCTTCAGCAAAGGCGACAACTTCAAAATGAAAGGGGAGCCGTTTCCCTTGGCGGCTTAGTTCATTGACACACGCGATAGGCGTAAATATTCCTAAGCGCCCATCGTACTTGCCACCATTTCTGACGGTGTCATAGTGCGAGCCGGTTAGCAAGGTTTTGGCATTCGTCTGGTTTGATAGGTATCGCCCCACCACGTTGCCCACGGCATCTAGCTTGACTTCATCAAACCCGCACGTCAGCATGCGTGCCTTGATCTCGGACGCACACGCCCGGTGGGCATCGGTGAGGTAGGTGACGGTGAGTTGGCCTTTCTCTGCATAGCCCGGATCGGTGTGCACAGCCAGTGCTTCGTGCCAGTCCCAAATCATGTCGCCTTGGGTGGGCTCGGTACCAAATTTATCGTCCAGCCGAATTTCAACAATGCGGTGGATGTTGCGCAAACACTCTTGCAATTCAAAGCGCGGGTGCCCGGCCAAGCGTCGCTCAAAGGTCTCGATAATCTGCTGCTTGTTCAGACCCGTGCCCCGTGGGCCGCGTACGGCCAGAATAAAAGGAAATCCGAACTTTTCGTTGTAATCCGCATTGAGTTTTTGAATTTTTGCAAACTCTTGGGCATTGCACTGTGTGAGCCCGGCCTTGCCTTGTTCAAGGGTGGATTCAGCCGTCAGGGTTTGGCTGAGCATGGCTTTGCCTGCTAACTCAGGGTGGGCACGAATCAGCGCCAGTTGAGGTGCTTCGCCCGCAGCTTCCAGCACTTGAACCATTTTGAATTTAAGGTCTGCCAGAGACGAGAAGGGGCGCTGCGCCAGCGCGGCCTCTGTAATCCAAGGTGAGTGCTCGTACAGGCCGTCGAGCATCTGTGCGGCCTCTTGCAAGGAGGCGTTGTTGAGTTGTTGCAGGGTAAGTGCCATGATTTAACGCTCAGCCGTGGTTGAAGAATAGGGGTGCGTTTGCCGCCAGTGCCGGGCAATATCCAGCCTGCGACAGATCCAGACGTGGTCGTGGTTTTGGATGTAATCCAGAAACTTTTGCAAAGACCGTATCCGCCCTGGTCGGCCCAAGAGCCGGCAGTGCATGCCAATACTGAGCATTTTTGGGCTATTGTCGCCATGGGGATCGCCCTCTGCGTACAGCACATCAAAGCTGTCTTTGAGGTAGGTGAAGAAATCATCGCCCTGGGCAAAACCCTGCGCCGATGAAAAGCGCATGTCATTGGTGTCCAGTGTGTAGGGCACGATCAACTGCTGCACCACGCTGCCGTCGGTTTTGGTGACCGGCATCCAAAAGGGCAAGTCATCACCGTAGTTGTCGCTGTCGTATTCAAAGCCGCCAAAGTCAGCCACCAGGCGGTGGGTGTTGGGGCTGTCACGCCCGGTGTACCAACCCAAGGGACGCTCGCCGGTGAGTTCCTCAATGGCGGCCATGCCCAAAGCCATGTGCGCACGTTCGGTCGCCTCATCCAGATTTTGGTAGCTGATCCAGCGCCAGCCGTGGCAGGCAATCTCGTGGCCCAAGTCTTTAAAGGCTTGTGTCAAGTCAGGGTGCCGCTGCAAGGCCATACCAACGCCAAACACCGTCAGGGGCAAGCCCCGTTTTTCAAATTCGCGCAAAAGGCGCCACACGCCGGCACGCGAGCCGTATTCATAAATACTTTCCATGCTCAAGTGCCTCGCGGAGAAGCTGGCCGGGTTGAACATCTCGGATAAAAACTGCTCAGACCCTGCATCGCCGTGTAGCACGCTGTTTTCGCCGCCTTCCTCATAGTTCAAGACAAACTGTACGGCAATGCGTGCCTGATTTGGCCAATGGGCGTGCGGTGGTTTGGGGCCGTAGCCGATCAGGTCGCGCGGGTAGGCTGTGGTGGTGTGGTTCATGGTCTGTATCGGTTTTATTTAGGCAGTTTTTCAGCGCGCAAATGAAAGATTGTCAAATACATGTTGCAAATGCTCGTCCATGAGTTGCACCGCCAGCGTTTCGTCTTTGGCGGCGAGGGCATTCACAATGGCTTCGTGCTCGGCGTTGGAGTGCTCGGCTGCGCTGGCGCTTTGGTACATCAGGGTGATCAGGGAACAACGTGAAATCAAATCCACCAGCATTTGCGCCAACACATTGTTGCCCATGAGTTCAGCCATGCGCACATGAAAATCGCCCAGCAACTCGGTGCGGCCGGGTACATCGTCCTGGGCGACCGCCGATTTTTCCATGGCCACATGGCGCTTGAGTGCCTTGATTTTTGTTGGGGTGACTTCCTTGATAAATGCCCGGGTCATCTCGGCCTCCAACATGCGGCGCACAGCAAAGACCTGCTTGGCCTCATTCACTGAGGGGGCGGCGACAAAGGCCCCGCGCGCAGGCTCCATCCGGATGAGTCGGTTTTGTGAAAGCTGGAAAAAGGCTTGGCGGATCAGGGTGCGGGAGACACCGAATTGGTCTGCCAGTTTTTGCTCGGAGAGTTTGGCGCCAGGTTCAAGCTGGTGCTCCACAATAGATTTGGTCAGGCTATTGACGATGAAATGGGTAGCCGAGCTGTTGATGGTGTTTTCCATTGCGCTACTATAGCCTGAATCTCAAAAAGTGTATACACTTTGGAATATTTGAAATCTAAGGAAAACCATGGGCTTGAGTACGCACGTTTTGGACACCATGCACGGCACGCCGGCCGCAGGCATGTCGGTGGCGCTTTACACCACAGAGGGCGATTCGGTCAGTTTGCTCAAAGCCTTTGTTCTGAACAAAGATGGCCGAAACCCTGAGGGCATGTTGCTGGACAACCATCATCTCAAAAAAGGTACTTACCGCTTGGTCTTTGACGTGGCGGGCTATTTCAAGCGCTTGACCGTTGATTTGCCAGAACCCAACTTTTTGAATCAGGTCAGTCTCGACTTTGGCGTGGCCCACACTGATCAGCATTACCACGTTCCCTTGCTGGTGAGCCCTTGGAGCTATTCAACCTACCGAGGCTCTTGAGCTCTGGTTGATCCACTCGACTATGACTTTAAAGTTGTCCCTCAGTGAGCGTGTCAAGCTGAAAATGGCCACTGCTATGCCACAACCAAGTGTCGGTGTAAGTGACTTTGCCCATGCGTGCTGGCACCGGGAAAGGGGCCGCAAGACGCACCGTGCGCTCAATTTCGGCCACCACCTCAGGGGCTTGACTGGGTGCGCGCATCCAGTGCGTGCCCGTCACACGTCCCTTGCTGTCAACGTCAACTTGCAAAACACCGATGGCGTAAAGCAGGGGAGGCATCTTGCCCTTGTAAATGCGGTGGGCGTTGTGACCATACAAATGGTGCGCGGCATCTTTGCGGTAAGCCAGGGCCGTGTCCGCATTGGAGGCCTTGAGCATCACGGGTTCAGGCTGGACGGGCTTCAGGGGCAAGGGCGCTGTCTTCAGAGGCTCCGGGGTGGGGGTAGCCGCTGTGGTCGCCGGGTCGGGCGGGGGCGTGGACGCACAACTTGCAATAAAAGCCACAATGCCGACGCTGACGGTGTTGAGCAATGCTCGAAAAGACTTGAAGTACTTCATAAGGTGTTTCCTGGGCGTTTGGCCCTTATTTCAGTTTACTGTGGATCTGAATCGTGGCTTTAGTCGATATTTTTTTAACGCAGCTGGCTCGTGAAGACGCCATGCTGGTGAGTGTGCACAGCACACGCGGTTCGGTGCCGCGTGAAAAAGGCGCCTGGATGGCTGTTTTTGCCAAAAATTTCACAGGGACGGTGGGTGGTGGTCATCTTGAGTTTGAGGCCTTGACCAGTGCGCGAAAGCGCTTGCGGGGTGAGGGCGGTGAAGCCTTGGTGCGCTTTGCCCTGGGGCCGGCCTTGGGCCAGTGCTGTGGCGGGGAAGTGACGCTGAATTTTGAATTGGTGACTGCGGCCGATGCGCAGAGCCTTGTGCGGCGTTTGTCGCCACAGCAACTGCCCGTGGCCCTGTTTGGCGGAGGCCATGTGGGCCATGCTTTGGTGAGCGTCTTGGCCAACTTACCCCTGAACGTGACATGGATTGACAGCCGCGATGAGGTTTTTCCCGAAGGTTTGCCTTCCAATGTAAGCGGCGAGCACTCGGACCCGGTTCACTCAGCGGTGGCCGCTTTGGTGCCTGACTCCCGCGTGCTCATCATGAGCTTTAGCCATGCAGAAGACTTGGAAGTCGTGGCGGCCTGCCTCTTGCGCCAGCGCGAGAAGGGGGATTTGCCCTATGTTGGCCTGATTGGCAGCAAAACCAAATGGGCGACTTTTAAGCGCCGACTTGAAGCCAGAGGTTTTTCTGAACAAGAGCTGGCCCATGTGACTTGCCCCATTGGTGTGCCGGGCATTGTGGGCAAAGAGCCCGAGGTGATCGCGGTCGCGGTGGCCGCTCAACTATTACAAACATGGCCAGCGCAAAGCGCTTGAGGCCTTTATTTATCTAAAAGGTAAGACTGATGGAAAGCTACTATCTTGACTGGGCCAACTTGCTCTTGCGCTGGGTTCACGTCATCACGGCAATTGCCTGGATTGGTTCGTCGTTTTATTTTGTTTTTCTGGACAGCAGTCTGACTCCGCCAGTCGACGATGATTTGAAAAAACAGGGCGTCAGCGGTGAGTTGTGGGCCGTTCATGGGGGCGGGTTTTACCACCCGGTGAAGTTCAACGTGTCGCCGCCCAAGCTCCCCTCGCATTTGCACTGGTTTTACTGGGAGAGCTACAGCACTTGGTTGTCGGGTTTTTCACTCTTTACGGTGTCTTATCTCTGGAGTGCCAGCACCTATTTGATCGATAAATCGCGCATGGACTGGGCGCCCTCCACGGCGATTTTGGTGGCCTTGTCGTTTTTGGTGGTGTTCTGGCTTTTGTACGACATGATTTGCCGGGTGTTTGGACAGCGAAAAAATGGCGAGGCTATTGTGGGTGCTCTCGTGTTTACTTTGGTCTGCGCTGCGTCCTGGCTGGCCTGCCAATGGTTTGCAGGCCGGGCTGCCTTTTTGCTGGTGGGGGCCATGATGGCCACCACCATGAGCGCCAGCGTT
>CANBUY010000156.1 GCA_947372745.1 Comamonadaceae bacterium | reverse complement strand
TGGAAATCGCGGCCCGCTACAACGACCAAGGCGCCGATGAGCTGACCTTTCTCGATATCACCGCGACCAGCGACGGGCGCGACATGATTTTGCACATCATCGAGGCCGTGGCCTCTCAGGTGTTCATTCCCCTGACGGTGGGCGGCGGTGTGCGAACCGTAGAAGACGTGCGCCGACTGCTCAATGCCGGCGCGGATAAAACCAGTTTCAACTCAGCCGCGCTGGCCAACCCTGAAGTGATTCGTGAGGCTTCGGCCAAATACGGCGCTCAGTGCATCGTCGTGGCCATAGATGCCAAACGCCGCTTGGGCGCTGATTTGCTTGAGCGCGGTGAGGGCTGGGACGTTTACAGCCACGGTGGCCGTAAAAATACCGGTCTGGACGCGGTGGCTTGGGCGACCCAAATGGCCAACTTTGGTGCGGGAGAGATTTTGCTCACCAGCATGAACCGCGACGGCACCAAATCGGGTTTTGATTTGGAACTGACCCGTGCGGTGAGCGACGCCATCAACGTGCCTGTGATTGCCTCAGGCGGTGTGGGTAACCTCGATCACCTGGCTGACGGCATTCAACTCGGCGGTGCCGATGCAGTCCTGGCCGCCAGCATCTTCCACTATGGTGAATACACCGTGGGTCAAGCCAAAGCCCGCATGGCTGAACGCGGCATTCCGGTTCGGTTTTAAGCCAAATAAGGCAGCAAGGCACAGTGAGTGTGCTTTAGCAGCTATAAAAAACAAAGCAAATGCAAACTACAAATGAAGCGCCTGTGAGCTGGTTGAAGCATATTCGTTGGGATTCCAAAGGCTTGGTGCCGGTGATTGCCCAGGAGCAGGGCAGCAACGACGTGCTGATGTTCGCCTGGATGAACCGCGAGGCCTTGCAAAAGACCGCCGAACTGGGGCAGGCCGTCTATTTCAGCCGCTCGCGCAACAAGCTTTGGTACAAGGGTGAAGAGTCGGGCCATGTGCAAAAAGTGCATGAAATTCGCATGGACTGCGACAACGATGTGATTTTGCTCAAGGTCACCCAACTCGGGCACGAGCCCGGCATTGCTTGCCACACTGGACGGCACAGTTGTTTTTTTAGTGTCTACGAGCAGGGCGAGTGGAAAGTCACCGAGCCGGTCTTGAAAGACCCGCAAACCATTTACAAATAATCAACAGGTTCCCCATGACGAATTCCTCTGATTCACTGGCTCATCTCGCGCAGGTGATTGAAAGCCGTTTGCCCAAAAATGGGGGCGACCCCACGGCCAGCTACGTCGCACGTTTGCTCGACAAGGGGCCTGAGGCTTTTTTGAAGAAAATTGGCGAAGAAGCCACCGAAGTGGTGATGGCGGCCAAGGACGCTGACTACGGCGGCGATAAAACAAAAATTGTCTACGAAGTAGCCGATTTGTGGTTTCACTGCATGATTGCGCTGGCCCACTATGGGCTGACGCCCGCCGATGTGGTGAACGAGTTGGACCGCCGTTTGGGCACCAGCGGGATTGAAGAGAAGGCCTTGCGCAAGGTCTTGGCGCGTGAGGCAGAAAACCCATGAGCCTCAGTTTGACCCCTCAAGCCCACGATCATTTGGGCCATACCGACCCCGATTGCCTGTTTTGCAAAATTGTGGAGGGAAAAATCCCCTCTAAAGTGGTCTACCAGGACGATGAAATTTTTGTCTTCCACGACATTCACCCTTGGGCACCGGTTCATTTTTTGATGATTCCCAAAGTTCACATTTCGTCTCTGGCGCATGTGGGCGAGGCGCATGTAGGCCTGTTGGGCCGAATGATGGTGCTGGCTTCAAAGCTGGCCCTACAAGAAGGCTGTAATCCTTACCCAGATGGGGGATTTAGGATGCTGAGCAACACAGGGGCAGAGGGGGGGCAGGAGGTGCATCACCTCCACATCCATGTCATGGGTGGACCAAGGCCTTGGATTAAGTCCTGATTTCAAGGCAAAATCAGCAGTTCATCGTTGCTTAACGACTTCGCAGTCTAAAATCTGCTGTTCCAGATAGGAGAGATTCATGGGATTTTCAACCACACACTTGATCATTTTTTTGGTCATCATCATTGTGATTTTTGGGACTAAAAAGCTTCGCAACATCGGCTCAGACTTGGGCGGTGCGGTTAAAGGTTTCAAAGATGGCATGAAAGACGGCACAGACAAATCGGCTGAAGCCGCCAGCACCCCTGCGCCGCCTGCCCAGCAAGTGGCCTCAAGCACTGCGGCGGCCAAGGAAACGATTGACGTTGAAGCCAAGACCAAGGCGTGATGAGTGCATTTAAGTGATTGACATTGGTATAACCAAACTCGCCATCATTGGCGGGATTGCCTTGGTGGTCATTGGGCCCGACAAGTTGCCCGGCTTGGCTAAAACCATCGGTACCTTGATTGGGCGCGCACGCCGTTATGTCGCCGATGTCAAAAGTGAAGTCAGCCGTTCCATGGAGTTGGACGAGCTGAAAAAAATGAAAGACACCGTCGAAAACGCAGCGCGGGATGTGGAAAACTCCATCCAGACCAGTGCAGCTGATTTCGAGAAAAGCTGGTCGGAAGCCACGGATGGTGCCTCCAGTACTTCGTACGCCAGCGAGATTTCGCCGGTTTACAAACACCCCAAAAAGAAATGGCGTCTCAAACAGGGCGCTATCCCAAGCTGGTACAAATCCCGTACAGGCACCCGCACCAACGCCATGTCGGGGGCAGCCCGCGTTGCCCGGTACCGACCTTCGAAAATTAGCTGATGACCGACTCTGTCAACAAAGAAGACGAACTTGCCGGTACCGAGCAACCGTTCGTCCAACATCTATTTGAACTCCGTGACCGGCTATTGCACGCGCTGTATGGTGTGGCGGCGGTTTTGGCGGTCTTGCTTTTTTATCCCGGCCCCTCGCACTTGTATGACTTGCTCGCCATGCCCTTGGTGAAGTCCCTGCCAGAAGGTTCCCGGATGATCGCCGTCGGGGTGGTGTCGCCCTTTTTGGTGCCCATCAAGGTGTCCGTTTTGGCGGCCATTGGGGTGTCTTTGCCTTGGATTCTTTACCAAATCTGGGCCTTTGTGGCACCAGGGCTCTACAAGCACGAAAAGAAACTCGTGATGCCGCTGGTCGCTGCCAGCACCATCCTGTTTTACACCGGCGCTGCTTTTTGTTATTTCTTTGTTTTTGGACAGGCTTTTCCAGCCATCCAGAAAATGGCGCCCATCTCGGTGGCGGTGAGTCCTGATATTGAAGCGTATCTTGACTTTGTCATCACCATGTTCATCGCTTTTGGTGTGGCTTTTGAAGTCCCCATCGTGGTGGTGATCCTGGCGCGCATGGGCATCGTGACGGTGGTGCAGCTCAAGAGTTTCCGGACCTATTTCATCGTAGGCGCTGCTGCCGTGTCAGCCTTGGTCACGCCTCCCGATCCTGTCTCCATGATTGCCTTGCTGGTGCCCATGTACCTGCTTTATGAGATCGGTATTATTTCTGCCCAAGTGTTCATCAAACACACTCAAGCGCCTGAAGTTAGCCCAGAAACTCCAGAAGCCAAGGTTTAATTAAGCTTCATCGTGTCGTGCCTTTTAAGGCTTGACCTCGCGCGGTTTGGGCCTAACGCCCGGCGTCACATCAATTTCTACTTTTTCATCGCGTCGAAGGAGCTTGAACTTTGATGGGGTCCCTGGCTTGAGGTTGGCCACGCCGCTGAGAAGCTCAGACACATTAGACACAGGCTTGTTGGCCACACTCAAAATGACATCGCCAGGGCGAATGCCTGATTTGGCCGCCGGCCCATTTTGTAAAACGCCCACAATAACCACGCCTTGTGTGGCTTTGGTACCAAAGGTCTCTGCCAGTTCGGGCGACAATTCGTTGGGTTCCACGCCAATCCACCCGCGCGTCACCCGTCCATCCTTGACGATGCCTTCCATGACCCATTTGGCCGTGGTCACCGGAATGGCAAACCCAATGCCCAAGCTGCCCCCTGATCGGGAATAAATGGCGGTGTTGATGCCCAACAAGTTGCCTTGCGTGTCCACCAGCGCTCCCCCGGAGTTGCCCGGGTTGATGGCCGCATCAGTTTGGATGAAGTTCTCAAAGGTGTTAATGCCCAATTGGTTGCGCCCCAAAGCGCTGACAATGCCCCCGGTCACGGTCTGCCCTACGCCAAATGGGTTGCCAATGGCCAGCACCTGATCGCCCACCTGGAGTGAATCCGAGTTACCCAGAACAATGACGGGCAAGCGGTCCAAGTCGATCTTTAAGAGCGCCAGGTCTGAATCAGGGTCGGTACCGATGATTTTCGCTTTGGCGTGGCGGCCGTCATTGAGGACGACGTCAATGTCATCGGCACTTTCAACCACATGGTTGTTGGTCAGAATGTATCCGCTGGCACTGACGATGACTCCGCTGCCGAGACCGACCTGCGGGGCGTTGCCCTGCTCTCCGTAGAAAAACTTGAACCAGGGGTCATTGCTGTGGGCGTTCTTGTTGGCCGCCTTGCTGGTGTTAATGCTGACGACCGCCGCTGAAGACTTTTTAGCTGCCAGTCTGAAGCTGCCCGCTGGTACCTCGCCGGGGCTGAGGTCAGGCGACTGTAAAAGCGCCACGCCGTCAACAGACTTTGTCGGTTGACGCTGCAGCCAGTCAGGTTTGAGTGTGGCGACGACGAAGTAGGCCGCCACAAAAACGGTGACCGTTTGAGAAAATAAAACCCAAAGTTTTTTCATGAATGTATCGGTTTCATGCTGACATAGTTGGAAGGCTGGAAATCAGACATTTCATTGTAGGTCTTGGCTATTTTTCACGCCCCACCAGTGTCCTTAAACCCCGGTGTTGCCTATTGAAAAAGAGCCCGCTGTTGATCATGCGCACTTTGGGCGCCGGGCTTTGATACGATGCCCGTCAACTCCATTTAATGCTTATCCATGATTGATCGCCCCCAACTTTTAAAATCATTCGATGACTTGCTGCAGCCTGAGCGCTTTCGGGACTACGGCCCCAACGGTTTGCAGGTCGAGGGATGCGATCGGGTGCGCAAGATGGTGTCGGGCGTGACGGCCAGTCGGGCCTTGATTGAAGCCGCCATTTCGGCAGATGCCCAGGCCATTTTTGTGCATCATGGTTTGTTTTGGAAGGGGCAGGATGGCCGAGTGACCGGCTGGA
>CANBUY010000155.1 GCA_947372745.1 Comamonadaceae bacterium | reverse complement strand
AAGCGCACGGCTTTGCCGCCGTCGCTGAACAACATCACGTCGTGCTTGCCGTCGGTCAGCGCAGCACCAATCAGGTAGTCGCCGTCATCCAGATTGACGGCAATGATTCCACTTTTACGTGGGTTGTTGAACTCGTCCAGCGCGGTCTTTTTGACCGTGCCCATCGAGGTTCCCATGAACACATATTGATCGGCCGGAAAGCTGCGCTTGTCGCCTGTCAGCGGCAACACGACGTTGATTTTTTCGCCTTCTTGCAGCGGGAACATATTGACGATAGGGCGGC
This sequence comes from Comamonadaceae bacterium, assembly GCA_947372745.1. Lineage (GTDB taxonomy): Bacteria > Pseudomonadota > Gammaproteobacteria > Burkholderiales > Burkholderiaceae_C > Rhodoferax. The sequence continues at coordinate 4,862 of CANBUY010000155.1, read as the reverse complement.
CGCGCGAACCGCGCGAGCCTTGTGGGACTTCCCACACCTTGAGCCAGTACAGGCGGCCCCGATTGCTGAAGCACAGGATGTAATCGTGCGTGTTGGCAATAAAGAGTTGGTCGACCCAATCGTCTTCTTTGGTGGCGGTGGCTTGTTTGCCACGCCCGCCGCGTTTCTGCGCCCGGTATTCACTCAAAGGCTGGCTCTTGATGTAGCCGCTGTGCGAGAGGGTGACCACCATGTCGGTGGGTGTGATCAGGTCTTCGGTGCTCAGGTCATACGAGCTGTGCTCGACCAAGCTGCGGCGAGCACCAAGCTTGGTTTGGCCGAACTCGGTTTTGATGGCCGTGAGTTCTTCGGTGATGATGATGGAGACACGCTCAGGCTTGGACAAAATGTCAAGCAAGTCTTCGATCTCGCCCATGACTTCTTTGTATTCAGCCACAATTTTGTCTTGTTCCAAGCCGGTAAGGCGTTGTAAGCGCATCTGCAGAATTTCTTGCGCTTGAGTCTCAGACAAACGGTACAAGCCATCAGCCCCCATGCCGTAGGTTTTCTCCAAACCATCTGGGCGGTAGTCATCCGCATTGACTGAGCCGCCATCGGCGCGGACACGGGTGAGCATTTCGCGCACCAGTTTGCTGTCCCACGGCTTTGACATGAGCTCTACGCGGGCCACCGGTGGTGTGGGGGCGCTGCGGATGATGGCGATAAATTCGTCAATATTTGCCAAAGCGACCGCCAAGCCTTCCAGCACATGACCACGCTCGCGAGCTTTGCGCAGGTTGAACACGGTGCGACGTGTGACCACTTCGCGGCGGTGCTGCAAAAAGACTTCAATCAAGTCTTTCAGATTGCATAGCTTGGGTTGGCCGTTAATCAGGGCCACCATGTTCATGCCAAACGTGTCTTGCAACTGCGTTTGCTTGTACAGGTTGTTGAGCACCACTTCGGGCACTTCGCCGCGTTTGAGTTCAATTACCAGACGCATGCCCGACTTGTCAGACTCGTCCTGGATGTGGCTGATGCCCTCAATTTTCTTTTCATGGACCAACTCGGCCATGCGTTCTTGCAGCGTTTTCTTGTTGACCTGGTAGGGCAGTTCATCCACGATGATGGACTGGCGCTGACCTTTGTCAATGTCTTCAAAGTGGCATTTGGCACGCATCACCACCTTGCCACGACCGGTCCGGTAACCGTCTTTGACGCCATTTATTCCGTAAATAATGCCGGCGGTCGGAAAGTCAGGTGCAGGAATGATCTCCATCAGCTCATCAATAGAGGCCAGGGGGTTGCGCAGCAAATACATGCAGGCGTCGACCACTTCATTCAAATTGTGAGGTGGGATGTTGGTCGCCATGCCCACCGCAATGCCGCCAGAACCGTTGATGAGCAAATTGGGCAAGCGTGTGGGCATGACCAAGGGTTCTTTTTCTGAGCCGTCGTAGTTGGGACCGAAATCAACGGTTTCCTTATCCAGGTCGGCCAGGAGTTCATGGGCAATTTTGGATAAGCGGATTTCGGTGTACCGCATCGCAGCAGCGTTGTCGCCGTCAACCGAGCCGAAGTTGCCTTGGCCGTCTACCAGCATGTGGCGCATAGAGAAGTCCTGCGCCATCCGAACAATCGTGTCGTACACCGACTGATCTCCGTGGGGGTGGTACTTGCCGATGACGTCGCCCACAATACGTGCTGACTTCTTATAGGGGCGATTCCAGTCATTGCTGAGCTCGTGCATCGCAAACAGTACACGACGGTGCACGGGCTTGAGGCCATCCCGCGCGTCAGGCAGGGCGCGGCCAACAATAACGCTCATGGCGTAATCGAGGTAGCTCCGGCGCATTTCCTCTTCAAGACTGATGGGCAGGGTTTCTTTGGCGAACTGAGTCATGGTGCGGTCGTGTCTGGCGGTGTCAAAAGCAACCCCGTATTCTAAGGGGCTGCCCTGTATCTTCTACGCGACGCTGAAATGCGAATTTTTGTTGGTTTTTACTGAGGAAGCGCAAAAGCGGTCGTTTCCGTATCGTCAGGTAAAAAGCCTGTGGCACAATGGGTTTATCGTTCTGGATGATAGGCATCTTTAACGAGTTACAAACAATCGCAGCGCTGCTGCGGCTTTTCCCCCATAAGGAGAACTATGAAGACATTAAATAAAGTTGCAATGATCATTGCTACCGCAGCACTTGCAACCGTTGCTGGCGCTCAATCTGTTGACAACTGGCGCAATGCCTCTGGTGATGTTTGGAAAAACTCAACAGGTCTTTGCTGGCGCGATGCCAACTGGACACCTGCAACCGCAGCTGTTGGTTGCGATGGCGCCATTGTTGCTCCAGCACCTGTTGCCGCTCCTGCACCAGTCGCTCCAAAAGCTGAACCAGCTCCTGCACCAGTAGCTCCAAAAGCTGCGCCAGCTCCTGCACCCGCTCCTCAGCCACCTGCAGCTACCAAGGTGACTTACGCTGCTGACGCATTCTTTGACTTTGACAAATCGGTTCTGAAGGCCGAAGGCAAAGCTAAATTGGATGACTTGGTTGGCAAGGTCAAGGGCATCAATCTTGAAGTCATCATTGCTGTCGGTCATACCGATTCAGTGGGAACCGATGCTTACAACCAAAAACTGTCTGTCAAGCGTTCAGAAGCTGTAAAAGCTTACTTGGTGTCTAAAGGTATCGAGAAAAATCGTGTTTACACCGAAGGTAAAGGCGAGAAGCAACCTGTTGCTGACAACAAGACCAAAGAAGGCCAAGCCAAAAACCGTCGCGTTGAAATTGAAGTGGTTGGAACTCGCGCTAACTAATAGCCTAGGTTAAGTCCAATCGGCGGCTTTAAAACCGCCACTTAAAAAACCCCGCTGTTGCGGGGTTTTTTGTTTTGGTAAGTTTTGTATGCCTCATACAAAGAATGCCATTTGTATTTTGCAGATAATCATCCCATGACTACAAAATTGAATGCTGATCCTGCCGAGCTGGCAAAATTTTCTGACTTGGCCCATCGCTGGTGGGATCTGGAGGGTGAGTTCCGCCCGTTGCACCAAATTAATCCCCTGCGGTTGGCATGGATCAATTCGCTTTGCCCGTTGAGCGACAAGAAGGTTCTGGATGTCGGTTGTGGCGGCGGCGTCCTGTCAGATGCGATGGCTCGTGCTGGAGCTCACGTTAGTGGCATCGATTTGTCAAGTAAAGCCCTAAGGGTTGCCCAACTACATGCCTTGGAGGCGCAAACGCCCAATGTGAATTACCGAGAGGTGAGTGCGGAAGCTTTGGCAGAAGAGCAGCCGGGCACTTTTGATGTGGTCACTTGCATGGAAATGCTTGAGCATGTGCCAGACCCCGCCTCGGTGGTGCGAGCTTGCTCAGCCTTGGTCAAGCCAGGTGGATGGGTATTTTTCTCCACATTGAATCGAAATCCCAAGTCGTTTTTATTGGCTATTGTGGGCGCTGAGTATGTGTTGAACTTGCTACCAAAGGGGACGCATGAGTATGCCAAGATGATTCGGCCCAGCGAGTTGGCCAGTTACTGCCGTTCTGCCGAATTAGACCTTCGACATACCCGTGGCATGGAATACAACCCCATCACCAAGCGTTACTGGATGAGTGATGACGCGAGTGTCAATTATTTACTGGCAACCCAAAAACCTATGGGTAAGTTGCTGTGACGTTGATTGAAGCCAAATTTCCCAATATACGGGCGGTCCTTTTTGATCTGGACGGCACTTTGATAGACAGCGCCCCCGATTTGGGTGCGGCTGCAGACAAAATGCGCCAGGATCGAGGCATGAGTTCACTCCCTCAGTCGAGCTACCGCTCAATGGCCGGAGCAGGTGCCCGCGGCATGATTGGCGTTGCCTTTGGCATGACGCCTGATCATGCCGATTTTGCGTCGATGAAGGAAGAGTTTTTTCAGAACTATGAACGCTCCATGACGCAAAACACCTACGTTTTCGACGGCATCGCTGAATTGATCGCCCATTTGGACGCTAAAAATTTGCTCTGGGGTGTAGTCACCAACAAGTCAGCCCGGTTCACAGATCCCTTAACTCGGGCAATGCCCTTGTTTGACACTGCCAAAGCCATTGTTAGCGGTGACACAACGCCTTATGCAAAGCCTCATCCGGAGCCACTTTTTGAGGCGGCCAGAAGGCTCGCCATTGACCCTGGTCATTGTCTGTATGTGGGAGATGACGAGCGCGACATCGTGGCCGGCTTGGCTGCGGGCATGATGACGGTAGCTGCTACCTATGGTTATCTGGGTGAAAAAGCCGATCCCACGATGTGGGGAGCTCACTCCATAATTAATTCTCCTCAGGGGCTATTGAAATTGCTTGCCAAGGCTTAAAATACCTATCTTGGGGCTGCATTGGTTTCGACGTGGGTTCGGACGCGGTGTGGTGCATGTAGAGCTGAATGTGCTCTTAAATCAGATTCAAACAAACTAACTGCAAACGACGAACGTTTCGCACTCGCTGCTTAATTGCCAGTGAGCTTTACAACAGCAGGCCGATGGGCTGGGCAAGGGGTTTCTAAAGCAATTTAGAAGCTCCCGGCTGTAAAGATAATTTCATCGGCTGGCTCTGGGCTGGGTACCTTACCCCGGGGCAAGACAATAGGGTACTGGCGTCTTGTATAGCGTGTGGCTGCGCGATACAAGTGGCGAGACTCAAATCAGACCACTAAACATGTAGATCTGCCCGAACAAGGCTTGCGGACGGGGGTTCAAATCCCCCCAGCTCCACCAATACCTTAAAAGCCAACCCTAACCGGTTGGCTTTTTTTTGCCTATTACCGCGTGTTTGCGCGGGTTTCTGCGGGTTCTTGCGGACTGCGGAGAGAGCCATTTCTGCCAGTGACCGGCAGGTTTTACTCTCCGTTTGC